>NZ_JBJMAW010000006.1:0-180147 GCF_046600735.1 Novilysobacter longmucuonensis
GGCTGTCCGTGTACCGAATCCGCGTCCTTCGCTTCATACGCAACACTCCTGCTGCCCTGGCAGCTAGCCATGTGTTGCATCGATCGTATGAAACCGCCCACGGTATCTGGCCCCCGTGTACTGGCTGCCGCGATCGTGATGAAGGATCAGTCCGGCTTTGGGCTGTCGCCGCACCAGCGCCATGTCCATTGCATGCTCGGCCAGTTCGAGCCTCTGATGCTCGGCCATTGCCCAGCCGACGACGGCCCGCGTGTGAGCGTCCAGGATGATTGCCAACTGCAGCGCCCCCCTTTGCGGCTGCCGGACCTCAAGTGGAACGAACCACTCTTGTTTTCGAGGAAACGCGCTCTGACCCCGCTCCTCTCAGTGGCCTACTGGTCAGTCGCCGCGTTTTGCGATTCGAGCCCATCATGTTCACCGCCGAAGTTCTCGCCACTGCCCTCGACTCCACGTAGCGTGCGCGCCATTGCGCCGCCGCGCGGGCGAATTGCCCCTGCCGGCCTCGCACCGGCAATACGCTCGCTCACGCGGTGCCAGATGCCCGGCGCTTGGTGTTCCCGATGGACTCAATAAGCTCGACTTCCCAGTGGTCGAACTCTTCCGCGTTGTCGACGAGTTCCATGAGCATTGAGGCCACTTCGCCGATATCGACTCGCAGGGTATGCAAGCGCAGTGGCTTCTCATAAGGCGCTTTCACCTGGGCATCCCAAGCCTCACGCAGCGTCCGATACATGGCGCGCAGTGACATCTCGTCGTTGCAGCTTATGTCGAGGTCCAAGGACGTCATGAAGTAGCTACGCTTGTCCGGAGAGTACATGGACGTCGGTGGCCGTCGACCCAACTCCGGCGACAGCCGCCGAACCTCGGCGTAGCGCGCCGTCTCGAGGAATGCATCCCAATCGAAGTCGAGCCTTTCCACGGCCGGTGCGAGCGCGTAGACCTCGGCACGCCTGAAGATCCTGCGCGGCTCAGGCGGAACCGCGCGCAGCTGGCCCGTCTTCTGGTATCCGTTCGCGAACATGACCTCCCGGATCATTGATCCGATGCCGCGGCGCAACCTGTCGGCCAATCGCTCCGCATCCTGATCCGAATCAGCCTTATCGTCGAGAGGCCTCAGGAACGCATCCAGCTGGTGCGTGATACCCGCCACCGCAGGCATGCCTGCCTGCGTCAGGACCACCATGCGGATGTATGCTGCCTCTGAATTGATGAGGTTCCACAGCCGCCCATGGTCGTAGTCGATGAGGTCGGCGAAGATCGCGGCGCGCTGTCGGAAATTGTCCGGGCTAGCCGGCTTGAAGGGAGGGATGCTATCGTTTCTGTCCATGTGCTTTTTTACCTTGGTAACATTGACCTCATAGTTAAAGATACCGTTGACGCTTAGTCAAGCTTGACGTTGCATCGTTGCCCTCGGTGCCCGCGACTAGAACGCACGCTTCACCGACGTCACCCACTCAGCAGGACGTCGCCGCGCTGGTGTCGAATGGCTACGCGCGAGCCAATCTGTGTCGCGCCACAAACAACGAGGTCGCACAGCGCGCAGCCAAGGTGGCCGCCAGCTTCGGCGGTCCGGTGCGGCCGAACCTTGTCAAGATGCTCGATCTGATCGGCCTACACGACCGACCTGATCTCACAACGTCCGGCAGCTTGTGGGACGTGCACTCCTATCTGGTCCACCTCACATCCGCCTTGCGATAACCGGTCTTCGATCAGGGGAAGAACTACTCGTGCGCAGGGATCATGCGGTCTTCTTTTTATCGGCAGGAGCTTGAAACGTCATTCGCCATGAGTGCCGCGCCCTGCCCCGCGCGGTGTTCGTGCCGCTTGGCGCTGCGGTCGAACCGGCCTGCCAGTGGGCCGTCCAAGTCGGCGACCTTCAGACCCGAGCAGCTCGTGAGCGGTGTCCAGCCCCCTTCTAACAACGAGTGGATCGCATATTTCCTGGGACGCAAGAGGAAAGAAGACCCGTCGGACCGCAGCTCACATGGGCCGATCGACGCCGGACGCGAACGCGCACACGGAGTGCAGTCGAGCCTCCGTCGGTGCGTTGGCCCGCGCAAACAGGCACTACGGGTCTACTTCACCCGCGATGACCTCAAGTGAGCATGCGACCCGTCGTTGCTGCCGGACGGGGATCTCGGTCCTATCTAGGTCGGCGTCCTCGAGAGGCCGTGTCTAATCAACTGCATCTGCCCGGCTCAAGATGAGCCGTCAAGGTAGCCGCTTAACGCGGACCGGAGCAATTTCGCCTGATTCTGCTGTTGCTTGGGGTGCCCGCTTCCGTTCGGACAAGCACACTGAGCGGCCGCTTTGGGCGGCGGTTTCAACCGGTCAGTGCAACAGCTTGTCGATATCGCTCTATCGGTGTTTCGTAACCTAAGGTCTTTCGTGGCCGCTCATTCAAGCGTCTGGCGACCTGGTTGAGCTTGGCTTGGGAAAAAGCGTTGACAGGTCCACGCCCTTCGGGAAGTACTGCCGCAGAAGGCCGTTGGTGTTCTCGTTCGACCCACGCTGCCAAGGGCTCTGCGGGTCGCAGAAGTAGACCTGGATATCCGTCGCCAACGTGAAGCGGCGGTGGTCTGCCAGCTCCTTGCCGCGATCCCACGTGAGCGACTTATACAGCTCGTTTGGCAGCTTTCTCGCGGTCCGGATCAGGCATTGACGACCGTCTGTGTGTCCTTGCGGTCGACCTTCACCAGCATGACGTACCGCGTGCTGCGCTCCACCAGCGTGGCGATCTGGCTGTTGCCGCTGCCGCACAACAGGTCGCCCTCCCAGTGGCCCGGAACGGCGCGGTCTTCAGCTGCGGCTGGCCGCTCGCGGATCGATATCGTGTCGCTGATCCGGCCGTGGTCGGCTGTCTTCTGGGTGTGGTGACGGGAACGACGCATCGCCCGCGATCGTCGCAGGTGCTCCAGGAGCTCCTTCTTCAGCGCGCCGCGCGACTGGATGAAGAGCGTGCGGTAGATCGTTTCGTGGGACACCTGGCAGGTCGCATCGTCGGGGTAGGCGCGCATCAACCAGCCTGCGATCTGCTGCGGCGACCACTGCTGCTGCAGCTTGTCCGCCACCCGTTTCGCCAGCGCGGGATGCAGCGCCAGCTTACAGGCCTTGGGCCGGCGTGCCCGGTCCCAAGCGGCCTGATCGGCATGGCTTGCTCGGTCGGTAGCGTTCGGCGCCACCGTTGCGCCGGATCTCGCGGCTGATCGTCGACGGGGCTCGGCCCAGCGCTGTGGCAATCGAGCGGATCGAGTCCCCGGCCACTAGCGCACGCGAGACATCTTCGCGCTCAGAGAAACTCAAGGATCGCACCGACCGGCGGCGAGCTGCCGGCCGGATGCCACCAGACTCGGCAAGAATCCCGCGAACCGACGAGTGGTGCCGATCGAACATCTTCGCGATCTGGTGCAGCGACTCTCCCCGCTGCCACCGGTCCCACATCACGCCCTTTTGGCTGTCCGTGTACCGGATCCGGGTCCTTCTCTTCATCCGCAACACTCCTGCTGCCCTGGCAGCTAGCTACGTGTTGCAACGATCGTATGAAACCGCCGTCGATAGCGGCCGTTCGCACGCGAAGCAGCACCCCTGTCTAGCGCGCGCCACGCGCGTGGAAGTCAGGCTAACTGCGGTTTAAGTGGAACTCTCCGTAGTACTGGAGGCGCCCGCTGGGTTCTTTAGCTGCCTCCAGAACGGGCTCGGGTATCCATTTCGCAATGCGCTGAACATCTGTGTCGGAGAGGTCGAGGGGCTTCACTTTGATGTCCCGATGAAAAAATGAGTCGGCGCGCTCACGGAACAATTCATCTGCGTGCTGAGGACCAAGGCCAATGGCGATGAGGACGGTCACGCCTTCGCCAGTCGCGTAGTACTCGCAAAACGCTACATGCGGTGTGCTCATCTGGGGATGTCCTCATGCCTCCGCACGAATCTTTGCGCGTACAGCGGCTCAGGGTCAGGAACGGTCACTTGAGCAACCGCGGCTCCCGGCCTAAGCATCGCATGGCAACGCTCGTGCCGTTCGGAGGCGTCGCTCCCTCCGGAACTATGGTAACTAGCCTAGCCGCTGCGTGACCCGCGCGACCGCCACTGTGTGGCTTCAGCACGCTGACCCCCGGGGTTTTTCTCGCTATGCATTGTTGACTGGCTGGCGTGGCACCGTCGAAGCTTGGTGATCGGCTCGCGTAGGATGATAACGGGCGTGGCTGGCCGAACAGCGAGCGCCGGCATGTCGTCTGGTGTCGGGCCACTTGACTCGGCCCGTCCAGCGCAATGGCGTTGGCGAACTCCCCGCACAGGAAGATTCCTAATGCCCGCGATCCAAATCGAAGAATTCGTCGAGTCCGTACGAGAGCCGGGTACGCCAAACCTTTCGCCAAAGCGGATTGCCGCGGCTCTAGGGCTCGGGTGGGAGGACTTGGCCGAGGTCGCGCGAGTGCATCCCAACACCCTCCGCCTGCACCCGGAGTCGTCCCGCGTCCAAGCATCCATGCGGGACATTCTGCGCGTAGCGTCTGCACTGTTTGAGATCCAGCCCGACAGGGACCGGACTACTACGCTCAAGGACACGCCCATCCGGGAATTCGGCGGCCGCTCCCTGTTGGATATGATCCGCGAAGATCGTGTGGATGACGCCGTGACCTACCTGCGCTCGATCTCGTCCGGGCACGTGGGCTGATCTCGCGCGGTGCCACTCCGTCCGCCCTACAACGCCTAGGTGTAGCACCAACATAGCTCAGCAGAGCCTCGCACCGGATATCGCGCCCGCGCACGGGGGATCTCAGCAACCTGTGGCGCAAGAGACGAGTCCCGAAGTTTTGTGAGGCGAAGAACACACATTCGGGCCGAAGCGGCTACTACCCTACCCTCGATAATGTCCCCATTATCGCCGGTACTGCAGCGCAGCGCCTGCACGCTGGCACGTGGTGTCTGGCGTGCGTCCGGTCACGCCGCGTGAGCCCGCCCTACTCGCGGGCCGAGCGTGGCGGCGCAAGGGCCGCTTCAACGTCCTTGTGCACCTGCTTCTTCTGGCGGATGGTGAGGTCGTTCCACGGCAGCAGGAGCCGGGCGAGCAGTTCGTCATCCGTGAGCAGGTACGCCACGGGCACGCCCAGGGCCTCGGCCAATTGCCAGAGCATGTCGCCCCGAGGCTCGTACTCGCCGAGCTCGTAGGTTGATTCGGGGAGAGGTCACCGCGGGATCCATACCCGGCAAGCAACCCCAGATCGCGCTGCTCTGAGCATGGCTCACGCGCTCCGCGCCGATACGAAAATCGGCCCAGGACCCGAAGCGAACCCCAAGGCGCAGTAGATACCGCATGCACGCCTGCAGCCCGGTTTGTCATGCAGGCCGACCAAGAGCGCCAAACCATGAATCGCGTGCACACATGGCTCGGCAAGCGCAACGCCGGCGCCTGACTCACAATTCCCTTCGTCCCATTGGGACGGCAGACCATGAGAACCTCATAGAATATCGAACAGCGAGCCTGCGGGACGCTGTCGGGCGTCATTATCTGCTTTGATCACTCGCCGGACGGTGCTTTGCGCGTCCCTTCCGCGGTCTCGCCCGGAGATAGGAAGTACCTGTCGTCACAGCCGTTGTGCAACTCGACAACGATGCCCGGGATGTCCCCCAGCGGGGCGTACGCTCGAACCGACTCGCGGTCGGAGAAAAAGAAGGAAACCGCCAGATCGTGATCGTCGAAGTAGCTCACCCTGCGCGCTTCGTCATTGAATTGTCCCACGACCCTGGCGGCCAACAACGGCATCATGCACGGGCGCAGGGATTCGATGGGCCCGGCAGGCTTGAATCCGCTGTGCCTGGTGATCAGCTGCTCCCGCCAAAGGGCGAATTGACTGGACTTCCCGGCGTTGGCCGGCTGAGGCGTTTCCACTTCGCCTGTGCGCCAGTGGCGCAACCAGGCCGCCGGCAGCGGCTTTCGGCCCAAGTGACGCAACATCGCCCCGCCCAGAAGGGATCGCAATCTCGCCGACACGACCGGCTCCTGCACCTGATGAGTGTCGAGGACAACCACCGTCGTGATCGAACCTGGCGGTCGAGGCTCTACCACGATGCCGGGCGGCAAAGGGCAGATCGCTTCCAAGGCCAGCCGGATTTGTGCTTTCGACGGCCACCGCGTCGCCCCGGTGGTGTACGGACCCTCCGTGTGGCGGTCCAAGCGGTAGTGCAGCCCATTCACCCGCTGCGCCCACTGCACAAATCGGCGCAAGGTCTCGCGCTCCGATTGCAGGAACTTTGGGCTCTTCGGCCATCGAGAACAAAAGGCCAAATTCAGAATGGGGTGGTGGCAATGCAGGCAATTGCGTAGCGGTTCGCGGCCGATCGAGTAGCGCGAGCGTATTGGGAGAACGAGTTCGCATTTTGGACACCCGGACTGCATGGGGGTGCCGTGCCAGGGACAACGCGCCAGCCCCACCAACTGATGACCGAAGCAGTGGTAACCGTTCTGAAGACAGTCTGCGCACCAGTGCACTGTATCGGTGTCGTAGATATCGAGGCGCTCTTCGCATGGCCAGGGCTCGTGGTTGAACCACGTGCTCAGGTGAGCGGTCGTGAATGCGCTTTGGTCAAAACTGCCGGAGGTGTAATGCAAGGTCGAATACAGCACCTGCCGAGACCAGGCCGACGAGAACCGGCCAAGGAAGGGATCGATTCGCTCCATTGCCGCCAAAGCTTGTTCCGCGGTGGGCGTGAAGGCGGGCATGGCTAGTCCAACAGCAGACTCAAGTCGCACGCTTTGGCCGCTTCGTCCCAGTGGTCAGACGTGCCATTCCACTTTGGGCTGTCGAATCGAGAGAATTGTGTGAGGTAGTACTGAAGCAAGTCCCGCACCACGTCGACGCCGATCTCCATACCCCGCCCCCCGGCGCCAGCCGCGGTGTTGAGGGCAGTCCAGGCGAGGCCGGATTCGTTGGTGATCCGCCATCCCGCCTGGAACGCCTGGGGGAAATAGAACTGACTGATTGTCCAACCGAACTCTGTCCACCGCCACGCCCAATCGACAATGCGAAAAATGCGACTGAGCGTCATTCGGTTGGCGATCCCGGGCATGGAGAGCACGCGTCGAAAATAGCGCTTGAGCAGATGGTTCTGATGCGCCTGACGCACCTTCTTCACCGCCGCCGTTAGGCCACTGTTGCCGAATCCGAAGGCCGCGTTGCGGACCCCGCACTCGTCAAGCATGCCCATAAAAAATTTCAGCCATTCCAGCACCAGCGCGCCGCCGTTTTGGATCTCGTCCACGAGGAAGACGATGAATGGAGGCGACTTGGGCGTGGCCAGCGCCAAGTACTCTGCGAGCGCTTGATCGCGCCGGTCTTCCAAGAAGTGGCGCAGCACTAGCTGCGGATCGAGGCCCCGCAGGAGCGTTCTGTAGAACTCGCGTTGCGATGGGTTTTTCGACATTTCGAATTCCAGGCGCACCGCAAGCATGTTGGGGTAGCGTTCCGGAATGGCATGTAGCAGATATCGGATCAGCGTTGACTTTCCGAACTGCGTGGGAGCGATGTAGCTGTGCCCCCCACGCCCAAAGTGCAACTCGTCCATCACATCGGCGGCGACGTTCAGCATCACCGGGAATGGCAAGACGAAGGTCTTGGACCAGTTCCTCACCGGAAAGGCATTCCAGTGCCGTTCTTGCTCGACGCGAGTGGGGCCTTCGGGCGGGGGCGTGAGCTTCGGCATGGACTACCGCGGGCGCGCATGACTGGGACCGCCGTAGCGTCGTGGCGGCCGAGAAGGCGGCGGGGGTCGCGTCTGCGGCACGGCCGCCTCCACCGTCCCTGGGCGTGCGCCGTGCGCCATTCCGCGCAGCTGCTGCTCCCGGGCGAGCAAGGTACCGGCGCGTGACGTGCCCTGCCGGGCCCGGCGCGCGTCCGCCCGCGCCTCGGCCTTGAGCTGGTTTAAGCCGTCCTTCACGTAGTCCTGGTTGTGCTGCGCAACGATGCGGCCGTCGTCGATGCGACGATTGATCTGTTTCCGCATCTCTAGCGAATGGTCGTGCTCCGACCACGGATAGGCCGCACGCATGGACCCCAGCGGCGCGCCCAGTTCATCGAAGACCTCCAGGTCCCGGATGTTGTCACGATTGACGTGGCGCGCAACCCGACGCCCGATCAGCTCCGGCGAATCGGCCAGAGTGGTATTGGTGTAAGTGACTCGCTCGTACTTGGTATAGGGGCGCCGCTTCTCGCCTCGCACGAAACCCCACTCCACGCTGACATTCAGTTCGGGGTGAAGGCTATCCGTTGGTGGAAGCTTGGGGCACCAAAAACCCAATTCCGGACGCTCCACGTACTGTCGCAGGATGTTGAGGCGCTTCTGAGCATAGCGGCCTTCATTCTGCGCGATGTTGAAACGCGCGATCTGTAGATCGATGAGGTCCAAAATCACCTGGAAGTGAATCCGTGCCTCCACCGCCGCCTTGGCGGGGTTGTCTCTACGAGGATCATTCGCGTTGGACCCCGTGCTCGAGGGCGCGCGCACGAAACCTTGCTCTTCCAAGGCACAAAAGATTCGCTCGATCAGAGGTCGGCAGTCCCAACGTCCGATCGATCCCCAGCACAGAGCGCAACCAAAGCGCCCGGCAAAGGTTTCGATCATGTCCTTGCCCAGCCCAATCAATGCGCCATCGATGCACAAGATGCCGAAGCCACAGCCGGCAAGTTCCGGAATGACACCGCTGGGAAGTCCGCCGCCGGCATCATAGTGGAGTGCGGACAGGCACAGCTCGCGTGGGTGCCAGGGCGCGACGACGCTGTATCCGGCGTCCAGGACGTCATCGCCGTTGCACTCGCGCCGGATCACGGCGGCGTAACCCAGTGCCGCCGTCGACTTGGCGTCGCCAATCAGCAACAACTGGATCCGGTCGATGGGAACCCACTCAATCAACCCATCCGGGTCCGGCACCCCGACCGTCCCAATCAGGTGCAGTCGGTGGGCATCCATCTCGGCCAGGTCGTAGGGCAGCAACGGGGTGATGAGAGAGTCTTTGCCCGTCCCCGTACGAAGCTTGCTGGCGGCATCGGCCCCCTGGCGGGCCAGCACACCCCGCTCATAGTTCTCGAGCAGGACTTGGTCAACGAAGCGTTCCAGGGCGCGCCGACCTTCGAAGCGGGTATTGAACGGCCACTCGTCAGACCCCAGACCCGCAGCCTTGCAGCGAACTAGGAAGTCCCGGTGAATGTCGGCCTTGGAAACACGCGCCTCATGCGGCCCCTTGGGGCGCTTGAGAATGCGACGAACCAGGGCCTTCTTCATGTCCGGCACGCGCTGGAAGCACAGTGCTAAGGCGCCGGCCAAGCCCGGCGGCTGTGACCCTCGGGTATCGACTTTGCGGGTGTATGCCTTGCGCAGCACGCCGGGTAGGAAGCCGGCCCAGCCCAGAATTTGGCCCGTCTCGTAGCTGCGTGCCAAGGCTCGATTAAGCATCTTGAGGAACTGCTTGTGTGTCACCCCCGTGCGCTTGAGCTGGCCGGCGATCGGCTGAAAGGCAAGATAGTCATGGGTGATCTTGCGCAGCCGCATCATGCGAAGGCGTCCCGCGACGTCCAGATGGCTGGTGCCAGCGCTCGGCCATGAAGCCGTATCGCGAAGCTCCATCGGGACAGTGGCGCGGGTATAGCGACTTCGCGGATGGTAGGCGCGCGTCATTGGGTCCACCGCAGCGCACTGTGTTCGTTGAAGGGGCGCATATCTAAGTCGAGCGCGATGTATCGCTCCAGGAATAGTTGCATGGCCGCTGCGGCGGCAAGCGGTTGGCAAGCCGGTTCGAAAGGTCCACACAGCTCGCTGAGGGTCAGATCCACTCGCGAATGACTGAGGCGGTTCGTGATGGACTCGCGATACTCCTCGAGGGGATAGGTCTTCGCCGCATTGACTACACGCAAGATCCGCACGCCATTCCAGAACCGCTGCGGGCTCTCAATCATCTGCGTGCCGTACATGCGCACGTAGCTGCCGTCCAAGCGTCGCGCCGAAGCCAGTTGCACTTCCTTCTGGATGTGAGAACGCGTATCGAGCACTTCGTCCGGTTCGGCCTTGATTTCACGACACTGCCGACGTCCGTCGACAAACTCGACGATCGCGTCAAACGTGGTTTCGTGATCCTCCTCGAGAACGCGAACAATGACGGGCTCCGGCGCCAAGTTGATGGAACGTATGTGCGGGTCGATCTCGGCTAGGACGGCATGGATGAGTTCGGAATCACTACGCAGCGCCCACTTCCGGCCTGCTCGGTAGCTGTCGAGCAGCCATAGATTCGAAAGCCCATGGCCGCGGGCGCCAAAGGCCGCCATGATGGCGGCGCGAATCGCGACGGCGGGACTGGGGTGCTTGGGTGAGCGCGCGTTCATCGGTCGGCTGCGCCGGATCGCTGGCAAGACGACTTATTGACCGCGAGCACGGACAGGCCTGCAGTCGATTGACCAATCGAGTTGTCCTGAACGGCCGCCTGGCACGCACGAGGCGGCCGTTCTCGTTATCAGCGACAGCAGCAAGCGGTCCTTCTCCGCGCGCCGGATTGGCGCATTTTGGTTGTAATGGAAATGGGGCTAAGCTGGTGCAATGGAAATGATTATTTCCATTCGCCGACATGCGCGCGCCCGATAGCGATGCGCTAAGAGGCTTCCCTCGGTCCTGGTTCTGCCGGGCGCTACAGGAGTACGGCGGCGACCTAGCCGACCTGAATGCCCAGTTGGCGCTCAAGCCAGATCCGGAGCACGCTTTTGCCGTGGGCGCTTGGCCGCGGCCGTACTACCCTCGGGCCATCGCCCCTGCGTTCTTCGATCGAGCCTTCGCCGGTCGAAACCCGGACAACTGGGAGTGGGTCGAAAGGGCGGAGTCAGGATGGTGTTTCAACCTGTTCTTGCGCGTTGCGATCCACCTGCCTGGGTCGGAGGACTGGCTCTTCCGGGGCTTGCATCCGTACTTACGTTCGACGCCGCCTCCGATCGACCACGCACATAATCTCCTTCGCGTCTGCCTGCAACGACTTGGACTACGGGTGTTGCCCGAACCCGCCTTGAGAACCGTGCTGCGGCTCGAATCGGACAGAGGCCGACAGGTCGCTCAACGCGGCGTCGATCTCCTTGTGAAGGCGGCTGAACCGATTCACCTGATGACGCTGTTCGCCCTGTGGCACGTGACGCACTGGGAGCGTCCATACTCGGCCAACGCCCAAGACCTCCTGCGCGCCTGTTGCGCAGCCTCACGGCGTTTCTTGGGTCGATCGGAGTTTCAGGTCAATAGCTGCACCCGCGCCGCCGCAGACCACGTGGAAATTTCCCTCGGTGCGATCCGCCATGTGATCAAGCACGACGGGTTTCGTGTTCCGCGCTCGACGAAGGCCTTGGAACGAATCGCCTTCTTCCCGTTGCTGGTGAGGGATTTCAAGGATCGCGACGCTGCTATTTCCTGTGCTTCCGCAGGCACGGCAGTGGCCATGGACGACTTCCTTTTTTTTGAACCCGCTCCGTATCGACGAGACGTGATTCCTACCGGGCACGAACTTGACCTCGTGACAGGACTTCTCCTGAAGGCGGCCACCTTCACCAAAGACGACATTCTGGTCTACGACCGCGACCCGGCCGTACTTAAGCAACTGAGCGAGCCTCTGGAACGGCCGGTGGTCCGAAAACGGGTGGCCGCGCGCTCCTGAGGCCAGGCAAGGACGTTGGCGCCCCCCCCTCCCAATTCCCGATTTACGTTGTTGCGCCGGCAGGCCCGCTTAACCTTTCCCAATTTAGGTTGGTTACCATCCCCTTTTCCGATATGCGTCGGTTCGGAGCGACATGAATCGGGCAAGCTTGAGCTCATGTCGACGCTAACTGCTTGATTTTCAATGTGCGAAACAGGGACCGAAAGTCATCGGAGGGCTATGGACCCGCCCGCATCGCCGCCCAACTCTACCGCCGCATGATATACAACGAGACGCCCCCGCATGGGGCGTGGTCGGGCTGGGGCTGGCCGGCGCACGGCTGGTTTCCCCTGCGGGTGACTGGATTGCGCCGCACCTGCTGGACCGCTGGCTCTGGCGACACGGTCGCATCTACGAGCGTTGATTCAACTACCGCCGGCGCGGCGTCGACGCTGCCTAATTCACGGCGAATCAGCGTGGCATGACTGCGGACTGTCGTTGTGCAGATCCTGCGCCCAACCGTTGCCTTGGCGATCCGATTAGCGCGCCCAGTGCCAAAGCGGCGAAGGCCATGCGGATGAGGTCGGCGAGCAGCACGCCGCCGGCCACGCCGACCACAGCCTCCAGATCGGTATCGACTCCCGTTCCATTGCCTACCCTGCCCTGTTTCGCCCATTCGCTGCCGGGCGCCCGCCGTTGGCTGCACAGTCGCCGCCGCTGCCTTCGCTGTTGCGGCAAACTGGGCCGATGACTACCCGTCGATTCCTGCTATTCGCTGCCGCGTTCTGGCTGCTGTTCGGTCTGGTAGCCGGGATCCAGGTGTGGATCAGCATGATTGCGCACGGCCACTACGTTCCGCTGTTGCTCGGCTACTACGCTGCGGTCTGGCTGGTCTGGCTCGCGCCGACGGCGCTGGTTATCTCGCTGGCGCGGCGCTTTCCGGTGGTGCCACCGCGGCCACTGGGGGTGATCGTGCATCTGCTGGCAGCCACCACGATCGGGCTGCTGCATACGCTGTATTCGTTGGGTCTGTTGCTGTGGCTGCGTCCGTACGACCGGATGACAGCGTCGGCGTCCGACGTGCAGATCGGCCGCATGCTGCTGGCGCAGATTCCGCTGGAGTGGATCCTCTATCTGCTGGTGCTCGGCGCTGTGCTGGCACTGGAATACAGCCAACGCCATCGTGAACACGCTATCGAGGCGGCGGAGCTGCGGCGCTCGCTCACCGATGCGCGACTGCATGCGCTGGAGCTGCAGATCCAGCCGCACTTCCTGTTCAACACGCTCAATGCGGTCTCGGGGCTGGTGCGGGTCAGCCGCAAGGACGAGGCGATCCGCATGATCGCCGGGCTGGCGGATCTGCTGCGCTATTCGCTGGACCATGCCGGTCGCCAGCGCGTGGCACTCGGTGAGGAGGTCGAGATGCTCACACGCTATCTGGAAATCCAGCAGACGCGTTTTCCCGATCGCATGTCGTTCACGGTGACCATGGATGAGACGCTGCGGCAGGCGGCGGTGCCGATCCTGATTCTGCAACCGCTGGCGGAGAACGCCGTGCGCCACGGCATCGCCCGGAGCGGTACGGCGAGTTGTGTAGAGGTGCGCGCGAAGCGCACCGATGACCGGCTGGAATTGCAGGTACGAAATAGTGGCAGCATCGCCACTCCAATGGTCGAGGGTATTGGCCTGAAGAACACGCGAGAGCGCCTGCGCACCCTGTACGGTGATGACGCCCGCTTTTCCCTGACAGAATCCGGTGACCACGTGCTGGCGCTGCTGGATCTGCCATTCGATTTGCAGCCATGAGCGCGTCCGGCCAGACGCCATTGAAAGTGCTGGTGGTCGACGACGAGCCATTGGCGCGCGAGAACGTGCGCGCGCTGCTGGCGGCCGATCCTCAAGTCGAGGTCGTCGGCGAATGCACCGGCGTCGACGCAGTGGCCGTGATCGCCCGCCTGCGTCCGGACATCATGTTTCTCGACATCCAGATGCCGGATCTCGACGGGTTCGCACTGCTGGACCTGGTCGGTCCAAAAGCGGTTCCGGCGGTCGTGTTCGTCACGGCGTTCGATCAGTACGCGCTGCACGCGTTCGAAGTGCATGCGTTGGACTATCTGCTCAAGCCCTTCACCGACGCTCGATTCGAGGCGGCTCTGGCCCGCGCGAAAGCCCAGGTCCACAGCCATCGTCAGGGTGGACTGGATGCCCGCATCAGCGCATTGCTGCAGGCCCGGCAAGCGCCGCGCAGCCGTTTCCTGATTCCCGGCCGGGACAAGAGCATCGTGGTCGCGGCGGACCAGATCGACTGGATTGGTGCGGCCGACTACTACGTGAGCCTGCATTGCGGTGGCGTCAGCCATCTGCTGCGCGAGAGCATGGAAGAGATGGAGCGCCAACTGGATCCGGAACAGTTCGTGCGCGTGCACCGCGGGACGATCGTGAACCTGGCGCGGGTGCGGGAAGTCCATCCGCTGTTCCGCGGCGGCTGCGAACTGAAGCTGGTCGACGGCATGATGCTGAAGCTGAGCCGCAATCGACGCGCCGAGTTCGAAGCGCGTTTCGCCGTGCTCGGCGTGCGGCGCTGACGGTCGTCCACCGCTCGCTCGGCTGATCCGATGAACTGGCCGGCGGCTACGCTTTCCACCGCCAGCCATCACCGCTTCACTGCCACGTGCCGCCGGTTCGCTGCCAGTTCGTTGGCGGATTTCCTGCGCACGCGCAGGCTTGGTCAGAACCCCACAGGAACTGACTCCAATGAAACTGACCTCCTGCTTCCTAGCCGGCATGCTCGCCCTGCTCGGCACCGCTGCGCCTGCGTTCGGCAACGGTTCCGATCACCAGTTGATCGTCGACGTCGATTGGCTGGCGGCCCATGCACAGGACCCCAACCTGCTGTTGTTGCATGTCGGCGACGGCGAAGAGTACCGACGCGGGCACATCCCCGGCGCACGGCTGGTCACGCTGGACGAGATTGCCGTCTCCCAGCACACCCGCGAGGGCCTGATGCTGGAAATGCCCGCCGCCGACGAGCTGCGCGAGCGGCTGCAGAAGCTCGGCATCTCGAATGACTCGCGGATCGTCGTCTACTACGGCAAGGACTGGGTCAGCCCCAGCACGCGCGTGCTATTCACGCTGCAGTACGCCGGACTGGGCGAGCGTTCATCGCTGCTCGACGGTGGCATGGGCGCATGGGTCGCGCGCGGTCATGCGCTGAGCGCGGAGCCGGCGTCGTCAGCTCGCGGCACGCTCGCTGAATTGCAGGTCGAGCCGCTGCTGGTCGATGCCGGCCAGGTGCGCGCGCAGCTGGACAAACCGGGCACGACGCTGGTGGATGCCCGGGCGGCGGTCTACTACGACGGCATCGATCGCGGCGGCGCGCATGGGCAGGCCCACCGCGCCGGCCACATCCGCGGCGCCCGCAGCATTCCGTTCACCGAGATCACCGACAAGCGTTTGCGGCTGCGGCCCACCGCCGAACTGCGCGCCATGTTCGACCAGGCAGGCATTGTCCCCGGTGACACGATCGTCGGGTACTGCCATATCGGACAGCAAGCCACCGCGATGCTGCTCGCGGCACGAGTGCTCGGCCATCCGGTGCGACTGTACGACGGCTCCTTTCAGGACTGGTCCCGCGACCCGGGCAATCCGGTCGACACGCCGTGAGCACGCGCGCGTCTGCCGGCTACGCAGACCCGTACCTCGCCGGCGCCGGGCTGGGGCTGGTGCTGCTGGCCGCGTTCGTGCTGGTCGGCCGCGGTCTCGGGGCGTCGGGCGCGTTCGCCAGCACCGCCGCCGGGACGGTCGCAGTCGTTGCTCCCGACCAGGCAGCCGCCAGTCCGCTGTTCGCGCATTACCTGGCCGCGCCCGGGCCATGGCTCGAATGGTTGAGCTTCGAACTGCTGGGCGTGCTGATCGGTGGCTGCCTGTCGGCGGCGCTCGCCGGCCGGCTGCGGCTGACGGTTGAGCGCCCGGCCGATGTATCGAACCTACAGCGTCTGGCGCTGGCATTCGGCGGTGGCCTGCTGATGGCCGCCGGGGCCGTGCTGGCGCGTGGCTGCACCAGTGGTCAAGCGCTTACCGGTGGCGCCCTGCTCAGTGTCGGCAGCTGGCTGTTCCTGCTGGTGGCGTTCGCCGCGGCTTACGCGCTGGCACCGCTGCTGCGGCGGTTCTGGACATGAGCGCCCCGTTGATCGACGGGGCTGCGGCACTTGGCGGATCGCTGGCAGCCGCCGTGTTGCTCGGTGTCGGCTTCGGCTTCGCGCTGGAGCGCGCCGGCCTCGGCAGCGCGCGCAAGCTGGTCGGCCAGTTCTATGGTCGCGACCTGACCGTGCTGAAGGTGATGTTCAGCGCGCTGCTGGTGGCGATGCTCGGCGTGTTCTGGCTCGCTCGCTTCGGCGTGCTCGAACTCGGCTCGGTGTACCTGCCGGACACCTGGATATGGCCGCAACTGGTCGGTGCGCTGCTGTTCGGCGCCGGGCTGATCAGCGCCGGCCTGTGCCCCGGCACGGCCTGTGTCGCGGCGGCGACCGGCCGGCTGGATGGCCTCGTCGTGGTGCTCGGCATCTTCGTCGGCATGCTGGTCACGGGCCTGCTGCTGCCATGGTTCTCGACCTTCTTCGTCAGCACCCCGCGCGCGGCCTGGACCTTGCCGCAGGCGCTGGACCTGCCGTACGGCGTCGTGGTCGCCGCGATCGTGCTGCTGGCGCTGGTCGCCTTCGTCGTGGCTGAACTGGTCGAGCGGAGGTGCCGGCAATGCGCGTGATTCGTCTGCTGCTGGCGGGTCTCGCGCTGGTGGCCGGATTGCTGGCCGGCATTGCCGCAAGCGCAGCGCCACCGTTGGCGGACGACGAGATCTCCGCCGTTGTGCTGGCACGCTGGATCGCGGATCGTCGGCCCGGGCTGCAGCTGGTGGATCTGCGCGGGCAAGCGGAATTCGATGTCGATCACCTGCCGGGGGCGGTGCCGCTTGCGCGTGCCGACGCAGCAGCGCTGCCTGCCGCGGACACGACGCTGGTGATCTACTCCGACGACAGCATCAAGCCAGACGCGGTGCCGCAGCGGCTCGCCGGCCGCGATCGGCAGACCATCCTGCGGCTGCGCGGCGGCCTGCAGGCGTGGTCGGACGAGGTGCTGTTCCCGACCATCCGCAGCGACGCCTCGGCGGCCCGCAGGCGCGCATTCGATGAGCGGGCACGCCTCAGCCGCTATTTCGGTGGCTCGCCGCGCGTGCTCGAGCCGGGCGTGGACATCGGCCAGCCACGCAGCAGACGCGGATGTTGACCGCCACCCCGCCGAGGCAGGCACCGACAGCAAGCGACTCCGCTGGTTTCGATTTCGCGGCGCTGCGTCGGCGCGAGTTCGGGCGACTCGATGGGCAGGGACATGCCTACCTGGACTACGCCGGCAGCGCGCTGTACGGCAGCTCGCAATTGCGTGCACACCTGCAGTTGCTCGAAGACGGCATCTTCGGCAACCCGCACTCCGAATCGCGATGCTCGCGCGCCAGCACCGAGATCATCGAACGAGCGCGTGACGCCGTGCTGCACTTTCTCGACGTGGACGCGAGCACCCACCTGGTGTGCTTTACCGCCAACTGCAGCGCCGCGATCAAGCTTGTGGCCGAAAGCTATCCGTTCGACGCCCGCTGCGGGCTTCTGCTGTCGGCCGACAATCACAACTCGGTCAACGGAATCCGCGAATACGCCGGCCGGGCGGGCGCTCCGCTGCACATCCTGCCGCTGGACAGCGAACTGCGGCTGGATCACCCGGAGCGCGTCCTGCAGGCGGCCGCCCAGCGCGGCGGTGGCCTGCTGGCGCTGCCGGCGCAGTCCAACTTCTCCGGCGTACGCCACTCGTTGTCGCTCGTCAGCCATGCGCAAGTGCTTGGCTTCGACGTGCTGCTGGACATCGCCGCACATGCCCCCGGCAAGGCGATCAGCCTGCGCCAGTGCCCGGCCGACTTCGCCGTGCTGTCGTTCTACAAGCTGTTCGGGTACCCGACCGGCATCGGCGCGCTGGTGATGCGCCGCGAGGCCGGCCGGCGTCTCCGACGCCCGTGGTTCGCCGGTGGCACGGTGCAGTTTGCGTCCGTCGGTGCCAACCTGCATCGGCTGCATTCCGGTTCCGAGGGCTTCGAGGACGGCACGCCGGATTTTCTCGGGCTGGCCGCACTGCCAGCCGGCTTCGCCCTACTCGACGAAGTCGGTATGCCGAGGCTGAGCGATCGGCTTGCCGGTCTAATGAGCGATCTACTGCCGCGTTTGCAGCAGCTGCGGCAGGCAGATGGATCCCCGCTGCTGCGCCTGTACGGGCCCAGCACGCTGCAGGATCGCGGCGCCACGGTCGCCTTCAACCTGCTCGACCGCAACGGCCAGCCGTTGCCGTATGCCCTGATCGAAGCCGCCGCGCGCGACGCCGGCATTTCACTGCGCGGTGGCTGCTTCTGCAACCCCGGCGCTTCCGAAGCAGCTTTTGCCATCGCCCCGGAGCGCCTGACGCGCTGCCTGTCCCGGCTGCGCGAGAGCTTCAGTCCGGCGCGCTTGGCAGCCTGCGCCGGCAGCGCAGTGGGCGCCGTGCGGGTGTCGCTTGGAATGGCGACCAACCAGGCCGATCTGGATCGGTTGCTGGCGCTGCTGGAGAGCCTGGAGCATTGCCTCGATGACACTCGCTCACAGTACGTCGAATTGCCCCTTCAATAGTCTCAGGCCAGTGTTCGCAGCTTCCGGATATCAGACATAGGCATGCGGCGCGCTTAGCTGTGTGTCACTGAGGATGCAAAGGCTCGCCCTACGCTAAATCCTGCAGCACTCACTCCTTGTGAGTGGCTCAGAAATGAAATCCAAGGCGGCAGGAATGAGGTCCGCTAGCTACCGCGAAAGTTCATCCGACTGTCCTCGGGCGATGCTCGGTCAGCGTGTCGAGGATCACCTTGCTCAGCGCAGGATTGATGGACATCGCTGCCATGCACTTTTTGAGGTGTTCGCTTTTGCTGAGTAATGCCAGACCTTTGTCGAACTGCTCGTAGACGGCTGGGCCATATGCGTCGAACGTCTTGTTCCAGGCAGTCTCGGGGATAGGCCCCCATCCCTGGATCATCATTGCCAGGTCAATCAAGTCGCGACTCATGACCGAGCGATCCAGGCCGCGGTCGGCGTTGGCCAGGATCTTTTCGGCGTACATATCGTCGCGGCTTAACACCGGCACGCCGAGGCTGGCGTCTATCGCCCCGGCAATATCGATACGTGCTTCCAGGACGAATTCGACCTTGATGGGAATATCGTCGACTTCCAGGTAGGTCGAGATTTTGTCGCGCTCGGTTCGGACGTCGCGGACGTGCTTTATCGGCGTCCGTAACAACGCACCCAGCGTCGGCGCGGAGATGGCCTGCCGCAATTCGCGATAGCCGTCGCGATCCGAGCACAGGAAATCGATGTCGGCCGATTCACGGTATTCGTTCAACGCCAGGACGATGGCGGTGCCTCCACCAAAAAAGCAATGCACGCGCTCAAGCAGTTCTGCGTCGAATGCATTCAGCACTGACGCGATTCGGCGATGGTGTGCACGCTCAAACATGCAAGATCCCACCTCCGTGCTTTTGCACCAAGCGCTGCAACAGCTCGCGCTCGCGGGCAGGCATTTGCTCCTGATCGACCAATCGCCAATTGCGCTCGTACAGCGCAAGCGCATCACGCTCTGTGACCAGATCGTCGCCGGGGCGATTCCAAGCCAAACGCTTGAGCTGCGGGTAGTCCGTGATTCGTAGTTGCGTGGGTTGCAGCGCGAGTTGCAGGCCCAAGGCATCGAGCGCGGCGGTGTACGCCGCCATGGCCACGCCCGGCTTGCCCTGCTCGAGCTGAATCAGCTTTTGCCGGGCAATGCCCGCCCGCTGAGCCAGTTGCGCTTGAGTCAGTCCTTCAGCTTGGCGGGCGGTACGCAAGGCATTGCCTAACGCCCGGGTGAGCTTAGTAGCACAGGGAAGGTCGGTGGCCACGTCGCGAATATAGGACATCTACAGGTGAATGTCACGAATTCGAGACTCCCATAGCCCACGGGGCCCGTCCGCATCATCGTCGGTGCACGCCTGACCCCCCGGTCGCCCGCTGCGAAGAGGACCGGACACGGCCGGCGAAGCGTTCTACGCAGCCAGCGCAGTGAACCCGCCCTCAATCCCGCGTTCCTCGATTGTCACACTTACAACGGAGACGGCTTCTCGTTGTCAGACCGTTCTCTCCGGACCAGCTTGAGGAGCTTACTGCGGTTGTGCCTGCACGCCGCCACCTACGGCGGACTGTGTTTGCGCCGAGGCCGAGTGCGAGCCGTACAGCTGGCCCACGTCCCGCATCGGCTTACCGTATTTCTCGCGCTGCTCGACGCGGCCAGTCGGCTCATCCCACGGCATCTTGCCTACGACGAGCTTGGGCACATTGATGAACACGTCGGTACCGGCGCGCTTCACGACGGCAGCCAGCGGAATGAAGATGTCCCTGTCGACGATGATGCCGCGCGGCACGAGCAGATAGCCTTCCGTCTCCGGCGACGGACCCACGACTTGCTCGACGGTGCCGATCTCCATGTGGTCGGAGCCATGGACCGTATCGCCTACCTGGACCTCCACGTCCCCCGCCGGGTTCTGCAGCGCGGTGAGGAACTCATCGACCTTCATCACGGCATTGCCGATGAGCGGGAAATTGACCCGTACCGCGGCTTCGTAGCTAGGGACGCTTTCCGAACCGATCGCGTCGGACAAATAGGTCACATCGAAACCAGCTTCCGCCGCGTGGCGCCCGGTGCTCTCGCAGCACAGGTTCGCGGTCATGCCGATGATCACCATATGCGTGGTACCCAGTCGCTCCAGGTGATCGGGAAGATCGGTGTGCAACACGTCGGTCCCCTTGTGCGGCAGCAGGACGATCTCGTCGTCCCGCGGCTGCAGGTCGGGATGAAAGTCGGCCCCCCAGCTCCCGGCCAGGAACATCTTGTTTTCGAACATGATCCTGTTGATGCCTGTGCGGCGCTGCAGGGATTCGTCGGCATAATCCTCTTCCGTGTACGCCATTGGCCCGTAAATGACGGGAATTCCATGCCGGCGCGCACCGTCGATAGCCCGTTTCATGTTCTCGACCACGTTATGCAGCTTTACGGTGTTCTTGGTGAGCTCCCAGGCGGCTCCGCCCTCCGAGAGAAAATCATTCACGGGGTCGATCACCAGAAGTACCGTTCGGTCCGACGGGAACGTCAGCGCCTGATCGTCTTTCGCAAGATAGGTCGCATGCCTGACTTGACTCTCCGCACTCGCAGCGTTTTCGAAGTGTTTCATTGTCATGCTCCATTGCCTGTCTTCTGGAAGATAGGCCGGCAACTGTCGAGCCACCGTGAGCCATGACTGGCAATCTCAAGCGCCTGCGTGGCCCTATGTGCCCGCTCACGCCGGCGTGTGGGCCTTCGGGGTGGTGCCTATCCGGAGCCTGCGGATAGTTGCGCCCCCCCGGTTCACAGAGCGCTGATCGTGCCGGGCGTCCAATACCAGCTTGACCGAAGCATCCGGAGGCAACCCTTGAATACGAGCAGGTTGGAAGGCGAGATCGCCATTGTTACCGGGTCAGACTCCGGCATCGGCCAAGCCACCGCCGTAGCGTTCGCACGCGAGGGCGCCGACGTGGCGGTCACCTGGCTTCACGACAAGGAAGGCGCGGAGCGCACGCTGAGCGAGATCGAGGCAGCCGGCCGCAGGGGCTTTGTCACGCACCTGGATGTGCGCGACCCTTCTCTCGTCGAGCAGTTCTTCCAGACGGTGAGTGAGAGGCTGGGGACGCCGACCATTCTGGTGAATGACGCAGGCGTCGACGCTGCGGGAAAGCCCGTCAAGGACATGAGCCTGGAGCACTGGGACAACATCATGCGGACCAATCTCTACGGTCCGTTCTTCTGCTGCCAGCAGTTCATCCGTGGCCTGGACGGCTCCGACACGCACGGCACGATCATCAACATCACCAGCGTGCACCAGGAAATTCCGCGTACGGGCGCAGCGGGCTATGACGTCTCCAAGGGCGGGCTCCGCAACCTGACCACGACGCTCGCACTGGAGTTGGCCGAGAAGAACATCAACGTCAACAACATCGCACCCGGCATGGTGCTGACCCCGATGAACCAGGCCGCGATCGACGATCCGAAAGTGCTGGAAAAGCAGGTCCAGTCCATTCCGATGAAGCGCGCGGCGCAGCCGGAAGAGATCGCCCACGTGGCGGTCTTCCTCGCCTCCGAGCAGGCGCGCTACATCCACGGGACCACCATAGTCGTCGACGGCGCGCTGATGCTCTTCCAGGGCCAAGGTGCCTAAGCACGTACGAACCGGGATTCGGGAGCTTGCGGTCATTGGCGACCGGCGAACTGTCGCGGTAGTGGCCGCCGACGGTTCCATCCCCTGGTACTGCCCGGGTCGCTTTGACCGCCCGTCGCTGTTTGCCGCGTTGCTCGATGACGAAAAAGGCGGCGCCTGGGCATTTGAAGTGCCGTCCGCACGCCCGGCCGGTCGCGCCTACATCGAGGACAGCGCCGTGCTCGAGACCCGACTCGAGCTGGCGACCGGTCATTTCAGTGTCACCGACTGGATGCCGATGGGTCCGGATTGTCCACGTTCGATCTGCCGCCTGTTCTCGGCGCCGCCCGAAGCGGTGGGCGTGGTCGTGAGGCCCGCGCCAAACTACGCGAGAGACGCCGCCGACCTGCGCACCGACCAAGGTGGCGTGTGCATCAACGGGAACTGGTGGCTCTACAGCTCGGAAGATCTGGAGATCGACGACGGCGCCATCCATTTCGAGCTGCCGCCGGGCAAGGAAACTTGGGCGGTGTTGGCAGACGCTCCGATTGCGCCACCCAGCCGCGCGGACGTGCAACGCTGGCTCGACGGTACGCTTGCCGAGTGGCGGGGCATCGCGTCGCGCATCACTTACCACGGGCCGTTCGAGCGGCAGGTGGCGCAGTCGCTGCGCGCCTTGCGGTTGCTTACCTATGGCGAAAGCGGCGGCATTGTCGCGGCGGCCACGACCTCCCTGCCGGAGGTACCTGGTGGGTCGCGGAATTACGATTACCGCTACGTCTGGATGCGCGATGCCGGAATGATCGCAAGTGCGCTGGTGCGCGCCGGAAGCACGGGTCCCGACGAGCGGCTTTTCCTGGACTTCATCTGCGGCTCGAAGCAGGAGGTGGACGACAAGCCGCTGCTGCCTCCGTTCCTGTCGCTGGATTCCGAACCTGCGCCCGACGAATCGCGCATTGAGCTGTCCGGGTTTGCAGACAGCAGGCCCGTGCGGATCGGCAACGGCGCCAATGACCAGCTGCAGCTGGATGGCTTTGCCAACGTCCTGCTCGCGGCGAAGTTGATTTACGGCCGTCATGACACGCGGGAACACTGGGAAACCGTGCGCCAGATCGCCGACTTCCTGGTCGACAACTGGCACCAGCCGGACTACGGCATATGGGAGGAACATGAGTCCCGGCAGTACACGGCCTCGAAAGTGATTGTCTCCTGCGGCCTGCGTTATCTCGCGGACTTTGCCGAGGAACGGCAACAGGCGGACAGGTGGTTGGGCGCCGTGCAGAAGATCGACCAATACGTCGCCGAACACTGCCTTACCGCCGATGGCGCGTACGCGGTCTTTGCCGGAAGCGATGCGGTCGACGTATCGGCCGCATTGTTTCCGACGTGGGGCTACTGCGAGGCGGAAGCACCCGAGATGCTGGCCACGATCGACGCGCTTGAACGCGACTACTGCCGAGGCCACCTGTACTGGCGGCATCTGGAGGAGCTCGAGCGGTTCGGTGAGGGCGCTTTTCTCGCGGGCACGATATGGGTGGCGCAGTACTGGATCATTCGCAACGATCTGGACCGCACCCGCCAGATCCTGGAAGCGGCTCTCGAGTACTCCAATGATCTCGGATTCTTTGCCGAGGAAGCCGATCCCGACAGCGGAACGATGCTGGGCAATTTTCCCCAGACCTTTGTGCATGCTTCCTTTATCGGCGCCGTTATCGATTACAGGACTGCCATGCAGGGCCGCCCCGGAGAACCAACGTGAGAACCAGCATGAGCACAAGCTGTCAGGGCTGACTCGACGCGCGCTCGCTTACCTCGCGCAACAGCGCGCCCAGCGCTGCCGCGATCCGATCGGGATGATCTTCCGGCGTGAAGTGCTTGCCACCCTCGATACGCTCTAGCGGCGCGTCAAGATCCCGGGCGAAGCGCTCGCCATACTCGATCTTCTGGAACTGATCGGCGGCGCCCCAGACCACCCGCGCGGGCACGCCAGCCAGCGTCGGAAGTTCACCGGCGACGACGCGCGTGTCGTTTACCTCGAGCGAGCGCACCTGCCGGGCCAGTGCCTCCCCCGCGCCGTGCTCGGCGTAGGGCGCCGAGTGCAGCGCGAGCGACTCGCGGGCCACTTGCGCGTCGTCGTGTCCGCGAGCCATCAGCATCCTGAAGATCCCGGCTTTGATCATGCCCGCAGGCAAGCGTCTGACAAGACCTCCGGCGGCGCGGAGCATCTTTACGCTGGGGATCGGCCAGGAGTCATATCCGATCGCGTTGGTCAGCAGCAGCCCCTGGCACCGTTCCGGATGGCGCAGCGCGGCGATCTGGACCACGCCGCCGCCGAGGTCGTGGCCAACCAGCACCACGCGATCGAGCCCTTGAGCATCGAGCCATTCGAGCAGATATCCGGCCTGGGCACGTACGGAGATGTCGTGCCCGCGCCCTTCGGGAATGGAGTGGCCATAGCCCACCATCTCCCATGCCATCAGGCGGGCGCCGTCCACCAGCGGCATGACCTTGCGCCAGAGCTGCGGCGAGGTGGGGATTCCGTGCACGAGTACCACGGGAATGCCACTTCCCCGCTCGTCCCACCGCATGCGGATGCCACCGACATCGGCCTCATGGCTTCGCAGGTCGGGCTGTGGATTCTGCAACGTGATTCTCCAACGGGCCGCACCCCGCCATTGGACGGCTGCGGAAGTCAATTTGCCGTGATACCGCGATCAGTGCGCCAGCTTGCGGCCGCAACGCGGAAGCCCGCCGGCCAGCGAACCGGAGCAGCGCCAAATCCCGGAGCGTCGAGCGCGTCATGGCAGATCGACCGATTTTTGCCAGTCGCGAATCCTTTTTCCTGCCCGGCACCTCTTCTACCAGCAACGATGACTTCCCAGGTGCCAAGGAGTTCCATGATCATGTTCACTCAGCACACCCCCGATAGCGCGCCAGAGAAGGCCCGCCCCCTGCTCGACGGTGCCATCGCCAAGCTGGGCTTCCTGCCGAACCTGTATGCCCATCTCGCCGAAGCGCCTGCTGCGCTCGAGGCGTATTTCGGGCTGTCCGCGCAGTTCGACAAGACCTCGCTCACCCCGGCCGAGCGCCAGGTGGTCCTGATCGCGGCGAGCGTCGAGAACGGCTGCGAATTCTGCGTCGCGGCGCACTCGATGATGGCGCGGGACATGGTGAAGCTACCCGCCGAGACCGTCGATGCCCTGCGCGCCGCCGAAACGCTCCCGCAACCGCGCCTGGATGCTCTGGCCAGGTTCACCCGCGCGCTGATGCGTGATCGCGGCTGGGTCTCGGATGAGAGCTCCAGCGCTTTGTTCGATGCCGGTTTCAACCAGCAGCAGGCGCTCGAAGTGGTGCTCGGCGTGGCGATGAAGACCCTCAGCAACTATGCCAACCACCTGACCGGTACGCAGACCAACCCCGAACTGGCTGCCCACGCGTGGACGAAACCATAAAGGACCCGGCCGCGCTTCACCAGAGTTGCGCATGAGGCTGAAATTACAAAGTGCAGTGGCCCTCGTTGTCATGGTCTGCCTGCTGTCGTTGACCGGATGTTTCCGCGGGCAAGAAGACGACGCGCCAGCACAGGGAAAGCTCTCCGGGCGGCTCATCGTTAGCGGCTCCAGCACGATTGCGCCGCTGGCCGGCGAGATCGCCAAGCAGTTCGAATTGCTGCATCCGGGGGTACGGATAGACGTGCAGAGCGGCGGCTCATCGCGTGGCATTGCCGATGCGCGGCGGGGCACGGCCGACATCGGCATGGCATCGCGTGCGCTCAAGCCCGCTGAGTCGCATCTGACGGCCCATACGATTGCCCGGGATGGCATCGCGTTGATCGTGCATCGCGACAACCCGGTGACCATGCTGAGCGATGCCCAGGTCGTGGGCATCTATAACGACGGGATCAGCAACTGGTCTCAAGTGGGCGGCAACAATGCGCCGATCACCGTGGTGAACAAGGCCGAGGGGCGCTCGACACTGGAGCTTTTCCTCGGTCACTTCAAGCTCGCCGCCGATGCCGTCCGCCCCAGCATCGTCATTGGCGACAACCTGCAGGGCATCCTCACCGTGACGGGCGACCCCAATGCGATCGGCTATGTCTCTATCGGTGCCGCGGAGTACGAGGCGTCCGCTGGAAGGCCGATCAAGCTCCTGCCGATGGGCGGTATCGAAGCGAGCGTGGCCAATGTCCGCAATGGCTCGTTTCCGCTGTCGCGCCCGCTGAACCTGGTAACGCACGGCCCGGTGTCGCCCTTGGCTTCGGCGTTCATCGATTACGCGAGCTCGAGCGCGGTGAACGACGTGGTGGAAGCGCAGTATTTAGTGCCGGTCTCGCGGTGACATGGCCCTGCTCTCGACATTGCGACTCATTGCCGCGCTGGCGGCGGCCATTGTCGTGCTCATTTTCGGGTTCATCGTGCTCGAGTCGCTGCCGGCGCTGGGATCGGTGGGGATGATGCGGTTCTTCAACGATCCGTCGTGGCATCCAGCTGGCGGCGCGGCACGCGGAAGTTTCAATCTCGGCCCGATGCTGGTCGGCACGATCGCGGCAGCGGGGGGAGCGATCCTGCTGGCCACTCCGCTGGGTCTGGGCTCGGCATTGTTCAGCCGCTTTTATGCGCCCGCGCCGGTCGGGCGATGGTATCGACGGCTGGTGGAGGTTCTGGCGGGCATACCGTCGGTCGTCTACGGCTTCTGGGGGCTGGTGGTACTGACCCCGCTGATCCGTCAGTGGCAACCGCCGGGACAAAGCCTGCTGGCCGGAACATTGATCCTGACCATCATGATCCTGCCGACGGTGGCGCTGCTGGCCGAATCGTCACTGCGCAGCGTGCCGGAAGCGTATTTGCGCGGGGCAGCGGCATTGGGCCTGTCGCGCTGGTCTTCGATTCGGAACGTGGTACTGCCGGCCACGCGTGGCGGCATCCTCACCGCGATCCTACTGGCGGCCGGACGTGCGATCGGTGAGACCATGGCGCTGCTCATGGTCACCGGCAATGTCGTGCAGGTACCGCGCAGCCTGTTCGACCCGGTCCGCACCCTGACGGCCAATATCGCGCTGGAACTGGGGTACGCGATGGACCACCACCGCTCGGCCTTGTTCGTCAGCGGTCTGGTGCTGATGGCGATGACCGTCGTGCTGGTGGCCATGGCGGAAGGGATCGGCAAGGATCGCGTCCGTGGTTGAGACGTCCCCTGCCCTGTCCGGCGTCTGGGTCAAACGGGCCGGCGCCTGGCCCGACCGCGCCGCCACGGTCACGATGTGGAGCGTCGCGCTGCTGACCGCGGCCGTGTTCGCGTGGATCCTCGGCGATCTCGTCCGTCATGGCTTGCCGCACCTGTCCTGGACGTTCCTGACCGAGGCGCCGCGCGATGCCGGCCGGGCCGGCGGCATTGCTCCGATCCTGGTCTCGACCCTGATGATCATGGGCGTCTGCCTGGCGGTCAGCGTCCCGATCGGCGTGGGCAGCGCAGTCCTGCTGGCCGAATTTTCCCCCACGGGCTGGTTCGGCCGTGTCGTGCGCCGGTCGCTCGATGTCCTCGCGGGGGTACCCTCGATCGTGTTCGGACTGTTCGGCAACGCCTTCTTCAGCATCTACCTGGGCCTGGGATTCTCGATCCTCTCCGGCGGACTGACACTGGCATGCATGGTGTTGCCGATCCTGATCCGCTCCTCGGAAGCGAGCTTGCGCAGCGTGCCGGACGATTACCGCAAGGCCGCCGCCGCGCTTGGCATTTCGCAAGCCGCAGCGATCTGGCGCATCCTGCTGCCGGCTGCCACGCCGGGGCTGCTGGTCGGGCTGGTCCTCGGCATAGGCCGGGCGTTGGCCGAAACCGCGGCATTGCTGTTCACCAGCGGCTATGTGGATCGCATGCCAGGATCGCTCATGGATTCGGGCCGCGCGTTGTCGGTGCACATCTACGACCTGGCGATGAACGTGCCTGGCGGCACCGGCCCCGCCTACGCCACGGCGTTCGTATTGATCATGCTGCTGGCGGTGATCAACCTCGTCACATCCTGGACCGCCGATCGCTGGCTGCACCGGAGGGTCATACGGGCATGAACGACGACACACCCGTGCGCGAAATGCAGCCCCGGCTCGAGGGTAGATGCTGCGAGCACCGCGACCCGATCAGCCACGCCGGCGATCCGGGAACAAGCAGCGAGGTCCGCAGCTCGCTCGACCGTCCGGACTGCTGTGAGCAGCGTGAGTGCGTCATCCGGATCGACGGCCTGCAGGTGAGTTATGCCGGGGTCCCAGCGCTCCGCGGCGTGTCGATGCCGATCCATCGCGGCTGCATCACCGCGGTGGTCGGCGCCTCCGGCTGCGGCAAGAGTACGTTTTTGTCCTCTCTCAACCGCCTGACCGACCTGATCCCCACCTGCACGGTCAATGGCCGGGTACTGCTGGACGGGCGCGACATCCTCGACCGCAGGATCGATGTGATCGCACTGCGTCGCCGGGTCGGCATGATCTTCCAGAAACCCAACCCGTTTCCGCTGTCGATCCGCAAGAACCTGACCTTCCCCTTGCGAGAGCACGGCGTGCGCGATCGCACCACGCGGATGCACAAGGCGGAAACCGCGCTGCGGCAGGTCGGCCTCTGGACCGAGGTGAAGGACCGTCTCGATGCCCCGGCTTTCGACCTGTCCGGCGGCCAGCAGCAGCGCCTCTGCCTGGCGCGGGCGCTGGTGCTGGACCCGGAGGTCATCCTGCTCGACGAGCCATGCAGTGCCCTGGATCCGATCGCCAGCGGCGTGGTGGAAGACATGATCGCCGCCCTGCGTGGTCGCTACACCACGGTCATCGTGACCCACAACCTGGCCCAGGCACGGCGGATCGCAGATGATGTCGCGATGTTCTGGGTCGAGGACGGCGTCGGGACGCTGGTCGAGCATGGCGCGGCAGCGAAGCTGTTCGAGGCCCCCGATTGCGAAACCACCGCCGCCTATCTGCGGGGAGCCCGCGGGTGACGCGCGGGCAATCCGTGGTGCGACAGGGACGGCGCTGCAGGTTCCGCCGCGAGGTCAACCGCATCCCGTACGAGCTGCCACCCGGCAAGCTTGACGCCTGTGAAGACGCGCGGCCCACTTTCACCCAACCAGGAACAACACCATGAATCAACAACGTCGTCTTTCGATCTCCCTACTGATGCTGCGACTGGGCGTCTTCGTGGTCATGCTGGTGTGGACCCTGGACAAGTTCGTCCGTCCGGACCACACGGCGGACGTGTTCTCGGGCTTCTATGGCATCAGCGGCCTGGATGCGCAGATCGCCTATGTGCTGGGTGCACTCGAGCTGGTCCTGCTGCTGGCGTTCGTGGTCGGCTTCGCCCGACGGTGGAGCTACGGCATCGTGCTTGTCCTGCACGGCGTGTCCACTTTCTCGACGTGGAGCCACTACTTTGAGCCGTTCGAAGGATCCAACCTGATGTTCTTCGCCGCCTGGCCGATGCTCGCGGCGTGCGCGGCGCTCTATCTGCTGCGCGATTCCGACAGCTATACGCTTGGCTCAAGGAAAATCGCGAAGTAAAAGCCAGAGTCGGGCTTCTCTTACCAAAGGCCACCGAGCGGGCGGTCAGCCGCTCGGTGGCATTGCGCAAATGCGCGGCCCGCCTCATCGTGATCAGGCAGCGCGCTGCTTGCTGTATCAGGACTCATGCGCACCTGCGGACTCACATGTCGCCAGAGGTGCGGGCCTGGCGTGCGTACACCATTACCCGGTCGCGGAAGTCCGCATCGGCATTGGCGACTCCATTCATCCGCTTCAAACTGTAGGTGTCGACGAAAGCCGCGGCGCCGAGCGCCTTGGTTGCGATGTCCAGGCCTTCGACCACCGTCGCTCCCAGATCCGTATCGAGATCGCGGTAGCAGACGAAGGGAATGCGCCGGATCGCCGGATGAGCCTTGGCGAGACGCAACAGATCGAACATCCGGGACTCGTCGAAGTGGATCCCGCAGACGATCGCATCGAGTTCGGGCGTCAGCAACGCTGTTGCTTCGGAGATCGTGTGGGCAAGAACCAGCTCGACGTGAGCACCAAGCACGTTCTGCAAGGTCGTGACGCCGGGGACAGTATCGGCCGCCAACACGCGCAGCGGGCGGGTATGTTGTACGAGCTGTCCTCATGACGCAGCGGTCCTTGTGCGAACAGGTGGGCGACTCTGCAGAGCAAAGCCAGCCTTCATGCATGCCTGACCGGTGCGGTCGTCAGGACCACGAGGCACGCTCCGTATCGGCGACGAGCGACCGTGTCACCAGCCACGGTACCAGGATCACATACGCGGTCACCCCGACCGCGACGTATGTCATGGATGATCCCGTCTCCAGAAAAAGGCCGAACAGCAGCGGGGACAGCGCCGTGGCGATCACCATGAAACCGGTGTACACCCCGCGTACCATCCCGAGGCTGTCCACGCCGAACACATCGGCCCACAATGCGCCGGACATGACGCTGTTTGCGCCCGCCGTGGCACCCAGTCCGACGAACAGCCCCCACAGCGCCAGCGGCGATGAGCCAAACGCCAGTGCCAGGAACGCCGCCGCCACCGGCAGCAGATAGATACGCAGTACCCACGTCACCCCATACCGGTCCACCCAGTGACCGGCCAGCCAGGTGGTCGCGGTCTGGGCAGCCGCGAATGCAATGAATCCGCCAGCCACTTGCGCCGGCGTCCAGCCGTGCAGCGTGGCCAGCGTGCCCTGGTGAAGGAACACCGCGGTGACCACGAACGGTGAGACCAGCACCACCGCCAATGCGGCCAGGAACGACGGCATGCGGACCAGTTGCCGACGCCGGAGAGGCGGCGGTGCGTCCGCCGGAGCGGCCATCACTGCTGCCCGTGGCAGCGGCGCAGCAACCGCCCGCAGCGCCGGCAACGCGACGCCCAGCACCAGCACGGCGGCCATGCTCCACACCCAGCGCCAATCCAGCCACCCCAGCATCGCCACCACTGCCAGGGGCAGCAGGGCTTCCCCCAGGATGAAACCGAACGCAGCAGTGGCAATGCTGCGTCCACGACGGCGGGCATGCCTGGCGGCTGCAACGATTGCAATGTGACCGACCAGCCCTTGCCCACCCAGGCGCAGGCAGAACAGACCGATCACCAGCAGCACCCAACCGCTCGCGACTGACATCAGGACAGTCCCGAGCCCCAGTATGGCGAGTGCGACGGTAATGGCCCGCTTCATCGGCAGGCGATCGGCGAGCCCCCCGAGCGAGAACATCAACAACCCGCTGGCCAACGTCGCTAGTGCGTAAAGCGCGCCCCAATGCGATTCGTCGAGCGCCAACTCATCGCGGATCGACAGTCCGAACAGGCCGATGAAGTACGTCTGCCCCAGGCTGGAGACCAACGCGGCCGAGAAGCCGAAGGTGGCGGCACGTCGGTGATAGGTCCGGAGCGGAACCAAGGCGAAATCCTGTCGTGAGCGCGTGCCTGGCGAGATCATTCGCAAGCGGCTTGATGGCTGAATGCAAGGGGACGCAATGTACTGTCATTACGAAGCGTCGGCGACGTCCGCCAGCGGTTCGGAATGCGGCGCTCGATGGTTCAGCACTTCACGCACGATGAACAGTGCCGCCAACGAACGCGCTTCGGAGCAGTCCTCGCGCAGGACCAGTTGGTGGAGCCTGTCCAGCGCCCACGGGACAACCTCCAACTCTTCGGGCTCGTCACCGGGCAGCCGCTCGGGATAGAGATCTTCCGCCATCACCAGGTGGATGGCGTTGCTCATGTAGGTCGGTGCCAAGGTCAGCGGCCGCAGGTAGGTCAGTGCTCTGGCACCCATTCCGACCTCTTCCTTCAGTTCGCGATTGGCCGCCTCCAGAATCGATTCGCCCGGGTCCATGCGGCCCTTTGGCAAACCAAGTTCGTAGCGATGCGTGCCCACCGCGTACTCCCGGATCAACAGCACGGTGTCCGCGTCCGGCATCGCGGCGATGATCACGGCGCCCGGCGAGCGGCTGTGAAGCCGTTCGTACAGACGCCGTTCGCCGTTGGAGAACTCCAGATGCACCTCTTCCAGAGAATACTGGCCCAGATCGGTGGCCTCGGTTCGGTGGATGAACGGTAGCCGGGGCATCAGCAAACGACCGGAGGCGCCGTCACGACGCATACCGGTCGCGGTCGCCGGAGATTGATGGATCGGCACGCACGACCGTAACGCCCGCGCCACGAACGCTCCAAACGCGCAAGCGGTCGGCGTGCTTGTTGCCGGTCGTAATTACCAGCATCGACTCAGCGACCGGTGTTTCGGCGCATGTCGAGCTGCTTCGCCTCGGCCAATTCCTGGCTGCATTCCAGGCAGAAAGGCGTTGCGGGATCAGCCATCAATCGGCCGTGCTCGATCTCCAGTTCGCAGCGGCAACAAACACTGTAGCGTCCGGCGGCATAGCGCTCCAGTGCTGCCTTGATCCGGTCGAGTTGAATCGACAAGCGGGTGCTGCCGGCCTTGGCCATGTGCTGCTGGGAAATGGCATCGATCCTGCTGACGCGTCCCTGGGTGGTCTGATCGAGCGCGACCGGCTGGCCCGAGCCTTCCAGGCTCGCGAGGGTGATGCGAATGTCCCGCTGCTCCTCAACGAGCATGCTGAAAAATTCGTCCAGACTTTGAACGTTAGCGGACATGGTAGTGACTCCGTCATCTTGGAAAGGTGTGCCGGTAAACGGCATTCGAGGCGGGCATTGCACCCGCAGCCAAGAAGGGAGCGTCAGATTGGAGCGTTCATGTGGAGAGCCTCGTCTTGACCCTCTGAACCGCACCCCATTGTGCGGAAACCAAATCACCTAGTAGAGCTTGAGGCCATCCTCAAGATCGACGAGACAGGCGGAGGGATGTTGCTTCGCGGATTTTTCGCCCGATCATAGCATTTGAGTCCCACGCCAAACGACAGGGAATCCGCGGGAAAATGCGCCTAGCCTGGAGCGACGACTTCCGGAAACCAGAATCGCTGCTCAACAAACGCATCGAACTGATCGGCCGCGGCTAAATGCCGCGGCTACAAGTAATGCGACGTTTTCCGTCAGGCGCGGCGAAGCCAGACATACGCCAGGCCGGCAACGGCACCGAACATGATATGGGCGATCGCGCTGACCCAGCCGCGCGCCATCGCGAACCACGGGAAAATCATCGAGGCGATCGCATAGAAGTTGATCAGGTAGATCGCCAGGCCGAACGCCGCACCTATCATCAGTGCCGTGCCAGCGTTCGCCCGTCGCAGCAATGCGGCAAGCGCCAGGCCATAAATGATCGACAGGGGGATGTGAATCATCATTGCGGTCATCATGATCCCGATGTCGAACGTAGGCGGCTGCAGCACGTCCTGACCCAGCACCATGGCCGCGATCATGCGGGGAGGCCCCCAGGCACTTTCTCCCTGGAACATCGCGACCATCAGCATTTCGGCCATCATGAAGACCACGCCCGCAATCAGGCCGGCCCAGACGGCTGCCTTCCAGTCGATGGCGCGTGTCGCGCTTGCGGTAGTTGTGTCGCTGTCATGTGCTTGCATGGAATGTTTCCTCCTGTACTTGCCTGATCAGCAGGGATTACCGGGCTTGGTTGTACTAGCGTCGCCAGCGGGATTATTGGCCCGCGGGCGTGAAGATGGCAGCGTGACGTTTTGCGTCTCCACCCTCCCCGGCGGCGCCGTGCCTGTCGATGAAAGCCCCGACCCGCGCGGCGATCTGGCGCGCCGTGTCCTGGAATGCCGCTCGCCTGCCGGCGTCGTCGCTGCCCACGGTCGATGGATCGGCAAGGCCCCAGTGCAGCTTCAGCGGCTCGCCCGGCCAGACCGGGCACGACTCGCCGGCGGCGTTGTCACACACGGTGATGATGAAGTCCATCATCGGTGCGTGTGGCCCGGCGAACGCATCCCAGGACTTGCTGTGCATCCCGCCGGTGTCGCATCCCAGTGCCTTCAGCACCTCCAGCGCAAACGGGTTTACGCGTCCGGAGGGGCGGCTGCCGGCACTGTGTCCGACGAATCGGCCCGCCCCCAGCAGCGTCACGATGCCTTCGGCCAGGATGCTCCGCGCCGAGTTGTGGGTGCACAGGAACAGCACGTTGCATGGCCGGTCGGCGCCCATGGACCGCCCTCAGGCGCCGTAACCGGCCACTTCGGCCGGGTTGGACGCGACCCCGAGCCCAAGTGCGATTCGATTGACGAAGTTGAAATAGGCGACGATGAGGTTCGCCAGCAGGATGTCGGCCTCGGCGATGCCGGCATCGCGCAGGCCTTGGACATCGTCGGCGCGCACGGACGCCGGTGCGCGAGTCAGCTTGACGGCGTAGTCCATCAGCGCCGAATCGGACGGTGCAGGCTCCGGCACGACGCCGCCGCTGGCGATCGCCTCCAGCAACGCGCGGTCGCTGACGTAACGCGCCAAGGCCTCGACGTGATGGGCAACGCAGTAGTCGCAGCGGTTCTCGCGCGAGACCACCACCGCGATCATCTCGCGCTGCCGGCGCGAGAGGCCTCCGGGGGCGAACATCAGGTCCATGTACAGATCCAGGTGCCCGCGCATCGCCTCGGGCCGCAGGCTGTGCACCTGCAGGATGTTCGACACCTTGCCGCGCTTGCGCTCCAGCTCCTCGTACAGACTTCTGAGATCGCCTTGCGCGGCCTCGGGCGCGATTTCCTCGATCCAGCTCATGTCCTCGACCCTCCTCAGGTCAGTGCGCCGCCGCAGCTCGAACCCTGCCCGGCGGTGCAGCCATAGCAATGCCCGGCCACGCCGACTTTGCTCGGCAATTCATGGCCGAGCAGGTCGCGCAGGTGGGTCTTGCGCTCGCGTCCGCCCAGAGGCAGCTTGAGCATCTGGTTGAAATCGCAGTCGTACAGGTCGCCGTTGTAGTCGACGCTGACCGACGAGCGGCACATCACCGAATCGATGTTCTCGTCGCGGTGCGCGTTGCGCAGCGTCGCCATGTAGGTAGCGAAATGGCCCTTGGACAGCAGCCAGGAGCCGTAGCGCTGGATCGGCATGTTGGCCAGCGCGAACAGACGGTTGAAGACGATGCCGAAGTTGTCGCCGAGCAGCCGGCGGTACTCGGCCTCCAGCGCGGATTGCTCCGGCGGCAGGAACGTGCCGTTCGGGTTGTAGACCAGGTTGAGCGTCAGCGCACTGCCGGGCTGGCCGTAGCCGAGCGCGTTGAGTTGCCGCAGCGCCTTGATCGAGCTCTCGAACACGCCGTTGCCGCGCTGCTCGTCCACATTGTCCTGGCTGTAGCACGGCAGCGAGGCGACCGCCTCGACTTTGTGCTCGGCCAGGAAGTCTCCCACCCACTCATAGCCGGGCTCCTGCATGATCGTCGGGTTGAGCCGGTCCATCACGTGCAGCCCCATCGACCTGCCCTGCTCCACCAGCCAGCGGAACCGCGGGTTCATTTCGGGCGAACCGCCGGTCAGGTCGAGCGTCTCCACGCCCAGGTGCCGGGCGACGGCCAGCGCCAATCGCATGGTGTCCTCGTCCATCGTCTCGGTGCGCCGAGGGCCGGCGGCGACGTGGCAGTGGATGCAGCTCAGATTGCACAGATAGCCGAGGTTGAGCTGCAAGGTCGTGACCCGCCCGCGCTCGATGGCGGGAAAGTCGCTGTGCTGTAGCAGGGGCCAGGTGTCATGCATGAATCGGATACCGGATGGATGAAACGGTGGAGTCGTTGAGCAGGAGGACGCGGATCACGGGCACGCTCCCATCGTCGATGGCAGCGCGTCGAGCCAGTCCAGCAGTCGCCGCTGCGCATCGGTGGGCGCGACCAGCTGCGAGAGGTGGGCGTGGACGTCCGGCAGATCCGTTGCGGTGTCGATATCACCCAGGGTTTCCAGCTGCAGCCAGCGGCCGAAACGCTGCATCGCCACGACGAACTGATCGGCCGTCGACTCGCTGCTGTACTGCGGGCTCAGCCAGGCACTGTCGGACAAGGCCACGTTGCCGCCGAACAGCCAGAAGCCGCCGTCCTGCGCACGCCCGATCACCAGCCGCGGCTCGGACGACGCCAGCCAGTCGGCCGCGCGTTCGAGCGCGGCCGGTACCAGTTGCGGCGAATCGGCACCGATCACAATGGCGCCGTGGTGGCGCAGCCGCAGCAAACGGTACACCTGCGCCATCCGACTGCCGAGCGACCCAGTGCCCTGGGAAAGGTGCGGCAGGTCGATCCAGGCATCGCTGTGCAAAGCCTCGGCTTCGGCGACCGCCCAGTAGGGCTGCACGCCCGCCCGTTGCTGCGCCGCCTCCGCCACCGACGCCACCGCCTCTGCAGCGACCAGGTACAGCGCTTCGGAGCATCGTTGGCCGAGGTCCGGCCACAGTCGTGTCTTGACCGGTGACAGGGACGGAGTCTTGACGAAAATGGCGATGCCGCAGCTCATGATGAGCGCTCCGCTGACGCTGCGGTCACCCGCGCATCGGTGTGCACCCGCCACGGCCGCTCGGCGCAGGTCCTTTTGGCACCGGCACGAGCCGCGTCGAACTGCGGCGACAAGTCCCGCTCGGCGTGGTCGCCGAGGCCTGCGGTAGTCACGAGGGCGAGATACGGTGACATCTGGTTCAGCAGCAGGCGCCCGCGGCCGCCAAGGCCGTTACCGGACCTGTGGCGCAGTCGAACAGACCGAAATGCACGCTGGTGTCGCCCAGCAATCGGAAATGATCGGCGTACCGCGAACGCGCCAGCATGTCGAAGCTATTGCCGCAGACCCGCAGCGGCCGACCGGTCTCGAAACGATGGTGATCGTCGAGCACGAACGCATGCGGCAATCCGGCGATGGTGCCGCGGTAGGTCGCGGTCTGGCCGTAATCCTCGCAGCGGTCCTCCAGCGGGAGCTTGAACGCGCGCATCGTGACCGATCGGAAGCCGACCATGCCGATTCGCGCCTCGATCTGCGCATCGAGCAGCGCGATCGGCGACTGGCTGACGCTGCGCGCATCATTGCAGCCGACCCGGCCGAGCAGACGGCGGAAATCCTCGCCATACAGCGCGCCGGCCAGGCACTCTCCCAGCAGCAACGGATCGGTGCGCAGCTCCGGCGGGATGCGGCGATCGGCGAACACATCGGAGAAGTACAGCTCGCCGCCGGGCTTGAGTACGCGGAAGATTTCGGCGAATACCCGCTCCTTGTCCGGCGACAGGTTGAGCACGCAGTTCGAGACCACCACGTCGATACTGTCGTCGGCGATTCCGCAGGCATCGAGGCGCTCGATGTAGCCCTCCACGAACGACACATTGGATTGCGCATGGTCGTAGCGCTCGGCGTGCCAGGCCTGATGGCGCACTGCGATCTCGAGCTGCTCCGGCGTCATGTCGACGCCGATGACGCGCCCCTGCTCGCCCACCAGTCGTGACAGCAGGTAGACATCGCGGCCGGTGCCGCAGCCCAGGTCGAGCACGGTCATGCCGTCCAGCGTCGGCGGCAACGGCGAGCCGCAGCCGTAGAAGCGGTCCTTGACCTCGGGGTGGACGTCGGCCAGCAGCGTGCGCACGGCTTCGGGCATAGCCTCGAGCGGGCAGCATGCGCCGGTCTTGAGGTCGCCGCTGGATTGCAGCACCTCGCCGTAATAGTGGCGGATGTCGTCGTGTGCGGAGGGAAGATTCATGACGTTTCCTGATCAATCAAGCCAAATGGGAGGGTAGGACGCGATGCGCGAGAACCCGGGGCTCAGCGTGGCGTGCGGTCATGGACGCCTCCGGTTCAAGCGCCAGTCGTACCCGGTGTAGGACAGCGGCATGCGGCCGGCGCGGAGTCGTTGTACGGCCTCGACGTCCAGCTCCAGTTCCGCCGGGTAACGCAAGAGGAACGCATTCACCCCGCCGCTGTGCGCGTCGAAGTCGCCGGCGTACCAGTCGAAGATCCTGGACACGCGCAGCTCGCCTCTGCGCCGGTCGTAGTGATTGCGGCTGCGATCGCGCAGGAATCGGCGGGTCTGATCGTCGAGCTGCTGATTCAGCCGCGTGCCCAGATACGCCTCCGGCCGAAGCGCGGGACAGCCGAGCGAAGCGCAATTGACCGCGAAATGGATGCGCGGGTCGGTGTAATCGACGGCACCGCGCAGCAGCGTGTGCTCGATGTCGTCGAGACTGCGCTGGCCGCCTAGCAGCTGCAGGACCTGCTGCTTCCACGGCGATCCGAACCATCCACCGATCTCCTTGATCGACTTCAGCTCTGGATAGCGCGTCAGTACCAGCTCGACGGTCGCGGCGTTATAGGCATTGATCAGGAACGCGTGGCGTTCGGCCTGCGGCCAGCGCCTGAACTCCGCGGTGCCCACCGACGCTACGCTCTTCAAGTACAGGCGCAACGCCTGCCGGTCGCGGCTGAAGCCCGCATAGTCGACCGCGGTCGCGGTGCCTGCCGCGTTCCACTGCACATGCATGTCCAGCAGGCGATCCCAGGCGGCATGGGAGCGATCGAACGCCGCCGGTGCGGGCGCCGCGGTCGCCACACTCGTGGCCAGCAGCAGGATGGCGATCAGGATGCGCATGCGATCAACCCCTGCGCCAGGCGAGGAAGCGCTCGGCGAGTCGCAGCAATGACTGCGGCGCATGCGCGCGCTTCCAGTTGCCGGCCACGTACTTGTTCGCCTCGCTCATGGTCGGATAGATGTGGATGGTGCCGAGCAGCTTGTTCAGGCCGAGGCCGTGCTTCATCGCCAGCACGAACTCGGTCAGCAGGTCCCCCGCGCGCGCTGCCACTATCGTCGCGCCGAGGATCCGGTCCTTGCCCGGCTGCGTGAGCACCTTGACGAAACCACAGTCGGCCGAATCCGCGATCGCACGGTCGAGATCGTCCAGGCCGTACCGGGTGACCTCTACGGCGATGCCCTGCTCCCTGGCCTCGTCCTCCGACAGACCGACGCGCGCGACCTCCGGATCGGTGAAGGTCGCCCAGGGAATCACCCGGTAGTCGACCTTGAAGCTCCAGAACGGCGCCAGCAAGGCGTTGAGCGAGGCATAACAGGCCTGGCGCGGCGACGTGGGTGAACTGGTACGGGCCGGCAACATCGCCGGCGACCAGGATGTTGGGAAAGTTGGTCCGCAGCAGCGCGTCGACCTGCACGGTGCCGCGATCGCTGATCTCTACGCCCAGCTCCTGCAAGCCGAAGCCTTCGACATTGGGCTTGCGCCCGAGCGCCAGCAGCAGCCGATCGAACGCTATCCCGATTTCCGCGCCGTCCTGCTCGCAGAACAGCACCCCGCCCTCGCCCGCGCCCTTGTGCTCGCGCTCCACCCGCAGCGCCTTGCAGCCGGTCATCACGGTGATGCCTTCCTCGACGAACCGCGCCTCGACCTCGGCCGCTGCATCAGCGTCTTCGCGCGGCAGCAAACGCGGTGCCATCTCGACCTGGGTCACCTCGCTGCCCAGTCGCCCGAACGCCTGGCTCAGCTCGCAGCCGATCGGGCCGCTGCCGAGCACCGCCAAGCGCCTGGGCAACACGCGCAGGTCCCACAGGTTGTCGGAGGTCAGGTAATCGATGCGCTCGAGCCCCGGCAGGTCCGGCACCAGCGGCTTGGCGCCGGTAGCGATGATCAGGCTGCGCGCGCTCAGGCGTTTGCCCGCGACCTCGACTTCCCATGGCGAAACGATCCGTGCGTCGCCCTGGATCACATCGACCCCGAGCGCGGTGTAGCGCTCGACCGAATCATGCGGCGCAACCTTGCGCACCACCGACTGCACCCGCTGCATGACCTCGGCGAAGTAGACCTCGGGTTCGAGCCGGTCGATGCCGTATCGCTGCGCATTGTGCGCATCGGCCATCAGTCGGGCCGTGCGCAGCAAGGCCTTGGAGGGCACGCAGCCGGTGTTGAGGCAGTCGCCACCCATGCGGTCGCGCTCGATCAGCGCCACCTTGGCCCGCGCGGTCGCGGCGATGTAGGCCGACACCAGCCCGGCCGAACCGGCACCGAGCACGATCATGTTGAAGTCGAAACGACGCGGGCGCGCATGGCTCTTATAGACGCGGCGCGCGTCCAGCCAGCGGGTGAAAAGCCGCATGAGCAGCGGCAGCAGCCCGAGCAGTGCGAACGCCCCGATCAGTCCCGGCGACAGCACGTCGCCGGGCGTCTCGATGCGCGCCAGTTGGGTGCCCGCGTACACGTACACGATCGTCCCCGGCAGCATGCCGGCCTGACTGACCAGGTAGAACAGCCTGGTCTTTAGCGCGGTCAGACCGGCCAGCAGGTTGACCAGGAAGAACGGCACCACCGGCACCAGCCGCAGCGTGAACAGGTAATAGGCGCCATCGCGTTCGATGCCGGCATCGAACGCGCGCAGGCGCTCGCCGTACTTGCGGCGCAGGCCGTCGCGCAGCACGAAGCGCGAAGCCAAAAACGCCAGCGTCGCGCCGATCGAACTGGCGAACGACGCCAGGATCGTGCCCTGCACCAGGCCGAAGATCGCGCCGGCCGCCAGGGTCAGGATCGTCGCGCCGGGCAGCGATACGCCGGTGACCAGCACGTACAACGCAAAGAACCCACCCGCGGCCAGCCACGGATTCGCTGCGGTCCAGCCCTGCAGCGCACCTTGGCGGGGCTTGAGCCCCTCCAAGCTTAATTCGGCCAGCAGCCCGCTGCGCCACAGCGCGAAGGCGACCAGTGCGAGCACGATCACGACAATCCAGCGTGAAGAAAAACGGGGCATGCGATTCCGGGTTTCAATGGCTGGGGATCTGGTCCCCTGGTGCAGTTGAAGAGTGCGCAAGGATGCAAAAGGATTCGCGGCGGCTGACTCTGTGCGCTGCGTTGAAGCGTGGTTTCGTGCCGATCGGACCCCGTCGACGACACCGCTGGCCGAACGAAAGATGCGTGTTGCGAATCCTTTTGCGCCAGACGAGTCTCCCTTTTGGTGAGGCTGGACTTCCCATTGCATCGGTCGGATCCATACCTAGACGCGGTTTGCTTGCATGGAAACTGGTGCCCGCGCTTGGCCGATCACGAAGGGACGAACCGTGCCTACCCTCCCCCGACCACAAGGATCCAACAATGAACATCGACAACAAAACCACCGCACTGGTAGTGACCGACCCCCAAAACGATTTCCTCAGCGAAGAAGGCGCCGCGTGGGGCCTGGTCGGCGACAGCGTCCGCGAAAACGACACCATCGCCAACCTCGAGGCCTTGATGTCCGCCGCGCGCGACGGCGGCTACAAGACCTTCGTATCCCCGCACTACTACTATCCGGCCGACAAGCAATGGCAGTTCGGCGGCACGCTCGAACGCAAGATGCACGAGATCGGCATGTTCACCCGCAGCGGTCCACTGGACCTTGCCGGACTCGACGGATCCGGGGCCGACTGGCTGTCGCGGCTCAAGCCGCTGCTGACCGACAGCAATACCATCGTGGTCAGCCCGCACAAGGTCTACGGCCCCCAGAACAACGACCTGGCGTTGCAGTTGCGCAAACACGGGATCGGCAAGGTCGTGCTGGCCGGAATGTCGGCGAACCTGTGCGTCGAGTCGCACATGCGCGATCTGGTCGAACAGGGATTCGAAGTCTTTGTGGTCAAAGACGCCACCGCGGCCGCACGCGATCCGAAGCTGGGTGACGGCTACCAAGCCGCCGTGGTCAACTTCAACTTCATCGCAAGCAAAGTGCTGACCACCGCGGAGGCCGTAGAGGCGCTGCATTGAACGGCACGGCTCGTCGCTGGGCCTGCCGGGAAACGGCCTCACCCCATCCGATGCAGGGATCGTCTCTGGGTTGGTCCTGCGATTTGCGCCGCGAGTACCCGGTTCGGCCCGCGCAATCCGCTCGGGCGGGACTGGAAGTTCCGCACAACTAATTCGACGCCCGCGCGCCATGGCAACCATCGTCCGGCACCCTGTATCCCGTCGGCGCGGTTCACGAAACCATCGACATCACAGGAATCGACCAATGACTGCAACCGAGCCCCGTCCACCCGCCCACTACACCGACCTGCGCGCGCTGTTCCTCAACTGCACGCTCAAGCGCAGCGGCGAGGACTCGCACACGGAAGGATTGATGCAGGTCGCGGCCGGCGTGATGCGGGCCAATGGCGTGCAGGTGGACATCGTGCGCCCCGTCGATCTGGACCTGCCGCCGGGCGTGCAGCCGGACATGACCGAACACGGTTTCGACCGCGACGACTGGCCGGGGTTGTGCAAGCAGGTGATGGCGGCGGACATCCTGGTGCTGGGCACGCCGATCTGGCTGGGTGAAGAGAGTTCGGTGTGCCGGCGCGTGATCGAGCGGCTGTATGCCGAGTCCGGCAAGCTCAGCGAGGCGGGCCAGTACATCTACTACGGCCGGGTCGGCGGCTGCGTCGTCACCGGCAACGAGGATGGCGTCAAGCATTGCGCCATGAGCGCGCTGTACGCATTGCAGCACCTCGGCTACACGATCCCGCCCCAGGCCGACGCCGGCTGGATCGGCGAAGCCGGCCCCGGACCGTCCTACGGCGACGACAGCATCGGCTACGACAACGACTTCACCCAGCGCAACACCACGTTCATGGCCTGGAACTTGATGCACCTGGCGCGACTGCTGAAGGATGCCGGCGGCGTGCCGGCGCACGGCAACCAGCGCAGTGCCTGGGACGCCGGCTGCCGTTTCGATCACCCCAACCCGGAATACCGCTGAACGCGCCGGGCAGAACACGCTGCTGGCTCGCTCGCGCGCGCCAGGCATGGCGCGCGTGAGTGCTGCGGGCAGCTGTGTAGACTGCAGTTTCCAGGCCATGAGATGCCGGCATCTGTCGCGACGGCTCCCCGCCGCCACCGGAGCCGGGGCCGAAATTGGTAGCCGCAGCCTGATGCAAGTCGATACCGACACCGTGAATGCCGCCAAGGCGGGGGACGTCCGCGCGCTCAACGACCTGCTCGCCAGTTCGCGCCAGGACCTGCGCCGCTACGCCGAGTACCACTGCGTCATCAACGATGTCGAGGACGCGGTGCAGGAGACGCTGTTTGCGGCGTCGCGTCGGCTGGTCGACCTGCGCCGCACCGAAACGTTCGCTTCCTGGCTGTTCCGCATCGTCAAGCGCGAGTGCAACCGGATGCGCCGCGGCTGGCGCCTGCTGACCAATCAGGACATTGACGAAACCATCCAGCCGGCGATGACCCCCGAGCCGCTGGAGCTGCGCATCGAGATCAGCCGCGCCATGGCGGTGCTGCCACTGCACTATCGGACCATCCTGCTGATGCGCGATGTCGACGGGCTGACGCTCAACGAGACCGCCGCGCAACTCGGGCTCGAACTTGCAGCGACCAAATCGCGCCTGCACCGAGCGCGGGTGCTGATGCGGGAGCTGCTCGCGCGAGGCGAGCGCGCCGACCGTTAGACCGCTGTACACGCCAGCCGCGGCCACATGCCGGACCAGAACCATCACTGCACTTCCCGCATGGAACAGGCTGGCGCCGCTACCGGATTTTGCCGCAGCGCTTGGAGCAGCGGGCAGCGTGGGCTGAAAAGCAGGGGCAGGTCAGAGTCAGCCGCCTACAAGTGGGGTCAGCGGCGGTGTTGCTGTAGACCCAAGCGGTAATCCGCCAGGCAGGTAGGCGCTGATAGGCGGCTTGACTCCGTAGTAGGGTACGGGGTGCATCATGGCCTCGCGTCCTTCAAGGCCATCGTTCATATGTCCACGCTCACCATCGGCAAAGTCGCCCAGCGGGCCGGCGTCGGCGTCGAGACCGTCCGCTTCTATATCCGTGAGGGACTGGTCCCGGAAACGCCTCGTCATGGCTTCGGCTTTCGCGAGTACCCGCCCGACACCGTGGCCCGGCTGCAGTTCATCCAGCGCGCCAAGCGTCTCGGTTTTTCGCTCAAGGAAGTCCGCGAATTGCTCGACCTGCGGGTGAGTCCCGAGGTCACGTGCGCCGATGTACGCAGCCACGCCACGGCCAAGGTGGCCGATATCGAGGAGCGCATTCGCGACCTCCAGCGCATGCGCAAGGCCCTCCGCTCGCTGGTGGAAACCTGCCAGGGCAGCGGACCGGTATCGGACTGCCCGATCCTCGACCATCTCACCCGGGCGGGCGGCTCATGAGCGGCGTCGATTTCATCTACGACCCCGGTTGCCCGAACGTGGCGCAGGCACGGGCGAATTTGCGGGCTGCGTTTGCCGAGCTGGGTGCCGAGCCCGAATGGCTTGAATGGGATACCACCGATCCGGCCACCCCTGACGAGTTTCGCAGCCTGCCGTCGCCGGCCATATGGGTGGACGGCCGCGACGTCGACCCAAGCATGCCGTCCGCCTCGGGGTATGGCTGCCGGATCTATGTCGAGGGCGACGCGTCCAGCGGCGTGCCTTCGGTGGCACTGCTGGTGCAGGCCCTGGGCAATGCCAAAAACATCAACGTGATGCCGACGCCGGCGTCGCCCTCGGGCGGCGGCCGATGGAGGCGTGCACTGGCGGTGTTGCCCAGTCTGGGCGTTGCGACGGTCCCGGTAGGTTTATGCCCCGTGTGTTTCGCCGGTTATCTCGGTGTGTTCAGTGCCGTTGGACTGGGATTCCTGCTGGAGCGGCGCTATCTGCTGCCACTGGCGGCGATGGCGTTGCTCCTGGCTCTGGCGTCGCTGGCGTGGCGCGCGCCAGCGCGATGGGGCTACGGGCCGCTGGCCGTGGGTGCGGCAGGAGCGCTCCTGCTCTGGCTCGGTCAGTTCGTGCTCGGCAATGTCGTCGCGATCGTGCTGGGCGCCGTCGCACTCGGGGTCGCCGCCGCATGGAACGTCTGGCCACGCCGGGACCCGGCGCGGGCGTGCAGCGCTTGCGCGCCGCGCACGCGCGGCCCGTCTTCACGATCCCCTTCCTGAGAGAGCGTCATGTCGACATCAAGTTCGCGACACAAGCAGGGGCTGAGTGCCCTCACCCTGCTGTTCTCGCTGGGCACGCTGCTGTGCTGCGCATTGCCGCTGTTGCTGGTGGCGCTGGGGCTGGGCAGCGCCGTCGCCGTCATGACCTCAAGCGCACCGTGGTTGGTGACATTGAGCCAGTACAAGGAATGGACGTTTGCCGGCTCTGCGCTGGTACTCGCGCTGGCGGGCTGGGCGCTCTATCGCCCCGCACGCAGTTGCCCCACCGACCCGGTCCTGGCATCGGCCTGCGCACGCGCAGACCGCTGGTCGCGGCGGGTGTGGCTGGGCTCGGTCCTGATCTGGGCGGGCGCCGGGTTCGTGGCGTTCCTGTGGCTGCCACTTCGACTGGCGCTTTCCTGAGGATGATCACGATGAAGAAAGCCGTACTCGCTGCCGCGCTCGTGCTGGCTATTGTTCCGAGGTGGGCACACGCGGAAGGCCACGGCCCGATCTTCGGCCTGGCGACCCCGACCTTGGGTCAAGGCCAGTGGAGCAGCGATACCGGCTTCATGCGCGTCGAAACACAAGCCGGCGGCGCCTGGCGCGCGCGCGAGATGCTGGGGTATGGCATCACCGAAGATCTGCAGGTGACGCTGACGGCACCGATCGGTGACCGCGATGGAGTTCCGGGCATGGCCAACACGCGTGGGGGCGCGATGATGGGCGCTCCAGACGCGGTCGAAGCCTCGATGCTCTGGCGCTTTCATCGCAACGCGCCAGCGGTCGGCGTGCGGCGCGAAAGCAGCTTGCTGGTCGGCCTCGCCGATGGCGCCGAACTGGGCGCATCGGGCATGGAAACCGGACCGACTCTGCACGCCGCCGTGGTCACCGGGTTTGCATCCCGCACCACGTATTGGTGGCTCGGGGGCGGCGTCCAGCACGACGTGGGCCGGGATCGCGTGCAACAAGGCGACCTGACGTACGCGACGGCCGTGTTCGGGTGGCGCCCGCCGGTGTTCCGCGGCGATTACCCCAAGCCCGACTGGCGCCTGTTCGTGGAAGCGGTGGCCGAGCACGCCGAACGCGACCGCATGAGCGGCATCACGATGGAGAACTCCGGCGGCACGCGCGTGCTCGCTGGACCATCGGTGCTGGGATTGTTCGGCCGATGGGGCGTATCGGCCGGCGTGCTGCTGCCGGTCGACGAGCAGCTCAACGGTCTGCAACCGGACACGGATTACCGTGGCAAGTTCGTTTTTACCCACTGGTTCTAACCTGGAGTGACACCATGAAATCGATCCTGAAACCCATCCTGATCATCGCCCTGCTGGGCGCGCCGACCGTGGCGCTCGCCCAGGGGCTGGTGCACGCGAAACAGACCATCTTCGGCATGGATTGCGCCCCCTGCGCCTACGGCATCGAGCAGGGCTTGAAGCGCCTGCCGGGCGTCGAGTCGGTCAAGGTGAGTCTCAATGACGGCTATGCCGAACTCACGCTGGCAGCGGGTTCGTCCACCTCGATGCAGCAGATCCGCGCGGTCATTCGCGACAACGGCTTCACGCCGAAGGAGGCGCGCATCGATCTGGAGGGCACATTGGCGCTGACGCCTACGCCGCAGTTGATCGCAGGCGAGACCCGCTATGCCCTGGCGCTGGACAACGCTGCAGGCGCGGCCGCGGGACAACGCGTCAAGCTGACCGGTGTGGTCGAGACCGACGTGACGCAAGTGCAGGTTGAGAAGATCGAACCGCTGCCGACGCAAGGGTAGGTCGGTTTTCCCATGGCAAGTTGCATCGAGTGCACGGCGATCTACCGCCTGTGCGCCGATGCGATTGCGCGCAACAGCCCGTTCGTCGAAGCACGCTGTGTGCTGCGCCAAGGTCTTGACTGGCGCAGCACCTACATCGACAGCGCCGCCTCGAGCACCGGTTTCGCCCATTCCGGCGTTGCCCTGAGCGTTTGGACGTCCGCAGGCCATGTGAGCCTGCCCGACCTCATTTCCGCGACCAGTACCGGGTCGCGCACCGATTGGCCGGGATCTGCTTCAACGCTGTTGTCGTAGACCTGCAGGTGCGCAAGGTGCGGCATCAGCGCGATCAGGTTCTCCAGCGACGCTGGATAACGCTGACGGATCCTGGCTTCGGCGATGTCATGTCCACCGGCCGCGACCCGGGCTTTCACCCGGGCGATGTGCAGCTCCGGCGACGACAGGCCGCAGAACCACATCATCACGTCGTGCGATCGCGCGGCGGCCTGGATCCTGCCCGGGATCGTGCGGCCACCCAATGTGGTCTCCATGGCGTGGTGGTGGCCCTGGGCGATCGCCTGGTCGAGCCGGCGCAGGCCCTCCTGCCATGCGACGGCGTTGGCCTCGCCCTGTTCGCAGGCTGTCTGCGCCCGCCACTCGCGGGCGAACGTGTCGGGATTGAACCAGTTCAAGCCCGCCTGCTCCAGCAGGTGGCCGCCGACCGAACTCTTGCCCGCGCCGTTGACACCAGCGAGCACATACAGGACGGGGCGAGCCGTCAATGGCCGGCGCCGGCCTTGACCTTGCCGCCCAGCTTGGCGGGGCCGCGCATCACCGAGCGAAGTCGATCGCCCGCGTCGGGTGCCTGCAGCGAAGCCAGGCGCTCGTCGAAGCGATGGCGGAGCTCCTCGAGGGCGGACTGCTCCCGGGATTCGGCCTTGCGCAGGGCTTGCACGAGGGCGTCGTACTCCTGGGCCGACAGGATGACCGCCTCGGGGTGGTTGTGGTTGGTGACGACCACCTTGCCAACGCGGTTGACAGCCTTCATGACGCCGCGCCAGCCGAGTGTCTTGACCTCCGAGGCCCGGGTGCGCGGCATATCTTCGACTGGTTCGAGTTTCAGGGTCGAGGCCATGGACCGCTCCGTCGTCAGGACAATGGAAATATACCCTTTTTACCCTATTTGGCCAAGGCGATCAACGAGGACAACCAGCCCCACAGCGCCGCTGCGGCGATGACCGCGGGAATCACCATCTTCGCCTTCGACGCGAACAGCACCATCAGCGCCAACGCGAACAGGATCACCGCCTCCACCCCGGTCAGGCTGATCCTGAGCAGCGCCAGCGTGGTCCCGGCGATCAGCCCGACCACACCGGCGGTGAGCCCCTCCAGGAACAGGCGGATACGCGGCTGGTGCACCAGCCGCTCCAGCGCATCATGGCCGATCAGCGTAAAGGCGAAGGCCGGCAGGAAGATGCCGACGGTCATCGCGACCGCGCCCCACGGCCCACCACCCAGATAGCCGACGAAGGTCGAGAAGATGATCAGCGGCGCCGGCAGCAGGCCCGACAACGCCAGCCCGTCGAGGAATTGCGTATTGCTCATCCACGCGCCCTGCGTGACCGCATCGCGCTGCAGGAACGGGATCACGGTGTAGGCCCCGCCGAAGGTCAGCAGACCCGCCTTCAGGCCGGACCAGAACAGTGCCAGCAGCGGTACGCCGTCGCGGCGCGCGGGCTCGGCATCGGTCACGCCGCCGCTCAGGGCTTCCAAGCCGGTCAGCCCGCCCATTGCGATGGCATAGCCGAGTATGCCGGCCACGGTCAGCGCGACCAGCGCCCACGCCAGCACCCGCAACTGCCGTTGCGCCAGCAGGTAAACCCCACCGGCGGCGGTCAGGATGATTCCGAAGTGGATGCCGGCCAGCTGCGCCGCGGTCGCGCCGATCGCGATGCCCCACAGCCAACGGTCGGTCACCACGTGCTCGCCGATGCGCACCACCGCGCGCACGATCAGCGCGGCGACCGCAACCTGCACCGCTGCGAACACCGCCGCCACACCTTGCGTCTGCAGGCCGTAACGCACGTAGGCCCACGACAGCGCGAACATCAGCACGAAGCCGGGCAGCATGAAACCGAGCCCGGCGAGAACGCCGCCCCAGCGGCCGCGCGAGCGCATGCCGAAGTACACGCACAGTTCGTGCGCCTCGGGGCCAGGTAGCACCTGATACACCGCGAGCACGCGATTGAAATGCGCACTGCTGACCCAACGCTCCTCCTCGACCAGCTCCTGCCGGATCATCGCGATCTGCGCGACCGGACCGCCCCAGGCCAGGGCGCCGAACCGCAGGAAGCGCAGGAACAGGCGCAGCCAAGGCTCGCGTGGCACCGCGCAGCCTGCGGCGTCGACGTCGGTCAGCGGTACGTCACCCGTCGGTGTGGACATGGAGCGGCTCTCCGCGGACGCTGGGTCGATCGGCGGGATCAGTGAGTCGTGTGCGCAGCGGCAATCTCGCCGGCGGCGGCCTGGGCATCCAACGCACCGCGGAACCCGCGCGCGAGCTCTGCCGCCGGCCCTTTGCCCCAGAAGTGGGTGAAGTAGAACCCGGGCTGCTCGCCCATCATGTGATTGTGCAGCGCGACCACATGCAGCCCGGCCTCGCGCAGGGCGCGCAGCACCGGCTGCACCTCGTCGGCGGTCATGATGAAGTCGCCGTCGATCGTGGCCAGCGCATCGCTGCCGCTGAATGCCGCCCAGGTCGTCAGCCCCATCGATGCGCCGATCGTCTGGCCGTGCATGCGCCCCTCGCGGCCGATCGTGATCTTGACCACGCCCTCGTTGACTGACGCGCGATGCTCCACGATCTCCGCGAGTACGTCGGCGTCGAACTCCCCGGCTACGGGTGTATCGCCACCGAAACCGGTCGCCGGTTGCGGCCGCGCCGCACGGACGGCGCGGATCGCCTCCCACACCGTTTTGACGGCGGCGGCCAGCGACTCGGCCTCGCCCTCGCCTCCGATGTGCATGAAGTAGACCTTGGGCGAGTCGTAGAAAAAATGGTTGTGCAGCGCGGTGACTTCGAGACCGTGCGCGAATGCGGCATCCATCGCCGCATCGACCTCGTCCTGGAACACCACCGTGTCGCCCATGACCATCGCCCTGGTATCGGTCGCGGTGAACGCCGCCCACGAGCCCAGGCCGGCCGCCGGCGGCAGCGGCATTCCGTCGACGGTGACCTCGACATCGTGGCGGCTCCAGCCGATCCGCACCACGCCATCGTCGGCGACGGTCGGTTTGGCGCCGCTCGCCTCGGCGACGACTTGCGGATCTATGGGCCCCTTAGCGAATGCAGGCGCCGCCCCCACGACCCAGGCCAGCATCGCAGCCACGGAAATCACGGAGCGGAATGGACGGCAGTTCATGGCAGATCTCCTATCGAGTGGGGAGGATGGCGTTTGCCGGCGCGGGCGTCCGCGGCTTCGGGCAGCGACAAACGCGGCGGTTGCGCCTGGACCGCTTGCGTCAGTGAATTTGGCTGGAGTGGATCTCGGCCTGCAGAAGATGTTGTCCGAGAGGGCAAAGAAAAGTAGCTTTGTCCAGAAGTTAGCTCACTTTTGCGCAGCTTTTTTTACACGAGTCCATGCCGACCCTCGTACCCGAAAGGCGGACGCACGGGCACCGCCTTGCGGCATTGCCGCCCTGGGGCCGGGAAAGGCCATCCGGGCAAACCCGCTCAGCCGGGTACACCGCTCCCATCGTCGCCACCGTCATCGGGTACGCGGTGCTTGGCGCCGCGGGCGCTGCGCAGGCGGTCGAGCTTTTCCTTCAGCTTGAGCTCCATGCCCCGCTCCACCGGCCGGTAGTACAGGCGCTCGCCCATTGCGTCCGGGAAGCCGGTCTGCTCCAGCGCGACGCCGTCCTCGCGGTCGTGGTCGTACTGGTAGCCCTTGGCGTAGCCCAGTTCCTTCATCAGTTTGGTCGGCGCGTTGCGCAGGTGCAGCGGCACGTCCTGGGTGCCGAGCTCGCGCACGTCGCGCCGCGCCGCGTTGAAGGCGGCGTAGGCGGCGTTCGACTTGGCCGTGCTCGCCAGGTAGATCACCAGCTGTGCCAGCGCGAGCTCGCCCTCGGGACTGCCGAGCCGGTTGAACGTGTCCCAGGCGGTGATCGCCATCTGCAGTGCGCGCGGATCGGCCAGGCCGATGTCCTCCACCGCCATCCGCGCCAGCCGCCGCGCGAGGTAATTGGGGTCGGCGCCGCCATCGAGCATCCGGGTCAGCCAGTACAGCGCGGCATCGGGATTGCTGCTGCGCACGCACTTGTGCAGGGCCGAGATCTGGTCGTAGAACTGCTCGCCGCCCTTGTCGAAGCGTCGGGTGCGGTCGGCCAGCACCTGGACCAGGGTGGCGTCGGTGATCTCGCCGCCCTCCTCGCCGGCCAGCTCGGCCGCGATCTCCAGCAGGGTCAGGCCGCGGCGCACGTCGCCGTCGGCGGCGCCGGCGATCTGGCCCAGGGCCTGGTCGGAGACACGCAGTGCCGGGCTGCCCTCGCCCCCGCCGAGACCGCGCTCCGGGTCGTCCAAAGCATGCCGCAGTGTGAGGGTGATGTCATCGGCTGACACCGCCTCCATCACGTGCACGCGGCAACGCGACAGCAGTGCGGAGTTGAGCTCGAACGAAGGGTTCTCGGTGGTCGCGCCGACGAACAGGATCGTGCCGCGTTCGATGTGCGGCAGAAAGGCATCCTGCTGGGTCTTGTTGAAGCGGTGCACCTCGTCGACGAACAGCACCGTGCGGCGCCCCTCGGCGAACCGGTGCGCGGCTTCGGCCAAGACCTGTCGCACTTCAGGCAGGCCCGACAGCACCGCCGAGATCGCGCGGAACTCGGCATCGGTGTAGTGCGCCAGCAGCAGGGCCAGCGTGGTCTTGCCGCAGCCGGGTGGGCCCCACAGGATCATCGAGTGCACGTGGCCGGATTCGACCGCGCGACGCAGCGCAGAGCCGGGCGCCAGCAGGCGCTTCTGTCCGACCATTTCGTCGAGCGTGCGCGGGCGCATGCGCTCGGCCAGCGGGCGCATGGCCGAGCGATCCACGCTCAGCAGGTCGGTCTCATCGGGTAAGGAAGGGGGGCTGCGCCGGGCCAACGGGAGCGGCTCGCGTCGAGAGGGTCGCCCACGATAGCAATGTGCCGGGCCGTGGGCGCGGAAGACGCAGCGCCGACTCGTGCGACCCGTGGCGACCGCCGCGGTTCAGCGGCTGCGTTGGGCCGCCAGTGCGACCGGGCGGACATCCGCCCATGCCGGTGGCGTGCCAAGCTCGAGCTGCACCCGCAGCCAACGGCCGGTGTGCGGGTCGAGCAGCCCCTGCACCTGGGCTGCGGTATCGCCTTCGGCATGGAAGTCGGCGATGCCGAGGGCTTCCACGCGCAGGTAGCGGCCGACCTCCTGGTGGATGCGCACATCCTCCAGGGACAGGCTCACCGGTTGCTGGCCGAACTCCCCGCGGATGGTTCTGCGGACCTGAGCGCGCAGCTCACGTGCGATATCCGAATCCGTTGCCAGGGGCGTCGTCGCCTGCCCGTGGCCGATCCGTAGCCGCGGATGACTGACGCTGCTGCGGCGGGTGTCGTACAGGGCTTCGAATTCGAACGGGATCCATCCCTCGCCATCACTTATCTGCAGTTCCCCATGGCCATGCAGCTCCAGGTCGCGAAGGCTGGCGGAACGGACATCGAGCTTGGCCAGTCTCACGTCGACGGGCTGTCCGAATTCGCGGGTTACCGCCTCGATCATCGCGGCCGCAATCATTCCGTCGAATGGGACCTCACCGCGCGCGTGGATGCCGGCCGCGCCGCTGGCCGGCGCCCGCGCCTCCACGCCCTGCGCGCGATCCGGCGAGGCCATGTCGGAGGCGTCGGTGCGGGTCGCGAGTACGGCGGCGGCGAAACCGCAAGCGGAGAAAAGTGCGAAAGCGAGCGGGTGTCGGGGCATCAGTGTTGACTCCGTAAGGTCGCCGTGACGATGGAGAACACTGTGGAAGGTGCGGCGTGGATGGGCTGTGAGCTCGTGCGCTGCTTGATGAATGGTTCAGTAGACACGCCACTCACAATCGCTGTGGCGCCACTGCATACGTCCGGTTGCCCGTCAGCCGCCGATCACGTCGGTGCCGGCGGCAGGGGTGTAGCTGAAGGTGGATTCGTCGAACCGGGGATTACGCTGCCAGTCGCTGAAACTGATCCGGGTGTGTTGGCCGATCGCATCCACTACCTGCATCTCGACCAGGGCGCCATCGGCAAACCCCAGCCGTGCGGTGCGGAAGCTCGCCTCTTTGCCGTTCTTCGGCGCCAATGACAGCCATGCGATGCCATCGGTCGAGGTGCCCTCCTCGACCTGGAACTGCGCATCCAGGCGGGTCGGATCGATCAGCGCCGACAACGGACTGGTCTGCTCCTCGGCACCCTGCGGACGACGGGTCGCCTGCTCCAGGTCCGGATCGTGGATCCATACGGTCTCGCCATCGGCCACGATCAGTTGCGGATACGGCGTGACGTACTCCCAGCGGAACCGGTCCGGCACCGACAGCGCCACCTGTCCGCTGGAGGTCTCCTTGAGCTTGCCGTTGCGGTCGAACACGCGCTGGGTGAACTGGCCTTCCAGGCCCTTCAACCCCTGGGTGAAGGTGTTCAGGTCATCGCGCGCGCCGGCGAAGGCGCTGGTGGCGAAAAGCGCAGTCACTAGCGCGGCGTAGCGGGCGATACGGATCATCGGAAATCTCCAGTGGCGTCTGCAGGCAAGTGTGCCGCGGTGAAAATGAATGGAGACGTTCGGCGCGGCGTTGCGGACAAGCCGTGCTGCGGTTGGTTCAGGTCTTCGGGCATGGTGGAGACCCGTAGGAGCGGCTTCAGCCGCGATCCGGGAGTGACGTACTTGCGCCAAATTACGATCGCGGCTGAAGCCGCTCCTACCAAGGCGGGTGCCTGCTACTTCGGTGGCGGCGGCGCCAGCACGCTGCGGTCGCCGTTGTGCTCCTGCGGGCTGACCACGCCGGCCGCTTCCATCGCCTCGACCAGCCTGGCGGCGCGGTTGTAGCCGATCTTGAGCCGCCGCTGCACGCCGGAGATCGAGGCCCGGCGCGTTTCGGTCACGATGCGTACCGCCTCGTCGTATAGCGGATCGGACTCGTCCCCTGCCCCGCTGCTTTCCGGCAGGCCGCTGGCGCCCACCACCACGCCGTCGCCCATCGTCTGCACGTCCTCGAGCACGCCGTCGATGTACTCCGGGCCACCGCCGACCTGCTTGAGGTGCTCGACCACGCGGTGCACCTCCTCGTCGGACACGAATGCGCCGTGCACGCGCTCGGGCATCGCGGTGCCCGGCGGCAGGTACAGCATGTCGCCATGGCCGAGCAGGGTCTCGGCGCCGGATTGGTCCAGGATCGTGCGCGAGTCGATCTTGCTCGATACCTGAAACGCGATGCGGGTCGGGATGTTGGCCTTGATCAGGCCGGTGATCACGTCGACCGACGGCCGCTGGGTCGCGAGGATCAGGTGAATGCCGGCCGCGCGCGCCTTCTGTGCAAGACGCGCGATGAGCTCCTCGACCTTCTTGCCGACGATCATCATCATGTCGGCGAATTCGTCGATGAAGATCACGATGAACGGCAGTTCTTCCAGCGGCATCGGCGCCTCGCCGAGTTCCGCATTGGGTTTGAACAGCGGGTCCATCATCGGCTGGCCGGCATCGCGCGCGTCGCGGACCTTCTTGTTGAAGCCGGCAAGGTTGCGCACCCCGACCGTCGACATCAGCTTGTAGCGGCGCTCCATCTCGGCCACGCACCAGCGCAGGCCATTGGCGGCCTCCTTCATGTCGGTGACCACCGGCGCCAGCAGGTGCGGGATGCCTTCGTAGACGCTGAGTTCCAGCATCTTCGGGTCGATCATCAGCATCTTGAGCTGCTTGGACGACGCCTTGTACAGCAGGCTCAGCACCATCGCGTTGACCGCGACCGACTTGCCCGAACCGGTGGTGCCGGCGACCAGCAGGTGCGGCATGCGCGACAGGTCGGCCACCGTCGGCCGTCCGGAGATGTCCTTGCCCAACGCGAGCGTCAGCGGGCTGCCGGACTTGTCGTACTCCTTGGAGCGCAGCAGCTCGGAGAGGTAGATCATCTCGCGGCTGGTGTTGGGCGTTTCCAGCCCGATCACCGACTTGCCGGGGATCACGTCGACCACGCGCACCGATTTCACCGACAGGCCGCGCGCGATGTCCTTGTCGAGCGAGCTGATCTGGCTGACCTTGACCCCCGGCGCCGGCTGCACCTCGAAACGGGTGATGACCGGCCCCGGGTAGGCGCCGACCACCTCGGCGTCGATCCGGAAATCCTTGAGCTTGAATTCGATCTGCCGCGAGAGCGTTTCCAGCGTCTCGGCGCTGTAGCCCTTGGGCTGCGGCTTGGGATCGTCGAGCAGGGCCAGCGGAGGGATGCCGCTGCCATCGCCGACGTGGAACAGCGGGATCTGCTGCTCGCGCTTGGCCCGGTCGCTCTTCTCGACCGCCGTCGGCGCCGGTGGCTCGATCTTCACCGGCGCGCGCTTGGCCCGCAGCTCGGTATCGACCTTGCGCACCTCCTCGCGCTCGCCGCGGAAGGCGCGCGCCTGCTGCCACTGGCTGGCCTGCTTGCTGCCGCGACGGAACAGCTTGCTCATCGAGGGGCCGAGCGCGAGCACGCCCTGCCCGATCCGGTCCATCACCGCCAGCCATGACAGGCCGGTGGCCAGCGTCACCGACACCAGCAGCAAGGCCAGCAGGAACAGATTGCCTCCGAGCACACCAAAGCCCTGGCGCAACGAGTTGCCGATCAACTGGCCGAGGATGCCGCCGGCACCGGCGGAAAAATGCAGCGACGGATCCAGCCGCAGTTGCAGCAGCCCGGTGGTCGCGACCAGGAATCCCACGATCCCGACCAGCCGCAGCGCCGGCCCGAGCTCGGCGTTGTCATCGCCATCGACATCCTGGCCGAACAGCGCGATCCAGGCGATCAGCCCCAGCATCACCGGCAACAGGAACGCGACATAGCCGGTCAGGTGCAGCAGCACGTCGGCGATCCACGCACCGACCCGGCCACCGGCATTGTTCAAGGGCCCGGTGACGCTGCCTGAACTGGTCCAGGCCGGATCGCTGGGCGAAAACGTCACCAGGCTGACCAGCAGGTACAGCAGGAACGGAGCGATCGCGATCAAGGTGATATCGCGCATCAACCGCTGGCGCCCCGGCGACGGCGCGCGTCGCTGGGACTCCACACCCGTGATTTTCTTGCGGCTTGCTGCGGACGCCACCGTGATGTTCTGCCTTAGCTGGGTTCCGTTAGTGGTTGAATATACGTCAAAAACCGGGACCCGGGACTCGGGACCCGGCGAGGATAACAATGTCATCCCGAGCGCAGCGAGGGATCTGCTGTTCCGCCTTGCTCCTGACAAAAGCAGCAGGTCCCTCGCCCAACTCGGAACCACAGCAGTTGTTACCCGGGCCCCCGGTCCCGGCCTTTAAAGCTTCATCCCGTGCAACGCAGGATGCACCAACGCGCCGTTCTCGACATTGATGCCGCGCACAAGTGCTGCGTTGTCGCGCCAGTTGGCGCCGGAGGCCAGTTTGCTGACCCACGGCAGGATCGCGGCGCAGATCGCCTGCGAACTGGTCTGCGGGACCGCGCCGGGCATGTTGGTCACGCAGAAGTGGGTGACGCCCTCCTCGACGTAGGTCGGTTCCTTCCAGGTGGTCGGGCGCGAGGTCTCGAAGCAGCCGCCCTGGTCGATCGAGATGTCGGCCACCACGCTGCCGTCCTCCATGCCCTTGAGCATCTCGCGGGTGAGCACGTGGGGCGCGCGCGCGCCGGTCACGAGCACGGCGCCGACCACCAGGTCGGCATTGGCGACCTCGCGCATGACCACGTCCTGGTACGGGTAGAGCGCGGTGACGTTGTGGCCCAGCCGCATCATTTCGTCCATGCGGTCGGCGCGCATCTCGAACACCACCACGTTGGAACCGGCTGCCGCGGCAAGCGCCGCCGCGGCGCCACCGGCCTGGCCGGCGCCGAACACCACCACTTTGCCGCGCTCGGTCGAAGGCAGGCCGCCGAGCAGCTTGCCCTTGCCGCCGTGCGGCTGGTGCAGCAGCGTGGTGCCGACCTGGGTGGCGATCTTGCCGGCGATGATCGACATCGGCGCCAGCAGCGGCAGGTCACCGTTGGGCAGCTCGACGGTCTCGAACGCAATGCCGGTCAGGCCGATCTCCAGCAGGCGCCGGGTCAGGGCCGGCTCGGCGGCCAGGTGCAGGTAGCAGAACAGCAGGTGGTCCTTGCGCAGGTGCGCCAGGTCGCCCTCGATCGGCTCCTTGACCTTCACGATCAACTGGCCCTTGTCGTACAGCGAGGCGGCGTCGGGTGCGATGTTCACGCCCAGCCGGGTGTACTGCTCGTCGCTGAAGCCGCTCTTGATGCCGGCATCCTTCTCCAGCCAGACCTCGTGGCCACGGTTGACCAGGTCACCGGCGGCGGCCGGAACGAGTGCGACGCGCCCTTCGAGGGTCTTGGTTTCCTTCGGTACACCGATACGCATTGCCGTGTTCTCCAGTGCGGCTCAGAAAAAACGCCGCGGGCGCGGCGGGGTGACTGGCCAGGATGTGCTTGTCGTCGAGGGGGCTGCAGGTTGGTTGTCAGGTCGGGCGCCCTGGTCGGGTGCCCGGTTGAGTATTTCGATAGGCTGTTTCGGACCGGCCAGCCGCGGAGCGTGCAACGCTGCATCCGCCGGCCGCGCCTTGTGTTGCCGGGACGCCGCCTCCAAGCTATGACGCTCGCAACACCGTCCGACCCGACGACGATGATGCCTGCTTCATGCCTGCTTGCGGCGATGCCTTCGCGCCCGTTCCGAAGCGTTCCGCCATACCTCCATAACCCGACGTGATTATACCCATGACCCCACCGACACATGTCCCCACGAAGCATGCCCGTCTCGTGATCCTCGGCTCCGGCCCCGCCGGCTGGACCGCCGCCGTCTACGCCGCCCGCGCCAACCTCAAGCCGGTGATGATCACCGGGCTGCAGATGGGCGGCCAGCTGATGACGACCACCGAGGTCGACAACTGGCCGGGCGACGCGCACGGGCTGATGGGCCCGGACCTCATGGCACGCATGCAGGCCCACGCCGAGCGCTTCGATACCGAGACCGTGTTCGACCACATCCACACCGCCGACCTCTCGCGACGCCCGTTCCGGCTGGTCGGCGACAATGGCGAGTACACCTGCGACGGACTGATCATCGCCACCGGCGCGACCGCCAAGTACCTCGGGCTGCCGTCTGAGGAGCTGTTCAAGGGCCGCGGAGTGTCCGCCTGTGCCACCTGCGACGGCTTCTTCTACAAGGACCAGGACGTGGCGGTGATCGGCGGCGGCAACACCGCGGTCGAGGAGGCGCTGTACCTGTCCAACATTGCGCGCAAGGTGTACCTGGTGCACCGCCGCGACACTCTGCGCGCCGAGAAGATCATGCAGGACAAGCTGCAGGCCAAGATCCAGGCCGGCAAGATCGAGCCGGTGTGGCACCACACGGTCGACGAGGTGCTCGGCAACGACGCCGGCGTGACCGGCGTGCGGGTGAAGTCGGTGCAGGACGGCTCCTCCCGCGAGATCGCCATCCACGGGTTGTTCGTGGCGATCGGCCACACGCCCAACACCAGCCTGTTCGAGGGCCAGCTGGCGATGAAGAACGGCTACCTGACCATCCAGACCGGGCTGCAGGGCAATGCCACCGAGACCTCGGTGCCGGGCGTGTTCGCCGCCGGCGACGTCGCCGACCAGGTCTACCGCCAGGCGATCACCTCGGCCGGCTTCGGCTGCATGGCGGCACTGGATGCCGAGAAGTTCCTCGACAAAGAAGGCTGAGCTCGTCATTTGTAGGAGCGGCTTCAGCCGCGATCTGAAACCGGCGCGAGCGCCCAGCCTTCCGATCGCGGCTGAAGCCGCTCCTACGGGACGCAACATCGATGCCCGAAGCACGGCTCCACGACCAGCTCGACGACATTCCCGCCGCCCAGTGGGACGCCCTCCACGACGGCCGCAACCCCTTTGTCGCCCACGCGTTCCTGTCCGGGCTCGAGCAGCACGGCTGCCTGCGCGCGCAGTGGGGCTGGACCCCGCGCCATCTCACCCTGTGGGACGGCGAGGCTCTGATCGCCGCGGCACCGGGCTACCTCAAGGACAATTCGCACGGCGAGTTCGTGTTCGACCACGCCTGGGCGCACGCCTACGCACAGCACGGGCTGGAATACTTCCCCAAGTGGCTGTGCGCGGTGCCCTACTCGCCGGTGACCGGTCCGCGCCTGCTGGCACGGGACGATGGCGCACGACGGCAACTGGCCGAGGCCATGGCCCGGCAATGCCGGCACGAGGGACTGTCCTCGGCGCACGTCAATTTCCACCCCGCCGCTGAGGACACCGCATTCGACCACGCCTGGCTGCCACGCATCGATGTGCAGTACCACTGGCGCAACGACGCCGGCTGGCGCGATTTCGCCGGATTCCTGGCGGCCCTGGACCACAAGCATCGCAAGAACATTCGCCAGGAACGGGCCAAGGTTGCGAAGGCCGGCGTGACCTTCCGCATCGTCGAGGGGCATGAGGCCAGCGACGCCGACCTCGGAGCCATGCACCGCTTCTACCTGCGCACGTTCGCCGAGTACGGCAACCACCCTGCGCTGACGCTCGGCTTCCTGCACCACCTCAGGGCATCCATGCCACAGGCGCTGGTGATCTTTTTCGCGCAGCGCGAGGGGCAGGCGATCGCGGGGGCGCTGTGCCTGCGCGGCGGCGACACACTGTATGGGCGCTACTGGGGCAGCGAGGAATCGCTGCCGGGCCTGCATTTCGAGGCCTGCTATTACCAGGGTATTGATTACTGCCTGCGCCAGGGGCTGACCCGGTTCGAGCCCGGCGCACAGGGCGAACACAAGCTCGCCCGCGGCTTCCTGCCGAGCTTCGTGCACAGCCGCCACTGGATCGCGCAGCCCGAGTTCCGCGAGGCCTTGCGCGCCTGGTGCGGACAGGAAGCGGCATCGGTGCGTCGTTACGCCGCCACGCTGGCGGCACATTCGCCATTCAAGCGGACCCCGGATGCTGCGCCTGCCACCGCTGCCGACTGACCCGCACGCGGCGTTCCCGGACCCGCGCCAGGCGCTGCGCGAACCGGACGGGCTGCTGGCGATCGGCGGCGATCTCTCGCCCGCGCGGCTGCTCAGCGCCTATCGGCAGGGCATCTTCCCGTGGTTCTCCGGCGACCAGCCGATCCTGTGGTGGAGCCCCGACCCGCGCACCGTTTTCCGCACCGACCGGGTGCGCCTGCCGAGCCGGTTCCGGCGAAGCCTGCGCAACTCGGGCTGGACGGTGCGTGCCGACAGCGCGTTCGGTGCGGTGATCGCGGCGTGCGCGCGGATGCCACGCCCGGGCCAGCGCGGCACCTGGATCACCGACCAGATGCTGGAGGCCTACGCCGAACTGCATCGCCTCGGCCACGCCCACTCGGTGGAGGTATTCGATGGCGACCGCCTGGTCGGCGGCCTGTACGGAGTGGCGATCGGCGCGATGTTCTTCGGCGAAAGCATGTTCAGCGCCGAATCGGGCGGCTCCAAGGTCGCCCTCGCCGCCCTCGCCCGCCGCCTGCACGGCTGGGGCTGGCCGCTGCTGGATGCGCAGGTCGAGAACGATCACCTGCTCAGTCTTGGCGCCGAAACCTGGCCGCGCGAACGCTTCCTGGATACCGTAGCGGCGCTGACGGCGCGGCCTGCCGTGGCCGGCGGCTGGAGCGCGCTGTTCGGGACGCTGCCTGCGCAGGCACTCGCAAGAGAGGCCTGAACCGCCACCTTTGCGCCGCCGCCTGCAGCGTGGCATCATGCCGGGCTTCGCGGGCGCGCTGCGCCCGTTTTTTGATGGCGACCCGGGAACCACATGGCAAAAGATGACGTGATCGAATTCGAGGGCACGGTGGCGGAAACACTTCCGAACACCATGTTCCGTGTGCGCCTCGAAAACGGGCACGAGATCATCGCCCATATTTCCGGACGGATGCGCAAGAACTACATCCGCATCCTGACCGGCGACAAGGTCAAGGTGGAGATGACGCCGTACGACCTGAGCAAGGGGCGTATCACTTACCGCATGAAGTAATGCGCGTAACTAATTGAAAAAAGGCGGCCATTGGCCGCCTTTTTTGATGGTGCGGACAATCTGCACCTGTCCTTCGTGGGAGCGGCTTCAGCCGCGAACCAGAATCGGCCCGCCGCGGAGCTGCCGGGTTATCGGGTTGGATGCGCGTAGAAGAGACCCTGATCGAAAAGCTCGCGGCTGAAGCCGCTCCTACAAGCCGCTTCTGCCGACCTACTCCACCGTCGCCGGCAGCAGCTTCTCGGGTTCCGACTGCGCATCGACCACGAGCTCGCCGTCGCGCACGTCGACCGTGACCCGGCCGCCGCCGATCAGCTTGCCGAACAACAGCTCGTCGGCCAGCGGGCGCTTGATCTTGTCCTGGATCACCCGCGACATCGGCCGTGCGCCCATCAGCGGGTCGAAGCCGTGGTGGGCCAGCCAGTCGCGCGCGGTCGGGGTGGCGGTCAGCGTCACTTCCTTCTCGTGCAGCTGTGCTTCCAGTTCGATCAGGAACTTGTCGACCACGCGCAGGATGTGGTCGAAAGCCAGCGCCTGGAACTGCACCACCGCATCCAGGCGGTTGCGGAACTCCGGGGTGAAGCCCTTGCGGATCGCTTCCATTGCATCGGTGGAATGGTCCTGCTTGGTGAAACCGATCGAGCGCCGCGCGGCCGAGGAGGCGCCGGCGTTGGTCGTCATCACTAGGATCACGTTCCTGAAGTTGGCCTCCCGGCCGTTGGTGTCGGTGAGCGTGCCGCGGTCCATCACCTGCAACAGGATGTTGAAGATGTCCGGGTGCGCCTTCTCGACCTCGTCCAGCAGCAGCACGCAGTGCGGCGTCTTGACGACCTTCTCGGTCAGCAGGCCGCCCTGGTCGAAACCGACATAGCCCGGCGGCGCACCGATCAGGCGACTGACCGAATGCGGCTCCATGTACTCGGACATGTCGAAGCGCACCAGCTCGATGCCCAGCTGCAGCGCGAGCTGCCGGGTCACTTCTGTCTTGCCGACGCCGGTCGGGCCGGCGAACAGGAAGTTGCCGATCGGCTTGTCTGGATTGCCCAGCCCGGAGCGCGCCAGCTTGATGGCGGCGGTCAACGAGCCGATCGCCGGGTCCTGGCCGAAGATCACCATCTTCAGGTTGCGATCGAGATTCTTGAGCACGTCCTTGTCGGTCGCGGAGACCTGCTTGGCCGGGATCCGCGCCATCTTGGCCACGATGGTCTCGATCTCCTCGATGTCGATCAACGACTTGCGCGCCTCCAGCGGCAGCAGCCGCTGGCGCGCGCCGGCCTCGTCGATCACGTCGATCGCCTTGTCCGGCAGCAGGCGGTCGCCGATGTGCTTGACCGACAGCTCCACTGCCGCCTGCAGCGCGTCGTCGGCGTAGGTCACACCGTGGTGCGCCTCGTACTTGGGTTTCAGGCCCTGCAGGATCTCGAACGCCTCGCCCACGGTCGGCTCGACGATGTCGATCTTCTGGAAGCGCCGCGCCAGCGCCCGGTCCTTCTCGAAGATGCCGCGGTATTCCTGGAACGTGGTCGAGCCGATGCAGCGCAGGTCGCCGGTCGACAGCGCCGGCTTGATCAGGTTGCTTGCGTCCATCGTGCCGCCGCTGGCGCTGCCGGCGCCGATGATGGTGTGGATCTCGTCGATGAACAGCACCGCCTCGGGCACTTTCTTGAGCTGCGCGAGCACGCCCTTGAGCCGCTTCTCGAAATCGCCGCGGTACTTGGTGCCGGCCACCAGCGCACCCAGGTCGAGCGCGTAGATGGTCGCACCGGCCAGCACCTCCGGGACGTCCTCGTCGACGATGCGCTTGGCCAGGCCTTCGGCGATCGCGGTCTTGCCGACGCCGGCCTCACCGACGTACAGCGGGTTGTTCTTGCGACGGCGGCACAGCACCTGGATGGTGCGCTCGACCTCCTCGCTGCGTCCGACCAGCGGGTCGATCTTGCCTTCGCGCGCGAGCTGGTTGAGGTCGATCGCGAACTCGGCAAGCGCGTCGGCCTTGCCCTCGCCCTCGCCGCCCTCGATGGGCTTGGCCTCGCCGTCCTCGTGCTGGCCGCCCTCCTCGCCGCCCTGCTTGGCAATGCCGTGCGAGAGGTAGTTGACGACGTCGAGCCGCACGATGTCCTGCTGGTTCAGGTAGTAGACCGCGTGCGAGTCCTTTTCGCCGAAGATCGCCACCAGCACGTTGGCGCCGGTGACCTCCTTCTTGCCGGAGGACTGCACGTGGTAGACCGCGCGCTGCAGCACCCGCTGGAACCCGAGCGTGGGCTGGGTGTCGCGGTCGATCTCGTCGGGCAACACCGAAACCGAGGTGGCGATGGCCTGTTCGAGGTCGCCGCGCAGGCGCGGTGAGTCGACGCCGCAGGCCTTGAGCACGGCCTCCGCGGAGGGGTTGTCGAGGAGGGCCAGGGTGAGGTGCTCGACCGTCATGTACTCGTGGCGCGCCTCGCGGGCGCGCTTGTAGCACTGGCCGATGCTGTACTCGAGATCCTTGCTGAACATGGGGCGGAAGCCTCCGTAGAACTACTGCGACGCTAAATGGGGACGCTCATCGGTGTTTCCACTTCTCCCGCGCCCACCTACGCGGCGTTGCTGGCGCCGGATTCAGGTCTCGTCCAGCCATTCAGGCCCGGATACCTATGCCCGATACCGTTTTAGGCCCTTTCCATCGTGCACAGCAAGGGGTGCTGGTTGAGCCTTGAGAATTCATTCACCTGCGCCACCTTGGACTCTGCAACTTCGCGCGTGAACACGCCGCAGACGCCACGCCCGCGGGTGTGGACGTGGAGCATCACCTGGGTGGCATTTTCCGCGGTCATCGGGAAGAAGCGCAGCAGCACTTCCACCACGAAATCCATCGGGGTGTAGTCGTCGTTGAGCAGCAGCACGGAGTACAGCGGCGGCCGGGCGACTTCCGGCTTGCCGGTCTCGACCATTGCGCCGTGACCATGCTCGTGATCGCGATCGGTGTGTCTTGGCATGGGCGAATTATAAGCGGCGCGACGCGCTTGCCCGATAGACGCATGCCGGGGGGAGCGGCAAAATGCCGGCATTCTTCCATCGGGGCTCCCATGCGTCCTGCCATTTCCCTGGTCGTGATCGCCCTGCTGGCGACATTGCCGCCATGCAGCCCGGCGCGGGCCGACGAGGTGCCCGCCGAGGCGGCGCCGCCGGCCGGCGCCGTGGCCTCGCCGTCCGCCGATCCCCGGGTCGGCGCGCAACTCGACGAGCTGGAATATCGCTACGAGGTCGACCGCGACGGCGACTACCGGCTGACCTTCGACCTGGACGAGGGCCGCAGCCAGCTGGTCTACGTGATCTCGGCGGTCGAACGCTTCGGTGCCCACCGCGTCCGCGAGATCTGGGCGCCGGCCTATCGCGGCGAGGCAGAACGTTTCCCCGAGGAGGTGGCCAACCGCCTGCTCGAGGACGCGCAGATGCAGAAGCTCGGTGGCTGGGTCAAACAAGGCGACGTGGCGATGTTCGTGGTCAAGATCGCCGCCGACGCCAGCACCCAGGCGCTCGACGACGGCATCGACCATGCGATCCGTGCCGCCGACTGGATGGAAACCGAACTGACCGGCGACACCGATGAATTCTGAAATGGCGGCGTTGCCTGGCAGCGTTGCCTGCCACGCCGGCATGAGCGCCGCAGCTGCATGACCTACCGTGAAGGCCGCTTCTGGCAACCCGATGTCACCGTGGCCACCGTCGTGGTGGACGGCGGACGACTGCTGATGGTCGAGGAAAACGTCGGCGGCCGGCTCGTGCTGAACCAGCCGGCCGGGCACCTGGAGCCCGACGAGACCCTGTTCGAGGCGGCCCTGCGCGAGACCCGCGAGGAGACGTGCTGGGATGTGCGGCTGACCGCATTCGTCGGCGCGTACCAGTGGAAGGCGCCGGTGCAGGCCGACGGCAGCGGCGGTCGCCATTTCCTGCGCTTCGCGTTCGCGGCCGAACCGGTCAGGCACGACCCCTCGCGCCGGCTCGATGAAGGCATCGTGCAGGCGCTGTGGCTCACTCCGGGCGAGCTCGAGGCCGCCCACGCCCGCCACCGCAGCCCGCTGGTATGGCGGGCCGCGGCCGACTACCTCGCCGGTCGCCGCCAGCGGCTCGACCTGCTGCAGCACCTGGCGTGACCGCAGTGGTGACCGCTGCCGCCCGCACCATCGTCGGGATGTCCGGCGGTGTGGACTCGTCGGTGGCGGCGTTGCTGCTGCGCACGGCCGAACCCGGGGGATCGCGCGAGCATGCTGACCCGTCGGTCGCCGGGCTGTTCATGCAGAACTGGGCCGACGACGGTAGCGGCGACTGCCGCGCCGAGGACGACCGCCGCGATGCGGTCGCGGTCAGCGGCCGGCTCGGCATGCCGATCCACTTTCGCGATTTCTCGGCTGAATACTGGGCCGGGGTGTTCGAGCATTTCCTCGCCGAGTACGCGGCCGGGCGCACGCCCAATCCCGACGTCTTGTGCAACCGTGAAATCAAGTTCAAGTATTTCCTCGATGCCGCGCGCGAGCTCGGCGCCGAGTTCATCGCGACCGGGCACTACGCGAGGATCGAGCGCCGTGGCGGGCGCCACCTCCTGCTGCGCGCCGAGGACCGTGGCAAGGACCAGAGCTACTTCCTGCACCAGCTCGGCCAGGCGCAGCTGTCCGCCACCCGGTTCCCGCTGGGCGGGCTGCTGAAGCGCCAGGTGCGGCGCATCGCCGAGGATGCGGGCCTGCCGACCGCCGCCAAGAAGGATTCAACCGGGATCTGCTTCATCGGCGAGCGCGACTTCCGCGGATTCCTCGGCCGCTACCTGCCCGCGCGCCCCGGTGAGATCCGCACGCCACAGGGGCAGGTCATCGGCGAGCATCCCGGCGCCTTCTACTTCACCATCGGCCAGCGCGAAGGCCTCAATATCGGCGGCGTGCGCGGTTTCGAGCCGGCGCCGTGGTACGTGGTCGGCAAGGACGTCGCCGGCAACGTGCTGTACGTCGCCCAGGGCGCGGACAATCCCTGGCTGCAGTCCAGCGCGCTATGGTCCGAGCCGGCGCACTGGATCGCCGGTGCACCCCCGGCCGAGCGCTTCGCATGCACCGCGCAGACGCGTTACCGTCAGTCCGACCAGCCTTGCGAGGTCTCGGTGCGCGACGATGGCACGCTGGCCGTGCGGTTCGCCGATCGGCAGCGTGCGGTCACCCCGGGCCAGTCGCTGGTGCTGTATGACGGCGCCGTCTGCCTCGGCGGCGCAGTGATCGCCGCCACCGATGCTCCCCTTGAAAAGACCAACGACCAAAGGCACCTGCTGCATGAGTGAGCCCCGCTCCACCACCGCCCGATTCAATCCCATGTCCGACCGCGTGCTGGCGCTTGCCGGGCTGGTGCAGGCGCTGGCGCAGGTGCGTCGCATCGCCGATACCGGGCAGGCCGACGCCGCCGTGCTCGGCACCGCGCTGGACTCGGTGTTCCAGATCGACGCGGCATCGCCGGCACAGGTCTACGGCGGCACCGGCTCGCTGCAGCCGGGGCTGAAGCTGCTGCGCGACTACTTCGAGAGCCAGCCGCGCGACGAGCAGCTACCGCGGCTGGCGCTGGCGGTGATGCAACTGGAACGGCGCTTCGTCGGCGACAGCGACATGGCCGCGCGCGTGCAGGCCGGCATCCGCGCCCAGGCCGCCTCCGCCGAGCGCCAGGGCAACACGCATCCGGAGGTCCTGTCGGCACTGGGCAAGCTGTACGCCGAAACCCTGAGCCACCTGCGTCCGCGCGTGCTGGTGCAGGGCAATCCGCACTACCTGGCGCAGGCCAGCGTGGTCGCCGAGGTGCGCGCCGTGCTGCTGGCAGCGGTGCGCTCGGCGGTCTTGTGGCGGCAACTCGGCGGCGGCTTCTGGGACTTCCTGCTGCGTCGCAAGGAGCTGGCCGCGGCGGTGCGTGCGCACCTGGGCTGACAAGGCTCGAGACAGGACCCGCGCTACGTCCAAGGTCATCACGTACAGCTGTAGGAGCGGCTTCAGCCGCGATCGCGAATGATCCCGCAACGACTGTTTCCGATCGCGGCTGAAGCCGCTCCTACCGATGACGATAGGGCGAAAGTACAAGGGCGCGCCCAGGCAGCCGGATACCGTTTGCGGCATAATTACGGGGCTTTATCGCGGTGAATTCACTCGGAGCAACGTCCAATACCCGGACGTTCCCGCCCCGCGCCTCCCCCTTCTTTTGCTGCAGCCACGGAGCCCCCCAATGGCAGACTCCTTCGCCACCCGCGCGCAACTCGACATCAACGGCAAGTCCTACACCTACTTCAGCCTGCCCGCCCTGGGCCAGCGCTTCGATCTGGGCAAGCTGCCGTACTCGATGAAGATCCTGCTCGAGAACCTGCTGCGCCACGAGGACGGCGTCACGGTGCTGCCCGAGCACATCGAGGCGGTCGCGCAGTGGGACGCCTTGTCCGAGCCGGACACCGAGATCGCCTTCATGCCCGCGCGCGTGGTGCTGCAGGACTTCACCGGGGTGCCGTGCGTGGTCGACCTGGCGGCGATGCGCGACGCGGTCGGCAGGCTTGGTGGCAAGGCCAGCCAGATCAATCCGCTGATTCCCTCGGAGCTGGTCATCGACCACTCGATCCAGGTCGACGTGTTCGGCCGCGCCGATGCGCTGGACCTCAACGGCAAGATCGAGTTCGAACGCAACCAGGAGCGTTACAGCTTCCTGCGCTGGGGCCAGAAGGCGTTCGAGAACTTCAAGGTGGTGCCGCCCAACACCGGCATTGTCCACCAGGTGAACCTGGAGAACCTCGCTCGCGTGGTTATGGCGCGTGAGGTCGATGGCGTGCTGCAGGCGTTCCCCGACACCGTCTTCGGCACCGACAGCCACACCACGATGATCAACGGCATCGGCGTGCTCGGCTGGGGCGTGGGCGGGATCGAGGCCGAGGCGGCGATGCTAGGCCAGCCGTCCTCGATGCTGATCCCGCAGGTGGTCGGCTTCAAGCTGACCGGCAGGATGCCCGAGGGTGCCACCGCCACCGACCTGGTGCTCACCGTCACCGAAATGCTGCGTTCGCTCGGCGTGGTCGGCAAGTTCGTCGAGTTCTTCGGCGAGGGCCTGCCACACCTGCCGCTGGCCGACCGCGCGACCATCGCCAACATGGCGCCGGAATACGGCGCCACCTGCGGGATCTTCCCGGTCGACGTCGAATCGCTGACCTACCTGCGCCTGTCCGGCCGCAGCGAGGAGCAGATCGCGCTGGTCGAGGCCTATGCCAAGGCCCAAGGCCTGTGGCATGAGCCGGGCCAGGCGCACGCGACCTACTCGGAGACCCTCGAGCTCGACCTCGGCGACGTCAAGCCGTCGCTGGCCGGCCCCAAGCGCCCGCAGGACCGCGTGCTGCTGGAGAAGATGCAGGAAAATTTCCACACGAGCCTCGAAGGCCTCACTGCCAACCGCAAGCTCGATTACGAACGCGTCACCGACTTCAAGGAAGAGGGCGGCGCGCAGCCGCAGGCCAAATCCCTCGCCGCCAAGCCGGTCTCGAAGATCAACATCCAGGACCAGGATTGCGAGCTGACCGACGGCTCGGTCGTGATTGCCGCGATCACCTCGTGCACCAACACCTCCAATCCGGCGGTAATGCTCGGCGCCGGCCTGCTCGCACGCAATGCGGCCAAGCTCGGCCTCAAGGCTGCGCCGTGGGTCAAGACCTCGCTCGGACCGGGCTCGCTGGTGGTCACCGATTACCTGAAGAAGGCCGGCGTGCTCGATGACTTGGAGAAGCTCGGTTTCTACGTCGTCGGCTACGGTTGCACCACCTGCATCGGCAACTCGGGGCCGTTGCCCGAGTCCGTGTCGAAGGGCATCGCCGACAATGACCTGGTGGTCGCCTCGGTGCTTTCGGGCAACCGCAACTTCGAGGGCCGCGTGCACCCCGAAGTCAAGATGAACTACCTCGCCTCGCCGCCGCTGGTGGTGGCCTACGCGATCGCCGGCACCGTCAACATCGACCTCACCCGCGAGCCGCTCGGCCAGGACCGCAACGGCAAGGACGTGTTCCTGCGCGACGTCTGGCCGAGCAACAAGGAGATCGGCGACATGATCGCCGCGACCGTCGGCCCGGAACTGTTCGCTCAGAACTACGCCGACGTGTTCAAGGGCGACAGCCGCTGGAACCAGATCGCCTCGCCGGAAGGCGAAGCGTTCGAATGGAGCGACGCCTCGACCTACATCAAGAACCCGCCCTACTTCGATGGCATGACCATGGACGTGGGCAGCATCGAGGACGTACACGGCGCGCGCGTGCTCGGACTGTTCGGCGACTCGATCACCACCGACCACATCTCCCCGGCCGGCAACATCAAGAAGGACTCGCCCGCAGGCCGCTACCTGCAGGAGCGTGGCGTGCAGCCGGCGGACTTCAACAGCTACGGCTCGCGCCGCGGCAACGACGACGTCATGGTGCGCGGCACCTTCGCCAACATCCGCATCAGGAACCTGATGATGGGTGGCGAGGAAGGCGGCAACACCCTGTACTTCGGCAACGGCGATGGTGCCGGCGAGCGCATGTCGATCTACGACGCAGCCATGCAATACAAGGCCAGCAAGACCCCGCTGGTGGTGTTCGCCGGCAAGGAATACGGCACCGGCTCCTCGCGCGACTGGGCGGCCAAGGGCACCAACCTGCTGGGCATCAAGGCGGTGGTGGCCGAAAGCTTCGAACGTATCCACCGCTCCAACCTGGTCGGCATGGGCGTGCTGCCGCTGCAGTTCAAGGACGGCGAGAGTGTGAAGTCACATGGCCTGGACGGGTCGGAGACCATCGACGTGATCGGTCTGGAGGACGGCGCATCCAGGCGAGCCACGATAGTGGCCCGGAAGGCCGACGGCAGCGAGAAGCGCTTCGAGGTCAAACTGCTGCTGCTGACGCCCAAGGAAGTCGAGTACTTCCGCCACGGCGGCATCCTGCATTACGTCCTTCGCCAACTGGCGACGAAAAAGGCGGCTTGACGTCCAATCGAGCGATATCTCTGCTAGCCAGCGGTGACGGTGGGCGCAGAAGGCGTGCCCACCCTACGTGGGCTGCCGTAGGAGCGGACCATGCCCGCGATCGGGAATGATGCGAGGACCCGGGAAATCACGCGGCGGGACCTACCAGCGCACGCTCGTCATCCGCCATTCGCCGTTGACCATGCGCCAGCCGGTCTCCACCTCGTACACCCGCGCCGAATCGGGCAGGATGCGCCCGGAACCGCCACTCACTGCCGCGGTGAAACGCACCGTCGCATGGCCCTCCTGCAGGGCGACATCCAAGGGCCCGAGCGTGACGCCGACATCGCGGTGGCGCAGGAACATCACCCGCGCCAGCCGTCTTGCCGCGTCGCGATCCATGCCATCGGGGCCGACGAAATCCTCGGCCAGCCACTCGCTCATGGCCGAGGCGTCACGGCCTTCCAGCACCGCCTGCAATTGGCCCAGTGACTCCCGCAGTTGCTGCTCTGGCGGTGTTCGACTGCAGCCGAGCAGCAGCGACAACAGCACCAGAACGCACGCCCATCCCGCACCGGCCCTATATCTCGCACGCATCGAAACCCCGGATCTCCGACCAGCCGGCATCCTGCCATGCCGCGGCTGCCGACGAGCGGAACCGCACTGGACCGGCGCCGACCGGCCGCCTTGTCAGTCTCCGGGGCCTATGCTCCAATCGCTGCAAGCACCGTACGGCGGCGCATCCCGCCGCCGCGGCTGGCAAAGCGCAGGGACACATCGCTGCGGGCAGCCACGCCGCGCTGCATCACCACGTGCACCAAGGGGATCGCAATGAGCATTGAACGTCCGTGGCTGGCCCAGTATCCCGAAGGCGTACCCGCGCAGATCGATGTCGATGAGTTTCCGTCGGTGGTCTCGGTGCTCGAATCGGCCATCGCCAACTACCGCGACCGCCCCGCCTTCGCCAACCTCGGCAAGACCCTGACCTACGGCGAGATCGACGAGCTCAGCCGGCAGTTCGCGGCCTACCTGCTCGGCGAACTCAAGCTCAAGCAGGGCGATCGCGTCGCGATCATGATGCCCAACTGCCTGCAGTACCCGATCGCGACCTTCGGCGTGCTGCGCGCCGGGCTGACGGTGGTCAACACCAACCCGATGTACACCGCCCGCGAACTCCGGCACCAGCTGGTCGACTCCGGCGCAAGCGCGATTCTGGTGCTCGACAACTTCGGCGCCACCGTGCAGGAAGTCATCGGCGACACCCAAATCAAGCAGGTCATTACCACCGGGCTGGGCGACATGCTCGGTGCCCCCAAGGGCGCGATCGTCAACTTCGTGCTCAGGTACGTCAAGAAGATGGTGCCGGACTACGAGCTGCCCGGTGCGATCCGCTTCAAGCAGGCGCTGGCGCGCGGCCGCAAGCACACGCTGCCGCCGATCGACATCAGCCCGGGCGATATAGCCTTCCTGCAGTACACCGGCGGCACCACCGGTGTATCCAAGGGCGCGATGCTCACCCACCGCAACCTGGTCGCCAACATGCAGCAGGCGGCGGCCTGGGTCGGCACCAACGTCAAGCTCGGCGAGGAAGTCATCATCACCGCCCTGCCGCTGTACCATATCTTCGCGTTGACGGCGAACGGGCTGGTCTTCATGAAGTTCGGCGGGCTGAACCACATGATCACCAACCCGCGCGACATGCCCGGCTTCGTGAAGGAGCTCAGGAAGGTCCGGTTCACCGCGCTCACCGGCGTCAACACGCTGTTCAACGGGTTGCTCAACACCCCTGGGTTCGACCAGGTCGACTTTTCCCGGCTGCACCTCACCCTCGGTGGCGGCATGGCGGTCCAGCGCGCGGTCGCCGAGCGCTGGAAGCAGACTACCGGCAACACCCTGATCGAGGCCTACGGCCTGACCGAGACCTCGCCCGCCGCTTGCATCAACCCGATCGACCTGCCCGAGTACAACGGCGCCATCGGCCTGCCCATCCCGTCCACCGACGCCTGCGTGAAGGACGAAAACGGCGCCATGCTGCCGGTCGGCGAAGTCGGCGAGCTGTGCATCAAGGGCCCGCAGGTGATGAAGGGCTACTGGCACCGCGAGCAGGAGACCGCCGAGGTCATCGACCAGGACGGCTGGTTGCGCACCGGCGATATGGCGAAGATGGACGAACAGGGCTTTTTCTACATCGTCGACCGCAAGAAGGACATGATCCTGGTCTCGGGTTTCAACGTGTACCCCAACGAGATCGAGGATGTGATCGCGATGATGCCGGGCGTGCTCGAGGTAGCTGCGGTCGGCGTGCCGGATGAAAAGTCGGGCGAGGCGGTCAAGCTGGTCATCGTGAAGAAGGATCCCTCGCTCACCGAGGAGCAGGTCAAGGCGCATGCGCGCGAGAACCTCACCAACTACAAGCGTCCGAGCGTCGTGGAGTTCCGAAAGGAGCTGCCGAAGACCAACGTCGGCAAGATCCTGCGCCGCGAATTGAGAGATCCCGCCGCCCCGTGAGATCCGCAGTCCTTTCCAGCAGACGCCCGCGAGCGGAAACGCTTGCGGGCGTTTCAGTTTTGGCGCATAGAATTAGGCCATCGACCCCGCTTTCCTTTCCCACCCCTTGCCGTCCACGTTTGCGATCGGCTGGACGGCTCAATCCGGAGAACTCCACCATGTCCGTCGTCCATCCGTTTCACAGAAGCAAGCCGAACCACACCTTGCGGGTCGTAGAGGAAGACGCACGTAGCGTCTATTGGTGCTACATGCACGCCGATGCGATCACCACGAACGCGCGCGCCTGCTTCTCGATGCCGTTGGTCGACGAGATCATCAGTTACCAGCGCGAGCTCGGCCAGCGTTTGCGTGAAGGCGCTGCCGAGCGCCCCAGCACGCAACTTCCTCATGTGGTGCTGGCTTCCGACAGCGATGTGTTCAACCTGGGTGGCGATCTTGAACTCTTCTGCCGCTCGATCCGCAATCGCGACCGCGAAGGCCTGCTGACCTACGCCCGCCAATGCGTGATCGGCGTGCATGCATTCCACGCCGGGCTCGGGGCCCGTGCCCACAGCATCGCCCTGGTCCAGGGCAATGCATTGGGGGGTGGTTTCGAAGCGGCGCTGAGCTGCCACACCATCGTGGCCGAAGAAGGCGCTTTGATGGGGCTGCCGGAGGTCCTGTTCGACCTGTTTCCAGGGATGGGCGCGTACTCGTTTCTGTGCAAGCGCATCGCGCCACGCCAAGCCGAAAAGATCATGCTGGAAGGCAACCTGTTCAGCAGCGAGGAGCTGCACCGCATGGGCCTGGTCGACGTGCTCGTGCCGAAGGGCCAGGGCGTGCAGGCGGTCGAGGAGGTCATCCGCGCCAACCGCCGCATTCCGCACGCGCGTGCGGCCATGCACCAGGTGCGTGAAATCGCCCAGGCGGTGACCCTGCAGGAGATGATGCAGATCACCGAGATCTGGGTCGAGACCGCGCTGAAGCTCGGTGAGAAATCGCTGCGCACCATGGACCGGCTGGTCCGTGCCCAGGTGCGCCGTGCGGGTGGCGATACCGTTTGACGCAGGAACCGCGGCCGCAACTGCTGCCTCAGGGGGAGCGCTCGCTTTCGTTGCGAGCGTCGCGCATGCGTTCGCGCCCATCGAGTGCCGCCCGTCCCTGGACGAGGCGCTCGTTCAAGCCGTCCAGCCGCGAGCGCCACTCGCGGGCGACCTGCCAATCCGGCAGACGCATCAATTCTCCGCTGACAGCGGCGAGCTTGATCAGACCGAGGTTGCTGGCAACCCCTTTGAGCGCATGGGCCTGCTCCCGCGCTCGTTCCCAGTCATTGCGCTCCCCGGCCTGGGCCAGCGTCTCGATGCAGGCCTCGGCATCACGCAAGCACTGGGCGGTGAACTCCCTTTCAAACGCCCCACCGATTCCCAAAGCGCACAATTCGTCCAGCACACTTCCGTCGAACACGCCGTCGCTGAGGAGCAGAACATCACGGGCCGTCGCCATCGGCGCTTCCACGTTGCCCATCAGCCCATTGGCAGCGATGTCACCAATCGTGTCGAGCAGCCGCGCGGCCGATACCGGCTTTGGCAGAAACGCCCGCGCACCGGCCTTCTCGCAGGCCAGGATCGACGCGGGGGTGACATCGGCGCTGAAAACGATGACCGGCGTCCGCCTACCGCCGCCGGCTTCCATGATCCGCAACTGGCGGAGCATGTCGAGCCCGCTCACGCTGGGCATGTGCAAGTCTGCCACGACCGCGTCGTAGTCGGTGGTCGCCAGTAGCTCCAGGACGCTCTCGCCACCGTCTACGCAGGTGACTCGGTGGCCGGCCTTCTGCAGCAACCGCTGGATCACCATGCGGTTGGCCGCGTGATCGTCGGCCACCAGGATCGACAGGCTGCGAACGCGGGCGCGGTGACGCAGGAACGGGTTTGAAAATGCGATGACATTTTCCCGACCCTGACCGTCCTCCGCCTCGATATCCAGCACATCGGCGGCGGGTGTAGCAACGCTCGCCGGGGTCTCCAACGGCTTGGCCGCGATGCGGTCGAATGGCAACTCGACCCAGAACCGGCTGCCATGCTGTTCCGTGCTCTCGAAGCCGATGCTGCCGCCCATCGCCTCGGTCAGGCCCTTGGCGATCGTGGTGCCCAGCCCTGTACCGCCATAGCGCCGGGCCAGGCTGACATCGGCCTGCTCGAACGCCTCGAACAAACGGCTTCTCAACGCCTCCGGAACGCCGATGCCGGTGTCGGTGAAGGTGAAACGCAGCCGCACAGCCGCGCTGGATTCGCCAACGACCTCCACCTCCAGCCGCACCGACCCCTGGTCGGTGAACTTGACTGCATTTCCGGCCAGATTGATCAGCACCTGGCGAAGATGTACGAGATCACCACGCAGGTTCTGCGGCACGTCCTGCGCAACCGCGGATTCGTAACGCAACTGCTTGGCCCGCGCCTGCGGCTGAAGGATCAGATTCACGCCCTCGACCAGCTCGCGCGGCGAGAACTCCACCGGGTGCAGCTTGAGCTTGCCGGCCTCGATCGCGGAGATGTCCAGGACGTCCTCGACCAGCGCGAGGAGACTGCGGGTGGAAGCCTGGATGGTATTGACGCAGTCGCGCTGTTCCGAATCCAGGCGCGTGGTGGCCAACAGCTCGGACATGCCGGCCAGGCCGTTGAGCGGAGTGCGGAACTCGTGGCTCATGTTGGCCAAGAAGTGGCTTTTGGCCAGGTTGGCGCGCCGTGACTCTTCCACGGCATGGGTCAACGCGTTGAGCAGCGAGTCGAAATAGAGCGGTACCGCGGCCAGACCGATCAGGAGGCCCCATGCCAGGTGCGGGTTGGCCTGCCAATAAGGCGTGATCAGGATTGCCACCAGAAACGAAAGCGTCGCCAGGGCCGTGGCGGCGCGCAGGTAGCCGCTGCCGTACCGCATGCCGTTGCCGATGGTGACCCACAGGTAGACGGCATACAGCGGTGAGGCGGGTCCTCCTTCGATGCAGAGGATCGCGCCCATCGCGGCGTAATCGGTCAACATGCCAATCCAGCGACGCACGTGCGATACGCCTGGACGCAACAGGATCGCTGCGAAAAGGCACAGCGACACCAGCAACTCACCGAGCAGGATCAGGCCGGTGACCGGCAGCGCGCCCGCCACCCCCTGGTCGAAATAGCGCCAGCCCATGTAAATCGAGAACAGGCCGGTGATGGCGAGGCGGATGAAGTTCTGCGCATGCTCGCTATCTGGGCGATGCGACAGTCGTGCTTCCAGCCACGAACGCAGAGTGCTCATCGGCTTACTCCAGCCCAGGACGGACCGATCCAGCGGAATAGCGCGCGCAGATGTCCTCCAGACGTGCACGGCTGCGCACCAGGGCATCGACGCAGCGCGGGTCGAACAGGCGTCCGCGCTGGGCGTAGAGGTAATCCAGGGTCGCCTCCAGGTCCCACGCAGGCTTGTAGGGCCGCGGCGAGATCAGCGCGTCGAACACATCCGCCACCGCCACGATCCGCGCTTCCAGCGGGATGTCCTCGCCGGCCAGGCCATCGGGATAACCGCTGCCGTCGTAGCGCTCGTGGTGGCGCAACGCGATGAGCGCCCCCGCCTGCACGAAGCGGTTCTGGCTGCCATCGAGCAGCTCGTGCCCGATCCGCGGATGCCGTCGCATGATCGCGGTCTCCTCGGCCGTCAGCGGGCCCGGCTTCATCAGCACTGCGTCGGGGATCGCGATCTTGCCGATATCGTGCAGCGGGGCGGCCAGCTCGATCATCCGCACCTCGTCCTCGAACAGGCCCAGATGCTCGGCGATCAGGCCCGCCACGCGCGTCATGCGCTCCAGGTACACGCTGGTGCCGGTGTCGCGATATTCAATCGCGCGGGCCAGCCGCGAGAGCGTCTCGCGCTCGCGCTCCTCGACCTCGTGCATGCTCGACAGCAGGCGCTGCTCGAGCGACAGCGCCCGCTGCTTGACGCTTTCGGATTGCTGGCGCAGCTGCAGCAGGTTGCGGCACCTCGCCCGCAACTCGCGGGGGCGCACCGGCTTGACCAGGAAATCGATCACGCCGGCATCGAGTGCGGCCTGGCGTACCGGTTCGTCACCGACCACGGTCACCAGGATGATCGGGATGTCGCGATGCAGCGGCCGGCGGCGGAACCGGCGCGCGAACTCGAGCCCATCGATCCCCGGCATCCGGTAATCGAGCAGCAGCAGGTCGGGCTGGTGGGATTCGCACCAGGCCAGGCCGGTTTCGGACTCGCCGAAATCGTGCACCGCCAGTTCCGGCCCGATGTCCTCGATGATGTGGCGCAGCATCGTGCGCGCTGAAGTCTGGTCATCGACGATGACTACGTTCATGCCAGCACCTGCTGTTTACGCCACCGCCGTGGTGGCAACGAATTCGAGCATACCCCGCGGGCGCTGTTCTGACAGCCACCATTTTCGATAGCGGCCAGGGCGGCCAATCCTTTGGCATGAAATGTGTCCCTCGTCTCAGGGATGCGCCTCGGGACGCATGTAAGGGAACAACAACACGTCACGGATCGAGGCCGAGTCGGTCATCAGCATCACCAACCGGTCGATGCCGATCCCCAGCCCGCCGGTCGGCGCCAGGCCGACCTCGAGCGCACGGATGTAGTCGGCATCGAAGTGCATCGCCTCGTCGTCGCCGCCCTCCTTCGCATCGACCTGGGCCTGAAAGCGCGCGGCCTGGTCCTCGGGGTCGTTGAGCTCGGAGAAGCCGTTCGCCAGCTCCTTGCCGCCGATGAACAGCTCGAAACGGTCGGTCAGCTCCGGGTCGCGATCGCACGCGCGCGCCAGCGGACTGACCTCGACCGGATGGTCCGTGATGAATGTCGGCTGGATCAGCGTGTCCTCGACAGTCTTTTCGAAAATCTCCAGCAGTAGCTTGCCCCAGCCGTAGCCCTTCCTGACCGGGATGCCCAGTCGCTCGCAATGGCCGCGCATCGCCTCAAGGTCGCGCAGTTGCGCGCGCTGGATCTCCGGATTGTGTTCCAGCACCGCATCGGTCATCGACCAGCGCCGGAACGCGGGGCCAAGATCGATCCGCTGACCCTCCCACTCCAGCGAGGTGGTACCGAGCACCGACTGGGCGATGTCGCGGATCACCCCTTCGGTCAGGTCCATGATCTCGGTGTACGTGGCGTAGGCCTCGTACAACTCGAGCATGGTGAATTCGGGGTTGTGCCGGGTCGACACGCCCTCGTTGCGGAAGTTGCGGTTGATCTCGTAAACCCGCTCAAGTCCGCCCACGACCAGGCGCTTGAGGTACAGCTCCGGCGCGACGCGCAGGTACAACTCCAGGTCGAGCGCGTTGTGGTGGGTCACGAAGGGCTTGGCCGCGGCGCCGCCAGGGATGTAATGCATCATCGGCGTCTCGACTTCGAGGAAGCGCCGACTGTCGAGCCATTCGCGCATCGCCCGGATGATCCTGCTGCGCTTGACGAATACCTCGCGCGCCTCGGACGAGACGATCAGGTCGACGTAGCGCTGGCGATAGCGCTGCTCCACATCGGCCAGCCCATGGAACTTGTCCGGCAACGGGCGCAACGATTTGGTCAGCAGGCGCAAGGCCTCGACCCTGACCGACAACTCGCCGGTGCGGGTGCGCGTGAGCACGCCCTCGGCGCCGACGATGTCGCCGACATCCCAGCCCTTGAACGCCTCGTAGGTATCGTCCAGCGCATTAGCCTGGAGGAACAGCTGCAGCCGACCGGACTCGTCCTGCACCTGCACGAAGCTGGCCTTGCCCATCACCCGCTTCAGCAGGATGCGGCCGGCGACGGCGACGCGGTGCGACCGCGCGTCCAGCGCCTCGGCCGTCCACTGCTCGGCGTCGGCATATTCGGCCTGCAGATCGCCGGCGAAATCGCCGCGGCGGAAGTCGTTCGGGTAGGCGATGCCCTGCCCGCGCAGCGCGGTGAGTTTGGCGCGACGCTCGGCGATCAGCTTGTTTTCGTCGTGGGGCGTCGGAATCGGGGTGTCGGTCATGGTCGTGTCGATGGCGTGGACGTATGTAGGAGCGGCTTCAGCCGCGATCGGGAACCGGAGCGGGCGACCGATCATCCGATCGCGGCTGAAGCCGCTCCTACAGGAAACCACATGGCGGCTGGCTTGGGGCTTTTGTAGGAGCGGCTATCTGGAACCGGCGCGGGCGATCGTCGATCCGATCGCGGCTGAAGCCGCTCCCACGGAGGAGGGAATTACGTTGCGTCGCTGCGTTTCGAGCCGACTTCGAGGCCGGCTTTCAGACTCGCCTCGACGAACTCGTCAAGATCGCCATCGAGCACCTTCTGCGTATCGCTGCGTTCGACGCCGGTGCGCAGGTCCTTGATCCGGCTCTGGTCGAGCACGTAGTTGCGGATCTGGCTGCCCCAACCGATGTCGGATTTGGTCGCCTCCAGCGCGTCGCGCTCGGCGTTGCGCTTCTGGATCTCGAGCTCGTACAGCTTGGCGGCCAGCATCTTCATCGCGGTGTCGCGGTTGGCGTGCTGGCTGCGTCCGTTCTGGCAGGCCACCACTATGTTGGTGGGCACGTGGGTGATGCGCACGGCCGATTCGGTCTTGTTGACGTGCTGGCCGCCGGCACCGGAGGAGCGGTACACGTCGGTCCTGAGGTCGGCGGGATTGATCTCGATGTCGATCTTGTCGTCCACTTCCGGCGACACGAACACCGAGGTGAAACTGGTATGGCGGCGGTTGTCGGAGTCGAACGGCGACTTGCGCACCAGCCTGTGCACGCCGGTCTCGGTCTTGAGCCAGCCGTAGGCGAAATCGCCCTCGACCCGGAAGGTCGCCGACTTGATGCCCGCCACGTCGCCGCCGCTGGCTTCCATCAGCTCGGCCTTCCAGCCGCGCGACTCGGCCCAGCGCAGGTACATGCGCAGCAGCATCTCGGCCCAGTCCTGCGCCTCGGTGCCGCCGGCGCCGGCCTGGATGTCGACGAATGCCGAAGCGGCATCCATCTTGCCGGAGAACATGCGCTGGAATTCGAGCTCCTCGACGTCCGCGGCGAGGCTGTCGACGTCCTCGACCACGGACTGCGCGGTCGACTCGTCGTCCTCCATCTCCGCCAGTTCGAGCAGCTCCAGCGCGCCGGCCAGCCCGTCGGTCAGTCGGCGGCTGCCCAGTACGACCTTCTCCAGGGAGGCGCGCTCGCGGCCGAGTCCCTGCGCGCGCTCGGCATCGTTCCAGATGTCCGGGTTCTCCAGCTCGCGGTTTACTTCTTCGAGACGTTCGACTTTGCCGTCGTAGTCAAAGATACCCCCTGAGCGCTTCCAGCCGGCCCTGCAGGTCGGCGATGCGCTGGCGGACGGGATTGAGTTCGATCATGTCCGTGGTTCTGTGGAGAAAAGATGACCGGCGATTCTACCAGTCGCCCCCACCCTTCTGTCGGCCTGGATTGGTCCGGTCGTAGGAGCGGCTTCAGCCGCGATCCGGAGCTGGCACGGGCGACTGTCAATCCGATCGCGGCTGAAGCCGCTCCTACCAAAGCGCGGTCAGGCCGGTTCGCGATGGGTGACCACCAACTGGATGGCATCGCCGCCGCGGTAGTCGTCTGGTTCCAGCCGGTAGGCGATGCGGACGCGCCCGGCTGGCGCCTCGCCCTCCCCGCCGCCGAAATGGATCGCGTTCAGGCGCAATCCGGCGTGACCGAGCTCCAGCTTGAGGTGGCGACCTCCGACCACGCGCGTGGCCAGCACGTCGAACTCACCGTCGAACTGGGGCTCGGGAAAGCCCTGCCCCCACGGCCCGCCGTCGCGCAGCGCCTCGGCACTGGGGCGGCAAAATTCCTCCGCCAGGAGTTCACCGTCGCTGAGCACATCGGCCTGCAGCAGCTCCGCGGTCAACCGCCTTGCTGCGCAGCCCTGGAACGCCTGCTGGAAATCGGCGAACGCCTCGATCCGCAGCGACATGCCCGCGGCCATCGCATGGCCGCCGAACCGGTCGATCAGCCCCGGGTGGCACGCGGCCACCTCGGCCAGCGCATCGCGGATGTGGAAGCCGGGAATCGAACGCCCCGACCCCCGCAGCAGCGAACCGCCGGGTTCGCCCGGTGCAAACGCGACGACCGGGCGGTGCAGGCGCTCCTTGATCTTCGAGGCGACCAGGCCGATCACGCCGGGGTGCCAGTCCGCGTCGAACAGACAGACCGCGACCGGAGTCGCGCCGCCGTCGAGCAGGCTCACCCGGGCGAGCGCGGCCTCGGCCTCGTCGGTCATCTGCTGCTGCACGGCGCGGCGCTCGCCGTTGATCTCGTTGAGGGTCGCGGCGATGTCGCGCGCCTGATGGATGTCGTCGGTCAGCAGGCACTCGATGCCGAGCGCCATGTCTTCGAGCCGGCCGGCCGCGTTCAGACGCGGCGCGATCGCGAAGCCGATGTCGCTGGCGGTGAGCCGGCGCGGATCGCGCTGCGCGACCTCGATCAACGCGCGCAGGCCGGCGCAGCCCTGTCCGCTGCGTATCCGGCGCAGGCCGGCGGCCACCAGCGCCCGGTTGTTGGCGTCCAGAGCGACCAGATCGGCCACGGTGCCCACCGCGACCAGGTCCAGCAAGGTCGCAAGGTCGGGCTCCGCCCCGGTGAAGGCACCCTGCTCACGCAGGCGCCGACGCAACGCAAGCAGCACGTAGAACATGACTCCGACGCCAGCCAGCGCCTTGCTGGGGAACGCATCACCGGGCAGGTTCGGATCGACGATCGCATCGGCCGGCGGCAACCCGTCGCCGGGCAGGTGGTGGTCGGTGACCAGCACTTGCCAGCCGCGCGCCTTGGCCGCCGTGACGCCGGCATGGCAGGCGATGCCGTGGTCCACGGTCACCAGCAAGTCGGGTTTCAGTGCGGCAAGTTCTTCCACCAGTGCCGGCGACAATCCGTAGCCATGCACCATGCGGTTGGGCACCGCATGCGAGACCCGCCGCGCGCCCAGCATCCGCAGGCCGCGCACGCCGACCGCGCACGCGGTGGCGCCGTCACAGTCGAAGTCGCCCACCACCACGATGTGCCGGTCATCCGCGATGGCGTCGGCCAGCAGGGTGGTCGCAGCGTCGAGACCGCCGAGGGTGTCGGGCGGCAGCAGATGGGCCAGCCGCGGCTGCGCCTGCTCGACGTCCAGCGCGCCGCGGGCGGCATACAGCCGGCGCAATAATGGCAGGACGTGCTCGGGCCAGGCGCCGGCATCTCCGGTGATGCGCCGGCGCAACTGCGCGACCGGCTTCATGGGTCGAAGGTGCCGACCGGCCGCCGCCAGAAGCGCCAGCGTTGCCGGATGGCCACCTCGAAACGCATGCCGTCGGCAAAATCCAGCGTTAGCCGCTCCAGCGCGCCGACGTCCAGGTCGCGCAGGGCCGGCGCCATCCAGTCGCGGTCGAGTACGGCCAGGCCGCGGCCGTGGCGCAGGTCGATCAGACGGTCGCCACCGCCGGCTTGCCAAGCGTCGGGGAGCGGCGAAGAGGCAATGCCGGCCAAGTCCGCGAATGCCCGCATCGCCTCATCATCGCTGCATATCTCGCTGAAGCTCGTGCGCACGTGATCGGGCAGCACGCCCGCGCCCCAGAACCACACCGAGTTGACCGGCGCCAGGCCCTCCGCCGCGCGTTGAGCGTTGCGCGAATGGTTGTGCAGCACCACCTGCGCTTCGCTGAGCAGGGCGCGCCAGCGGCGACCCTCGGGGCTGTCCTGCTCGCCGCTGCCAGGCAGTTGATCCAACAGGTCCGCGCCCAGCGCATCGGCCGGGCTGGTGAAGGACGGCAGCTTCGCACCCGCGGGCAGGCGCAGGTACCAGCGCGACGGCGTCGGTGCGTCGATCGGAAACCCGGCGTCGCCGAACAACGGCTTCAGCGCCGGCAGGAAGGCCGCGGTGTCCTCGTCGGTCAGCGACAGCGCGTCGCCATGGGCGAGCAGGCGCGCGCCGTTGATGTCGGGCCGCACGTACGCTGGATCGGCGCGCAGCCATGCGTCCTGTCCGGCATCACCGGCATCGCGCTGGCGCGTCGCTGCGGCCACCGGCCAGCCGCGTGGCAGCAGGTCGAACACGCGGGCCAGTTGCGCGCCCTTGCCCACGCGTCGATCCGCGCGGCCCAGGCGCCTGCCCAGTGCTTCGGGCAGCAGCTGCCCGCCAAAACGGCCCCGCGCGGGCAGCAGCAGTGTGGCCGTTGCCATCGGCTCAGGCGTCGTAGCGGACGCCGACGATGTCGAATTCCCGGGTGCCGCCGGGCGCCGCGATGGTGACGCTGTCGCCTTCGTGCTTGCCGATCAGCGCACGCGCCACCGGCGATGAGATCGCGATCTGCCCGTGCTTGATGTCGGCCTCCAGGTCGCCGACGATCTGGTAGGTTTTCTCCTCGTCGGTTTCGGCATCGGCCAGTTCGACCGTCGCGCCGAACACGATGCGCGAGCCGGCGTTAAGCGCGGAGATGTCGATGACCTGGGCATGCGACAACTCGGCCTCGAGTTGCTTGATCCGCCCCTCGATGAAGCCCTGCTGCTCGCGGGCGGCGTGGTACTCGGCATTCTCCTTGAGGTCGCCATGCGCGCGCGCCTCGGCAATCGCACTGATCACCGCAGGCCGCTTGACCGACTTGAGTTCTTCGAGTTCAGCGCGCAGACGCTGCGCGCCCTTGGTGGTGAGCGGTGCTTGCATGGTGGAATCCTGGGTGCCGGCATGGAGCGGCGTGGGTTCTGGAATGGTGGTGCGCCTCGAGCTCGATTGTGCCCGGAGTGGCGGGATAATCAACCGTCGGCGGGCATCGAGAGCAGCGGCTCTTGTAGGAGCGGCTTTAGCCGCGATCCGGAAATCGGTCTTCCATCCGGCTTCCGATCGCGGCTAAGGCCGGCCCTACAATCGCGGCTGAAGCCGCTCCTACAAAGTGGCGCCGCCGAGCTCCGCATGCAACTCCTGCAGCGACCACACCGGGCCGGTGCCGCGGTACTCGAGCGAGTGCAGCAGCGCACGCGCGCCGGCGATGGTGGTCGAGTACGTCACCCGGTGCTGCAGGGCCTCGCGACGGATCGAGAACGAGTCCGAAATCGCCTGGCGGCCTTCGGTGGTGTTGACGATGTAGACGATTTCGTCGTTCTTGATCAGGTCGACGATGTGCGGCCGGCCTTCGGCGACCTTGTTGATCGTTTCGCAGTCCAGCCCCTGCCCGCGTAGGAAGCCGCTGGTGCCGCGCGTCGCGACCAGGGTGTAGCCGCGTTCGATCAGCTGCCGTGCGACCGGCAGCACGCGCTGCTTGTCGGGATCTCGCACCGAGATGAAGACCTTGCCGGACTCGGGCAGCTTGCGCACGCCACCGGCTTCCTGCGCGCGTGCGAACGCCGCGCCGAAGTTTCGACCCACGCCCATCACCTCGCCGGTCGAGCGCATCTCCGGCCCGAGGATCGGGTCGACCCCCTGGAATTTGGCGAACGGGAAGATCGCTTCCTTCACCGAGTAGTAGTGCGGAATGATTTCGGTGGTCGCGCCCTGCTCGGCCAGCGTCTTGCCGGCCATGCAGCGTGCGGCGATCTTGGCCAGCGGCATGCCGGTGGCCTTGGACACGAACGGCACGGTGCGCGAGGCACGCGGGTTGACCTCGAGCAGGAAGATCCGGTCCTCGCCGTTCTCGTCGATCTGCACCGCGAACTGGGTGTTCATCAGGCCGACCACGTTCAGTGCCTTGGCCAGCGCCACCACCTGCTCGCGCAGGTTGGCCTGGGTCTGCGCCGACAACGAATACGGCGGCAGCGAGCACGACGAGTCACCAGAGTGCACGCCGGCCTCCTCGATATGCTCCATCACCCCGCCGATCAGCACGTTGCCGTCCTTGTCGGCGATCACGTCGATGTCGACTTCGACCGCGTTGTCGAGGAACCGGTCCAGCAGCACCGGCGAGTCATTGGACACCTTCACCGCGTCGCGGATGTAGCGCGACAGGTCGGCGTCGGAGTGCACCACTTCCATCGCGCGGCCGCCGAGCACGTAGCTCGGACGCACCACCAGCGGGTAGCCGATCTGCCCGGCGTGCGCGAGGGCTTCGTCGTGGTTTCGCGCGGTGCGGTTGGCCGGCTGCGCCAGGCCGAGCTTCTCCACCAGCTTCTGGAAACGCTCGCGGTCCTCGGCCAGGTCGATCGAGTCGGGCGAAGTGCCGATGATCGGCACGCCGTTGGCTTCCAGCGCCTGCGCCAGCTTCAACGGGGTCTGGCCGCCGTACTGCACAATCACGCCCTTGGGTTTCTCCAGGTCGACGATCTCGAGCACGTCCTCCAGCGTCAGCGGCTCGAAATACAGCCGGTCGGAGGTGTCGTAATCGGTCGACACGGTCTCCGGATTGCAGTTGACCATGATGGTCTCGAAGCCGTCCTCGCGCAGCGCGAGCGCGGCATGCACGCAGCAGTAGTCGAACTCGATGCCCTGGCCGATGCGGTTGGGCCCGCCGCCGAGCACCATGATCTTGTCGCGCGTGGTCGGATTGGCTTCGCACTCGTCCTCATAGGTCGAATACAGATAGGCGGTGTCGGTGGCGAACTCGGCCGCGCAGGAATCCACCCGCTTGTACACCGGCCGCACGCCGAACGCGCGACGCAGCGTGCGCACCGCGGTTTCGTCGGTGCCGGTGAGCTGGGCCAGGCGAGCATCGGAGAACCCCATGCGCTTGAGCGCGCGCATGCGCCGGGCATCGAGCGCACCCAGTCCGGCGTCGGCCACCTCGGATTCGGTCGCGACGAGCTCCTCGATCTGGTCGAGGAACCACGGGTCGACGAACGACAGCGCGTGAACCTCCTCCACGCTCATGCCGGCGCGGAACGCGTCGCCGATGTAGAACATGCGCTCCGGGCCGGGCTCCTTGACCTCGCGTCTGAGCTTGACCAGATCGTCGGCATTGCCCAGGTCCAGCCCGGTCGGGTCGAGCCCGACCTTGCCGGTCTCCAGCCCGCGCAAGGCTTTCTGCAGCGATTCCTGGAAGGTGCGCCCCATTGCCATGACCTCGCCGACCGACTTCATCTGCGTGGTCAGGCGCGAGTCGGCCGCCGGGAATTTCTCGAACGCGAACCGCGGGATCTTGGTCACGACGTAATCGATCGTCGGCTCGAACGAAGCCGGCGTGGCGCCGCCGGTGATCTCGTTGCGCAGTTCGTCAAGGGTATAACCGACCGCCAGCTTGGCGGCGACCTTGGCAATCGGGAAACCGGTCGCCTTGGATGCCAGCGCCGAGGAACGCGACACGCGCGGGTTCATCTCGATCACCACCACGCGCCCGGTCGAGGCATTGATGCCGAACTGCACGTTGGAGCCGCCGGTGTCGACGCCGATCTTGCGCAGCACCGCAATGGAGGCATCGCGCAGGCGCTGGTACTCCTTGTCGGTCAGGGTCTGCGCCGGGGCGACGGTGATCGAATCGCCGGTGTGCACGCCCATGGCGTCGAAGTTCTCGATCGAGCACACGATGATGCAGTTGTCCGCGGTGTCGCGGACCACCTCCATCTCGAACTCCTTCCAGCCCAGTACCGACTCCTCGACCAGCACCTCGCTGGTCGGCGACAGCTCCAGTCCGCCCTTGACGATCTCCTCGAATTCCTCGCGGTTGTAGGCGATGCCGCCGCCACTGCCACCAAGGGTGAACGACGGACGGATGATGGTCGGGAACCCGACCGTGGCCTGGATCTCGACAGCCTGCTCGAATGTCCTGGCGACCGCCGCCTTCGGGCACTCCAGGCCGATTTCGGCCATCGCCACCCGGAACAGCTCGCGATCCTCCGCCATGCGGATCGCATCGCGCGAAGCGCCGATCAGCTCGACGCCGTACTTCTCCAGCACGCCGTGGTCGGCCAGGTCGAGCGCGCAATTGAGGGCCGTCTGCCCGCCCATGGTCGGCAACAGCGCGTCGGGCTTTTCCTTGGCGATGACCTTCTCGACGGTCTGCCAGTTGATCGGCTCGATGTAGACCGCATCGGCCATTTCCGGGTCGGTCATGATCGTCGCCGGATTGCTGTTGACCAGCACCACGCGATACCCCTCGTCACGCAGCGCCTTGCACGCCTGCGCGCCGGAGTAGTCGAACTCGCAGGCCTGGCCGATCACGATCGGGCCGGCGCCGATGATCAGGACGGTCTTGATGTCGGTGCGTTTGGGCATGGCTTTAACTCCGGGACCGGGGATCCGGGACCGGGGACCCGGACTCGGACTTGATTGATAGGGCTTGGTGGAGGCGACGCAGCATCTTGCTCGCGCACTCCCAGATATCCAGCGCGTTCTGAATCGATTCGGCGTTACCGAGGTTCAGCTCGATCGCCAGCAACAACTGCGTTTGAAGCTCAGCCGTCGAGCCGCACGCGATCGAAACGAAACGTGCATAGTCCCGAGTGGAGGAACGTGCATTTCCTTCCGCGATGTTCGATGGGATCGAAACGGCTGCACGCTGGATCTGCGATGACAAGCCGAAGCGTTCGTCTTTCGGAAAGCTCGCTGTCACCTGATAGCTGACCTTCGCCAAGCTCATCGCCAGATTCCAGACTTCGAGTTCACGGAAGTGCGACGGACTCACGCCGCTTTTCCCGGGTCCCGGGTCCCGGGCCCCCGGTCCCGCATCAGCGCGACAAACCGGTCGAACAGCGGCGCCACATCGTGCGGCCCGGGACTGGCTTCGGGATGGCCTTGGAAACTGAAGGCCGGGGCGTCGGTCAGCTCGATGCCCTGGTTGGAACCGTCGAACAGCGAGCGATGGGTCACGCGCACGTTGGCCGGCAGCGTGGCCTCGTCGACCGCGAAGCCGTGGTTCTGGCTGGTGATCATCACCTTGTTGCCATCCAGGTCCTGCACCGGGTGGTTGGCGCCGTGGTGGCCGAACTTCATCTTGATGGTGCTGGCGCCCGCGGCCAGGCCGAGCAGCTGGTGGCCCAGGCAGATGCCGAAGGTCGGCAGCTTGCGGGCGATGAACTCGCGGGTGGCGAGGATGGCGTAGTCGCAGGGCTCCGGATCGCCCGGACCGTTGGACAGGAATACGCCGTCGGGCTTGAGCGCCAGCACCTCGGCGGCCGATGTCCGCGCCGGCACCACGGTCACGCGGCAGCCGCGCTCGGCCAGCATGCGCAGGATGTTGAGCTTGCAACCAAAGTCGTAGGCGACGACGTGGCACTTCGCGTCGGCCTGGGCGAACAGGTTGCTGTCGAGATCGAGTTGGCCGTCGCGCCATTCGTAGCTCTCGCCGGTGCAGACGTCCTGGGCCAGGTCCATGCCTTTCAGACCGGCGAACTTGCGCGCGGCTTCCAGCGCGCGGTCGGCATCGGGGGCTTCACCGGGAGCCGCGGCCATCAGCGCGCCGTTCTGCGCGCCGCGATCGCGCAGCAGGCGCGTGAGCTTGCGGGTGTCAATGTCGGCAATGGCGACCACGCCACCCGCCTTCAGCCAGTCGGGCAGCGCGATCTGGCTGCGCCAGCTGCTCGGGCGGCGCGGCACGTTGCGCACGATCAGGCCGGCCGCCCAGACCTGGCCGGCCTCATCGTCCTGCGGCGTGATGCCGGTGTTGCCGACGTGGGGGTAGGTCAGCGTCACCAGTTGGCGCGCGTACGACGGATCGGTCAGGATTTCCTGGTAACCGGTGATCGCCGTGTTGAACACCACTTCACCGACCGAAAGGCCGGGCGCGCCTACGGAAACGCCCTCGAAGATGGTGCCGTCTTCGAGCGCGAGGATTGCGGATTGGGTCACGACGATCGCCTTGGCTGCCAGGGAATGCTGACTCCACCTACCGCAGCGCAAAACGGAACTTTGTGGAATTCCGGCTGCAGCAAAGCGCGGACACGGTGCGGGACCGGTCCGAAATGGAGTTCAGGCGAACGAGAATTCTAGCGATGAAGACGGGCCGGCGCCAGCGTCTTGTTCACGCGACAGCGGGAAAAACTGCACCAGGACTTTGTAGGAGCGGCTTCAGCCGCGAGCCGGGAATCCATCTTGGCGCCAACTCCAGGATCGCGGCTGAAGCCGCTCCTACAGCGCTTTCGACTCGACCGGCGGCAGGAACAACTCGCTCAGCCGGTAAGCGCCTGCGCTCCGGGCGGCCAGTCGGCTGGCGGCATGCAGCGCGCCGCGGGCAAAGATGTCGCGGTTGGTGGCCCTGTGGATCAACTCGATGCGCTCGCCCAGGCCGGTGAACTGCACGGTGTGTTCGCCGACGATGTCGCCGGCACGCAATGCGGCATATCGCGGCTCTACCCCGCTCTGCTCGGCACGGGCACCGAGTGCCAGTGCGGTACCGGACGGCGCGTCCTGCTTGTGCACATGGTGCGACTCGATGATGTTGCAATCCCAGCGCGGCAAGGCGGCGGCGGCGCGTTCGACCAGCTCACTGAGCACCGCCACGCCGAGACTGAAGTTGGAGGCCCACAGCACCGCGATGCGCTGCGATGCGGCGTCGAGCGCCTCGCGATGCGGCGGCTCCAGTCCGGTGGTGCCCGACACCAGTCCGGCCCCGCGCTCGACACACAGCGCCAGGATGGCGCCGAACCCCTGCGGCAGGCTGAAGTCGATCGCGACGTCGAACGCCGGCACGCCATGCAATTCGGCTACGGCGAAATACGGCACGCCCTCGACCACCCGCTGCGCAGGCTGCGAACGCGATACGGCGGCGACGATATCGAGATCGTCGCGTCCGGATGCCAGCCGCAGAAGCGCTTGTCCCATTCGGCCGGACGCGCCGTGGATCAGGACGCGGGGCCGCGCGGCAGATGATCTGTTCATGTGCGCAGGCTAATCGCGCCGACACGGAGCGACAAGCGCCAGTTCCTTCCATGCCCTACCGCGACGCCCTGGCGTGAACCAGCAGCCGTCATTCCCGCGAAGGGCACGCCTGGCGAGCGAACGCGGAATGCGCGCCGCGTGCCCCCGCCGGCAGGGCCGGCGGCGTGGTCGATTGCCATTTTGTTGTTTTACGCTTTCCTTTGCGCCTTTCGCGTCCTTTGCGGACCCAAACGCTCCCGCCCAAGTCAGGAAGTCATCCGGTCCCAGAAACCCTTGACCCCATCGATGAAGGTCGAGGACCGCGGCGAATGCTTGCGCGATGCGCCTTCGCCGCTGAAAGTCTCCTCGAACTTCGCCAGCAGCTCGCGCTGCTCGGTGGTCAGGTTGACCGGGGTTTCCACCACGGCCCGGCAGTACAGGTCGCCCGGCTTGCGGCTGCGCACCGATCGCACGCCCTGGTCGCGCAGGCGGAACACCTTGCCGGTCTGGGTCTCGAAGGGCACGCGCAATTCCACCTCGCCGCCGAGGGTCGGCACGCGGATGGTGTCGCCCAGCGCCGCCTGCGAGATCCGAATCGGCACGTCGCAGTGCAGGTCGTCGCCGTCGCGCTGGAAGATCTCGTGCTCGCGCACACGCACGTCGACGTACAGGTCGCCCGGCGGCGAGCCGGCCGGACCGGCCTCGCCCTCGCCCGTCAGGCGGATGCGGTCGCCATTGTCGACGCCGGCGGGAATCTTGACCTGCAGGGTCTTGTTGGACTCTATGCGGCCCTGCCCGTGACAATCGCCGCACGGATTGCTGATGCTCTGGCCGCGGCCGCCGCAGTGCGGACACGCCTGCTGCATGGAGAAGATGCCGCGCTGGAACCGAACCTGGCCCCGGCCGTGACAGGTGGTGCAGGTGTCGAGCTTGCCGTCGGCCGAGCCACTGCCGTTGCAGCTGTCGCATTCGTCGAGCGTGGGGATCTCGATCTGCTTCTCGATGCCGCCGACGGCTTCCTCGAGCGATATCTCCATGACGTAACCGATGTCGGCACCGCGCCGCGGCCCACGCGCACCGCCGCCCCCGCCAAAGATATTGCCGAAGATATCGCCAAAGATGTCGCCCATGTCTGCGTATCCGGCGCCACCCGCGCCGCCACCCATGCCGTGCTCGAATGCGGCATGGCCGTGCTGGTCATAGGCGCGACGCCGATTGGGATCGGCGAGCACCTCGTAGGCCTCCTTGCATTCCTTGAACGCCTCCAGCGCTGCCGCATCGCCCGGGTTGCGGTCCGGGTGGTGCTTCATCGCGGAACGGCGGTAAGCCTTCTTCAGCTCATCGTCGCCGGCGTTGCGGGCCACGCCCAGGACTTCGTAGTAGTCACGTTTCGTCATCTCGCGGGACTCGGGACTCGGGACTCGGGACTCGAGTACAGGCACACATCGTCTTTCAAGGCGCTAGCTCCATCAGAAAACCGGGTGGCAGGACCGGAACGCAACGGGACCGGCGGCTGTCCGCCGAGTCCAGAGTCCCGAGTCCCGAGTCCCGGCTATTACTTCTTCTCGTCTTCCTTGACCTCGGTGAACTCGGCATCGACCACGTCGTCGGCGGCCTTGCCGGCGCCGGCATCTGCGTCGGCATTGGAATCGGCCGCTTCCGGACCGGGCTGCTGCGCCGACACCGCGGCGAACAACGCCTGCGAGGCCTCTTCCAGCGCCTTCGACTTGCCCTCGATCTGGGTCTTGTCGTCACCCTTCATCGCCGTCTCGAGCTCGCCGATGGCCGACTCGGCGGCGCCGATCGCGTCGCCCGGCAGCTTCTCGCCGTGCTCCTTGATCGTGCTGCGGGCCATGTGGATCAGCCCGTCGGCCTGGTTGCGGGCCTGTACCAGTTCGTGGAACTTCAGGTCTTCCTCGCGGTTGGCCTCGGCGTCGGCGACCATCTTCTGGATCTCCTCCTCCGACAGGCCCGAGCCGGCCTTGATCTCGACCTTCTGTTCCTTGCCGGTCTTCTTGTCCTTGGCGGTCACGTGCACGATGCCGTTGGCGTCGATGTCGAACGACACCTCGACCTGCGGCATGCCGCGCGGCGCCGGATCAATGCCGGCCAGGTCGAAGCGCGCCAGCGACTTGTTGTAGCGGGCCTGTTCGCGCTCACCCTGCAGCACGTGCACGGTCACGGCCGACTGGTTGTCCTCGGCGGTCGAGAAGGTCTGGCTGGCCTTGGTCGGCACCGTGGTGTTCTTGTCGATGATCTTGGTGAACACGCCACCCAGGGTTTCGATGCCCAGGCTCAGCGGGGTCACGTCCAGCAGCAGCACGTCCTTGACGTCGCCGGCCAGCACGCCGCCCTGGATCGCGGCGCCAATCGCCACCGCCTCATCCGGATTGACGTCCTTGCGCGGCTCCTTGCCGAAGAACTCGCTGACCGCCTGGCCGACCTTGGGCATGCGGGTCTGGCCGCCGACCAGGATCACCTCGGCGATGTCGCTGGCGCGCAGGCCGGCATCGTTGAGGGCGATGCGGCATGGCTCGATCGTCTTCTTGATCAGGTCCTCGACCAGCGATTCGAGCTTGGCGCGGGTCAGCTTGATGTTCAGGTGCTTCGGACCGGCCGCGTCGGCGGTCACGTACGGCAGGTTGACCTCGGTCTGCTGCGCGCTCGAGAGCTCGATCTTGGCGCGCTCGGCAGCGTCCTTGAGGCGCTGCAGCGCCAGCGGATCCTTGCGCAGGTCGATGCCCTGGTCCTTGTTGAACTCGTCGACCAGGTAGTCGATGACGCGCTTGTCGAAGTCCTCGCCACCCAGGAAGGTGTCGCCGTTGGTGGCCAGCACCTCGACCTGCATCTCGCCGTCGATCGAGGCGATCTCGATGATCGACACGTCGAAGGTGCCGCCGCCGAGGTCGTAGACCGCGATCTTGCGATCGCCGCCCTTCTTGTCCATCCCGTAGGCCAGCGCGGCCGCGGTGGGTTCGTTGATGATGCGCTTGACGTCGAGCCCGGCGATCTTGCCGGCGTCCTTGGTCGCCTGTCGCTGGCTGTCGTTGAAGTAGGCCGGCACGGTGATGACCGCCTCGGTGACCGTCTCGCCCAGGTAGGCCTCGGCGGTCTTCTTCATCTTCGCCAGCACCTCGGCGGAAACCTGCTGCGGCGCCATGGCCTTGCCGTCGACGGTCTTGACCCAGGCATCGCCATTGTCGTGCGCGACGATGCCGTAGGAGACCAGGTCGAGGTCCTTCTGCACTTCGCCGTCGGTGAACTTGCGGCCGATCAGGCGCTTCACCGCGTAGAAGGTGTTCTTTGGATTGGTGACGGCTTGGCGCTTGGCCGAGGCGCCGACCAGGATCTCGCCGTCCTTGGTATGCGCGACGATCGATGGCGTGGTGCGATCGCCTTCCGCGTTCTCGATGACCTTGGCCTTGCCGCCTTCCATGATCGCGACGCACGAGTTGGTCGTGCCCAAATCGATACCGATGATCTTGCCCATGGTGTTGCTTCCTCTCGAGATCTTTAAAGATTAAAGGCGGCCGTGCCGCCGATGAACGCTATCTGGGGGTCGTCGCTTGCGGGTTCAAGCATCTGTGCCCGCTTTGTGTCCGCCTGGGGCGTGGCGGATCGCCCGCCCGGACGTCCCTTGGTGTAGGAGCGGCTTCAGCCGCGATCCGCAATCGGCACGAGCGACCAGCCCCCCCGGATCGCGGCTGAAGCCGCTCCTGCAGGTGCTGTCAGTCGTGCTTTGACACCAGCACCAGCGCGGGGCGCAGCAGGCGGTCGTTCAGCAGCCAGCCTTTCTGGTAGACCTGCACGATGTGGCCGGGCGCGTGTTCGGCGTTCTCGACCATGCTCATCGCCTGGTGCTGCTCGGGATCGAACGCCTCCCCGGCGGGATCGACCGCGACCAGCCCGTTGTCCCCGGCCACCTTGAGCAACTGGCGCAGGGTCAGCTCCATGCCCTCGCGGAGTGCGCCGGGCTCGCCTCCGGCGGCGTTGAGGCCGGCCTCGAGGCTGTCGATGACCGGCAGCAGCTCCCCCAGCAGGCGCTCGTTGGCGAACTTGCGTGCCATGTCGCGCTCGCGCTCGAGCCGCTTGCGCTGGTTCTCCAGGTCGGCCCGCTCGCGCAGCGAATCCGCGCGCAGCCGGGCCAGTTCGTCCTGGGCGGCTTCGAGCTCCGCGGCCAGCGGGGACATCTCGTTTTCGACGGCGGCCTGCTCGGCCGCTTCCTTCATGGGTTCTGTGGTCATGCTCGATTCAGATCCTGGCGCGCTTGGGCGCGTTGTCCGTAGCAAGCACGAGCAATGGGGCCGGGTCGGGCCTTTTCAAGCTTGCGTGAGCTGTTTTTGACGCGGATCAACGCGGATCGAACGCGGATAAGAGCGGGTCTGACCAAAACAACGTCGGGGCAACGCCGCAGGGACGGCAGCCGGGGCCCGGTCCTCGGCCCGCCCGGCGCCCCTTGCCATCTCTATTTTTCATCTGTTCTGATCCGCGTTGATCCGCGTCAAAACCGCTCCTGGATCCGCGTCAAAGCCGCCCTAGCCCGAGCGCTCCGGCGCCAGAGCCTCGCCCAGCGCGTCGGCCGCGGCCTGCACCACCGGGATTACCCGCTGGTACGCCATGCGGGTCGGTCCGATGACCCCGAGCACGCCCAGCACCTGGCCGCCGGCGGCATAGGGCGCGGTCACCAGCGAGATGCCCTCCAGCGGCGCCAGCCCGGTTTCCTCGCCGATGAAGATGCGCACACCCGGCGCGCTGATCGTGCGTTCGAGCAGCTGCAGGATCTCGCGCTTGCGGGCGAAGGCTTCGAACAGCTCCCGCAGCCGGTCCAGGTCGGCCAGCTCCTGTACGCCCATCAGCCGGGTCTGGCCGGCCAGCACCATGTCGTCGTGGCCGGGAATCAGCACCTGCTCGGCCAGTTCGACCGACTGCGCCAGCAGCGTTTCCATTTCGCTGCGGGCCGACTTCAGGTCATGCAGCAGCGCGATGCGTATGTCGCCGGCCGAGCGTCCGGCGAAATGGGTATTGAGGTAGTTGGCGACCCGCTCCAGCTCGCCGGCGTCGAACGCGCGGCGGGTCTGGATGATGCGGTTCTGCACCTCATTGTCGGCGAACACCAGTATCGCCAGCACGCGCTGGGCGTCGATCGGGACGAAATCGATCCGCCGGAACGCGAACTGCTCGCGCCGTGGCACGCTGACCACGCCGACGAAACGGGTCATCGCCGACAGCAGTTCCGAGGCGCCGCCGAGCAGCGCCTGCGTGCCCGACCCGGCCGTGAGCTCGTCGCGCAGCCGCGCCATGTCGCCCTCCGGCAGCGGCTGCACCTTCAGCAGCGAATCCACGAACAACCGGTAGCCCTGGGCGGTCGGGATGCGTCCGGCGGAGGCGTGCGGGGCGCTGAGCAGCCCGATCTCCTCCAGGTCCCCCAGGATGCTGCGGATGGTCGCCGGACTCACGTCCAGGCCCGCATGCCGGGCCAGGGTCTGCGAGCCGACCGGCTCGCCGCTGTGGATGTAGCGCGCAATCAGCGTGCGCAGCAGCTGTCGGGCGCGGGGGTCGAGGGTGGGGTCGGCGGGCTTGCGGCTCATGCTGTGGATATAAGCCCGGCAGCAAGGAGACGCAAGCGGCTCGCTGCGTGACTGCGGCCGGCGGGCGGCGCCAGTCGCAGTCCGGGCGACGGCTTTGCGCAGCATGACAGGGCATCTCGAACGCCGGGCTTGGCCCCTCGCCCGCTCACCGGTCACAATCGCCGCCGCATGCTTACCCATCTGTCGCTCAAACAATTTGCCGTGGTCAGCGCCGCCGAACTCGGCTTCGGGCCGGGGCTGACCGTGATTTCCGGTGAAACCGGCGCGGGCAAGTCGCTGCTGGTCGATGCGCTGGGGCTGCTGTCGGGCCTGCGCGCGGACAGCGGCGTGGTCCGCCACGGTGCCGAGCGCGCCGAACTGGTCGCCGACTTCAAGCTCGATGACGTGCCGTTCGCGCGCGACTGGTTGCGCGAGAACGAGCTGGACGAGCAGGACGACGCCGGCCAGGGGGCGCTGTGCCAGGTCCGCCGCGTGATCCGCGCCGATGGCGGCTCGAAGGCATGGATCAACGGACGCCCGGTGACGGTCGGGCAACTGTCCGAGCTGGCCGGGCGGCTGGTCGAGATCCACGGCCAGCACGAGCACCAGGCGCTGCTGTCGCGGCCCAGCCAGTTGGCCTTGCTCGACGCGTTCGGGCGCACCGACAGCGAACGCGCCGCCGTCGCCGATGCCGCGCAACGCTGGAATGGCCTGCTGCGCGAACGCGAGCGCTTGTCAGCTCAAGGCGATGTCTCCGAGCGGATCGACTGGCTGGAGCACCAGTACGCCGAACTGGAGCGTGAAACGCTGGAGCCCGAATCGATCGAGCAGTTGCACGCCGACCACCGCCGCCACGCCCATGCCGCCGGCCTGATCGACGCCTGCGACGCCGCGTTTGCACGACTCGGCGGCGAGGACGGGCCGTCGCTGTCGAAGTCGCTGCAACAGGTGCGCGGCGACCTGCAGCGCGTGCTCGAGCATGAACCACGCCTGGGCGATGTCGACGGCATGCTCGACACCGCCGCGATCCAGCTCGACGAAGCCGTCGCGTTGCTCGACCGCGTGCGCAGCAACCTCGACCTGGACCCCGCGGCGCTGGTCACGATCGAACAGCGACTCGGGCGCATCCATGACCTGGCTCGCAAGCACCGGGTCAAGCCCGAGCAACTGGCGGCCCAGCGCGAGACATTGAACACCGAACTGGAGGGCCTGCGCGGTGCCGGTCTGCGCCTGCAGAAGCTCGATGCCGAAATCAGCGCCGCGCACCAGGCCTGGCACAGCGCGGCCGAGATCCTGAGCGTCGCCCGGCGCACGGCTGCACAGACCCTGTCGGGCAGCACCACCGGCCTGATCGCCGAACTGGGTATGGGCGGCGGGCGCTTCGAGATCGAGATCGAATCGATCGATGGCGACCGCCCGGATCCGCAGGGCGCCGAGCGGGTCGAGTTCCTGGTCGCCGCCAACCCCGGCCAGCCACCGCGCCCGCTACGCAAGGTCGCCTCCGGCGGCGAGCTGTCACGCATCTCGTTGGCGATCGAGGTGGCCGCGCTCGGGCTGGATGCGGTGCCGACGATGGTGTTCGACGAGGTCGATTCGGGCATCGGCGGCGGCGTCGCCGAGATTGTCGGGCAGAAACTGCGTGGACTCGGCAGCAAGCGGCAGGTGCTGTGCGTGACCCACCTGGCGCAGGTCGCCGCGCAGGGGCATGCGCACTACCGGGTCAGCAAGGCCGCCAGTGAAGGCGTCACCCAGAGCGCGGTGCAGCTGCTCGACGCGCCACAGCGCCAGGAGGAGCTGGCGCGGATGCTCGGCGGCGTGGAACTCACCCGCGAGGCGCGGGCCGCGGCCAAGCGCCTGCTCAGCGACGTAAGCTGATTTTGTATTTGTAGGAGCGGGCCATGCCCGCGATCCACGTCGCCGCGTCGTTCCCAATCGCGGGCATGTCGCGGGCATGGCCCGCTCCTACAAGAACGTCCCGCGTCGGTAGCCGCAGGACGGATCAGGCGCAGCGACATCCATCGCCACGATGGCAGCGCAGGTCAGCGCTTCTTGCGCACGTACAGCACCAGCGAGTGGTCCTCGATCTCGAAGCCGTGCTTGGCGGCGATCTTCGCCTGCAGCACCTCGATCTCCTCGCTCTCGAATTCGGTGATCTTGCCGGTCTCGATATCGACCATGTGGTCGTGGTGGTGCCCGCGGTCGAGCTCGTACACCGACTGCCCCGACTCGAAGTTGTGCTTGAGCACCAGGCCGGCCGATTCGAACTGGGTCAGCACGCGGTACACCGTGGCCAGCCCGATGTCCTCGCCCTTGTCGAGCAACAGCCGGTAGATGTCCTCGGCGGTCATGTGGCGCGGCTTGGCCTGCTCCAGCAATTCGAGGATGCGCAACCGCGGGTGAGTGACCTTGAGGCCGACTTTGCGCAGGTCCTGGGATTCCATTTCAACTCCTGGTGCTACGGGCTCTACTGCGGGCTGCGTTTACAGGTCACCAGTGGCTCGCATCGCCCCCTCGCCGCAATATCGACCGCAGGAACCATGCGGCAACACGGGATGAACGGAGGCGCTTCCGGGACGCGTGACTGCACCTTCAGTGTATCATCGGCGCGTTCTCCACCTGCCTCGGATACCCATGCAAAAGCTGCTGTTGCTCATTGTCGTCGCCGTGATGACCGCTGGCTGCGGCATCGTCTATCGCCAGCCGATCTACCAGGGCAACCTGCTGGAGAAGGCCAACGTCGACCAGTTGCAGGAAGGCATGAGCAAGCAGCAGGTGCGATTGTTGCTGGGCACCCCGTCGGTTGCCGACCCGTTCCATCACGATCGCTGGGACTACACCGCCAGCCAGCGCACCGACCGCCTCGGCCGGACCGAGGTCAAGAACCTGACCGTGTGGTTCGACGGCGACACCGTCCGGACCTGGGAAGGCGAGTACTTCCAAGAGCAGGACGAGCAGATCGCCCAATCGTCGGTCCGGCAGTTCGGCCGCAATCTCGCCAAGGATCCGCCGCGCGGCCGGTAAGCAGTGCCGTAGAGCCGAGCTTGCTCGGCTCCTGATTCACGATACAACGTCGCACAGGCAGTTATCGCTGCGATACGGCAGGGCCGCAGCGGAGCAAGCTCCGCTCTACCGGTGCTTCGAATCTTGCAAGCGCGCCCGGCGCCGCCGCGCATCCTTCGGATCGGCCTGCAGCGGCCGCAGCAGCTCCACCCGGTCGCCATCGCGCAGCCTCGCCGCCGGATCGGTTCGCTGGCCGTGCACGGCGTAGGCAGTGATCCCGGCATCGCCGGCCAGACCGGCCGCGGCGACCGCATCGGCCACGCTCGAACCTTCCGGCAAGCTCAGCGTGACCGACTCGGACCGCTGTGGCCACGCGCGGATCACCTCGATCCTCATGGGTCCGGTCATGCTTCCTCGTGGTCGGCCACGCGCACGAAATCGTCCACCATGCGGTCGGCCAAGGCCTGGAACCCGATCGTGAATGCCTTCGCGAACAGCTTCACCGCCGGCTCGAACTCCAGCGTCAATGTCACCTTGCAGGCGGACTCGTCGAGCGAGTGGAACTGCCAGCGGCCGCTGAGCTTGCGGAACGGCCCGTCGACCAGCTTCAGGTCGATATGGTGCGGCGGCGCCAAGGTGTTCTCGGTGGTGAACCAGGTGCGCAGCGCGCCGAGGCCGAGGTCCAGGCGAGCGCGCATGCGCAGCTCGTCCTGCTCCAGCACCTGCGCGGCATCGCACCACTCGAAACGTCGCGGATACGCCGCGACATCATTCACCAGCGCGAACATGCGCGCAGCGGAGTGTTCAACCAGGGCGGAGCGTCGGATCGTCGGCATAACAGGCGGCCGTATCGCGGACCCGCCCCGATCAGGGACAATGGTGCGATGGCTAAGAACGCAAAAGGCAAGGCTGACAAGGATAAAGGAAAGGGTGCCGGCGGCGGCACGATCGCCCTGAACAAGCGCGCGCGCCACGACTACCACCTCGAGGAACGCTTCGAGGCCGGCCTGGCGCTGCAGGGCTGGGAGCTGAAATCGATCCGCGCCGGGCGCGCCAACATCGGCGAGAGCTACGCGGTGGTCCGCGGCGGCGAGATGTTCCTGTTCGGCGCGCAGATGACGCCGCTGATCTCGGCCTCGACCCACGTGGTCACCGAGGAACGCCGTACCCGCAAGCTGCTGCTCCACCGCAGCGAGATCGACAACCTGATCGGTCGGATCCAACGCGACGGCTACACCGTGGTGCCGACCGCGCTGTACTGGAAAGGCAACAAGATCAAGATCGAACTGGCGCTTGCCAAGGGCAAGCAGGCCCACGACAAGCGGCAGACTAACAAGGACCGGGACTGGGCACGCGAGAAACAGCGCGTGATGCGACGCGCCAACAAAAATGCGTGAGCCGGCCGGCGACGTTTCACAACGGCCCCGATAGAGATATCGCCGAGCGCCCTGCCACGCCATGCAACCCGCAGGCTGGCGGTTCTCCCGTAGGAGCGGCTTCAGCCGCGACCCGCGAACGTCCGTCAGTCAGCGGATATCGCGGAGCGCCACGCCCACCCCGGACAACCGTAGGCTGGGCTGCCAAGCCCAGCGCTTCTTGTTTGGGGGACACGGCGCTGCCAGCCGAAAAGCCGGCTTTGCCAGCCCCGCCTGCGTGGAGCTCCGTCCGGGACTGGATCGCGGCTGAAGCCGCTCCTACAGGGACTCGGTGAGCGCGATGCGGGGTTCGGCGCGGCCCATCGGTGGCCGATAGTCCGGCAGGCTTGGGGTCTCCTCGCTCATTCCGGCACCGGCCAGCATCGCATCCAGTCTGGACCAGACGTAGTCGGCGTGGCTGCCGGCCCCTTCGCGAATGAGATCGGCGCGCACGCTGAATGTGATCCAGAACGCTTCCGGGTTGGGCTGGGTGGACATCATGGCGGGAAGGAACCGCTCCAGCGAGTCCAGGCTTTCCTTCAGTCGTTCGAGTGTGGCCATGGGAATACTTATGCGCTTTTGGCCGTTAGGGACGAATGAAAACGGGGCGCGCGATCCCGCAGTTGCATGTGGTCGTTCACGTTCGCCGCAGGCGCCTGCACTGCAACGCCCACAACGATCAGTAGCGCAGGCGCGAGTCGATGTGCACTGCGTCCAGCGACAGCACCGCCAGGCGCCCGTGGTCGGGGTGCCGGGGATTGATGAGGACGTTGTACTCGCGCGGGGACAGCGCACTGGGGACCTTGAGCGCCAGCGACGCCTCGTCCGCCCACCACCGGTCGCCGATTTCCTGCACATGGCCGCGGTATGGCCGCTCCTTCCAGTCCTGCGGCAGGTCACGGCCGATCGACTGCAGGCAGCCGGCCGGCAAGCTGGCAACCACCATCACCAGTTCGTCCGGGGTCTCGCCCTCCAGGTGCGCGAGATACTCCAGTACCGCGCCGGCCGGGGACAACGAGGCATAGACCGCCTTGTCGTGCGCGGAGGTCCAGCGTCCGGAGCGGTAGGCCTGGGCGAGCGAGAACGGCGCATCGGCGCGTTCCCTGGCGACGACCCGGTATACGGCGCACTGCTCACGCGGGCCCGCTTTAGATTCGTCGGTCTCGGCCGTGGCGACCGGCACCGAACTCGCTGGCGGATCACTGGCCGGGAATGTGTCCTCCAGCGCGTGGTCCAGTTGCTCCTGCTTGCCGCGGTCCGGCGGGAGTGCAGTCATGGCGCAGTGGTGCCGTCGTCGGTATCGGCAGGCACCGGATTGGCCGGGTCCATCGGGTCGGTCTGGTCGAGCGGGTCGGCCGGGTTCATCGGCTCCATCGGATCGGGCGGCGTCTGCCGGTCCAGCGCATCGGACATCGCCTCGCAATCTATCCGGTCCTGGCCGCTCAGGCCCATGCAGCGCTGGTCGGTCGCACCGGCCGGCGGCGACATTTCCACCCGGGCATCGGCCTGAGCCGGTGTCTCGGCGGCCGGCAGCACCGTGCTGTCGGCGGCCCTGGACTCGTCCTCGTCGACCTGCGCCACACGTCGATCGCAGGCGGCGAACACCACCAATACGGCCAGGCTCAAGACAAGCGGCTTCATCAATATCTCCTGTGGTGCATCGGTTGGCTCAGGACACGTGTCGCACCCACAGTCTCGCAATGTGCGTGCCAGCCAGTCGGCGCGCCTGATCGGCATCCGCTTCCGGCAGTCTCCGGCGCGCCGTGAAAACTTTGCAGGCCGGCGAAAGATTTGATTCGTGCGCCTGCCGGACGTCCGCTCCGGTGCCGCTTGCACCCGGTCCGCTCCGATGGCACGCCTTTTGCGGCACCTGTGTTGGAGACGCTTTGATTTCGAGTTGCTCTGGCTCGGGTGCCCTGCGTCGGGTGTTTTTTGTCTGGCTGTTGTTACCCGACCGAGCGCAGCCACCAGGAGCAGCAACCGGAGCGAGCGGCGGACGGTTCCGCCGACAGCAGATGGGGATGTGCCGTGTATCAGCAAATCGTGCGCTGGAACGCTGTTGACTACATCGAAACCGATCACCGGCTGGTCGAGGCGTTGTTCGAGGAATTCGAGCAGACCGCCAACGACGAGGATGCGGCAAAGGTGCTGGAGCGGCTGCTGACCCGCCTGGCCCTGCACGGACAACTCGAACATGCCCTGCTCTACCCGGCGCTGCGCCGCTTCGGCCCGGCCCTGGGCCGCAGCATCGACGAGGCCGAACGCGACCACGCCGCACTGGACGAATGCATCGCCCAGATCCTCGAGGACAATGAAAATCAACGCCCATGCCGGGCGCGCGTGTCGGTGCTGAAGCAGTACGTGTCCGGTCATGTCCAGCGCGAGGAGACCCACCTGCTGCCGATGGCACGGATCTGCGGAATCGACCTGGAGGCGTTGGGTGACGCGCTGTATAGCCGCCATCAGCGACTGCTGGCCTTCGGCCTGGCGCCGGGCGTGTCCGCGCAGGGCGCCGCGCTGCCCGCGCATGCCGCAGTCAGGCCTCCCCACCCCCCCGCCCGACCCATGCACCCATAGGAGCCGTTGATGCCCGATCCATCCGCCTCGGACAAGCAACCGCCGCAGTCGCAAGCCCATCAACCCGGCGACCAGTCGGCGATGCGGCCGACCCCGGAAACCATCCGCGACAGCTATCTCGGCAGTGGCCGGCTCAAGGGCAGGTCCGCGCTGGTGACCGGCGGCGACAGCGGCATCGGGCGCGCCGTCGCGGTGCACTTCGCGCGCGAGGGCGCCGACGTGGCGATTGGCTATCTGGAAGAAACCGAAGACGCCCGCGAGACCGAGCGGCTGATCCGGGCCGAGGGCGCGAAATGCCTGCTGCTGCCGGGCGACCTGGGCGTTGAGGATGCCTGCAGGCAGGCGGTGGCGAAGACGGTGGAGACCTTCGGCCGGCTCGACATCCTGGTCAACAACGCGGCCGAGCAGCACCCGGTGGAGGCGGCCGGCGAACTGACCGCCGAGCAGATCGAGCGAACCTTCCGGACCAACATCTTCGCGTACATCTACATGGCCAAGGCCGCTCTCGAGCACCTGCCCGAGGGCGGCGCGATCATCAACACCGGCTCGGTCACCGGGGTGCGCGGCCACAAGACGCTGCTCGATTACGCCGCGACCAAGGGCGCGATCCATGCATTCACGTTTTCGCTGGCGCAGGCTTACGCCGAGCGGGGCATCCGGGTCAACGCGGTCGCACCCGGCCCGATCTGGACGCCGCTGATTCCGGCGAGTTTCCCCAAGGAGAAGGTCGCCCAGTTCGGCGCCTCCACGCTGATGAAGCGCGCGGGACAGCCGTCGGAACTGGGGCCGGCATATGTTTTTCTCGCCTCGGAGGAGGCCTCGTTCATCACCGGTCAAATCATCCACATCAATGGCGGAGGACACATCAGTGCGTGATCAATATCTGGGAACCGAATTCAAGGCCGTCGCTGAGGAAGCGATGCATCTGGGCATGCGATGCGCGAAAGCGGGTCGCGACTGGCTAACCGGCAGGAGAGACGAGATGGGCCGACGAGATCAAGGTGATGAGCAACGGTATGCACAGGAGGACGCGCGTCGCGGGGGCCGGCAGAGCCAGCACATGCACGGCAGCTCGCCCAACCAGCCGCGCGGGCGCAACCAGTGGAACGACCCCTCCCCGCAGCGCGGCCAGGATGCCAGCCAGGGCAACGACTGGGACCGCGACATCGACGACGTGAGCGGCGGTTCCGGGCGCGAATACGGCCACAGCAACTCCAACGACCGCGGTTACGGGCAGGGCGCGCAGTCGCAACAGGCCGGTGGCGGTTCCGACCCGCGTGCACAGGGCGGCTCCGACATGCCCGGCGCCGGCATGCAGGGGTCCGGCAGGAACCAGGCATACAGCCAACATGGCGAGGATCGCTATGGCGAGGACCGGCTGGGTGGCCGCCAGTCCTTCGATCGCTACGGCGGCGAGAGCCAGGGTTCGGGCGGACGTGCCCACCTACAGGATCGATCGGGTGTCGGCGGCTTTGGCGACTACGGTTCCACCAGCAACCGCAGCAGTGGGTACGGCTCGGTCGGCTCGCAGCACGGCGGGCAGCAGCAGGGCCAGAGCCATCGCGGCCGCGGGCCCCGGCAATACACCCGCTCCGACGAACGCATTCTCGAGGACGTATGCGAACGGCTGACCGATGACCACGATATCGACGCCAGCGACATCGAGGTCAAGGCCCAGAGTGGTTCGGTGACATTGGAGGGCTCGGTGACCGAGCGCTGGATGAAACATCGCGCCGAGGACCTGGTCGATGCCTGCAGCGGCGTGAAGCAGGTCGATAACCGCCTGCGGGTCAAGAGCAGCGCGTCGGGCAGCAACGACGGGCGCTCGCAGGACATCGGCGCGGGTACGCCCTCGGGTGGTTCCTCGTCTAGCGGCCCGTCGTCGAGCGGTTCCTCGTCGACAGGCCCATCGTCGCAACAACCGCATTGATTCGATGCGGCGCGCGGAAGCGTGATCGGGCTACTACGTCGCGACCGTGCATCGTGCCCATGGGGCGCTCCTACGGGGCCATGCCTTTGTAGGAGCGGGCCATGCCCGCGATCGGGCTGCGTCGCGACCGTGCATCGCGCCCATGGGGCGCTCCTACGGGGCCATGCCTTTGTAGGAGCGGGCCATGCCCGCGATCGGGCTGCGTCGCGACCGTACATCGCGCCCACGGGGCGCTCCTACGGGGCCATGCTTTTGTAGGAGCGGGCCATGCCCGCGATGGGGTTACGTCGTCGCCCATGGGTCACTCCTGCAGCAAGCGGTCTGTGCCCGCTGGCGCAGGCCATCCTGTATCACAACCAATATCTCCTCCAGCAAGGCCGGCTTGATACATGCGCCTTAAATCCCGCTTCCGTGGTCTGCTGCCGGTCAGGAGCCGTCCTTTGGAACCCGGACCGTAAACGTGGTCCCTGCTGTTTGCGTGGACTGGAGACTGATCGACCCATGGTGCGCAAGCACGATTTCCCGGGTGATGTATAACCCCAGCCCCAGGTTCTTCTGCGAGGGGCCGTCTCCAGCCGCATGCCTGGCATGGCGGCTGAGCAGATCGAAGATATGCTCCTGTTCGTCTGGTGCTATCGGTTCTCCATCGTTGTGAACCGTCAGCACGATGTCTTGGGGATTCGCAGTAGTGACAACCGACACCTCTCCGTCCTTGCTTCCATGCTGTAGGGCGTTGTTGATCAGGTTCTGATAGACCTGCCCTAGCCTGCCTGCATCCCATCTTCCACGGACATCCCCATCGATCACGCAGCGGATGGTGCGGCCCGGATTGGACAGGCTAAGCTCTTCGACCACCTGCTCGCATACGGCCGCCAGGTTTGTCTCAGCGCGCGATATCGATATACCGCCGCCGATGCGGCTTCTCGTGAAGTCGAGAAGGTTGTCGAGCATTTCGCTCATTCTCGTGCTGCTCCTGAACATCCGGGAACCGAGCTGGATCAGATTGGCATCGGAGTCCGGCGACTGCATGAGATATTCGGCCCCGAGACTGACCGACTGCAAGGGCGTGCGCAGATCGTGGCCGAGGATGCCTACGAATATGTCCTGAGCCTGCCGGACCATAGCGGCGTAGCGACTTACCGACTCGGCAAGCGCCTGGTCGACCGCTTCGTTGAACCGGGTGATATCGCGCGCATGAAAACGCACCACATCCTCGTTTTGATCGGACCAGAGCAGCAGCACGCTCGCGCGCAGCGCCCGATACTCCGATATCAGCTGCTCGATGGTGAACCCGCATTTCAACCGCGTCTCGGCGTGGATTTCGGCCGCGGTGTCGCCGGGCGTTGGCGGAACGTGTCCCTTGGACTTCTCGACGCTCTCCTCGTCGGTTTGCCAGGTTGCGAGGTCCGCCGAGATCACCTTCAACATGTCCTCCGCGTGATCGCGCAGTTCCGCGACGTCCATGACGCCGGTCGTGGGCTCGATCGTTCGCGCGAAGTCTTCCCATTCCTGGAGAATGGGCTCCATGTTGTGCCGGATAAACTCGGATAGCCTCATTGCTGCTCCCTTGCTCATAAAAATACAGCCCTTTTTTGAAGGCACGAACTGCAGGAATACAGCGTAAAGGGCGTGGAATGAGTGAATGGTAGGCGATCTGTGCCATCCGCGAGTACAAGCCGCACCACCGCGCACGCGCGAATTTCGGTCTCAAAGGCGGCCCGCTAGGCTGGCGATCGTGGCAAGCAGCTCTTGCGCCTCGAACGGTTTCGCCACGTGCGCCTGGTATCCGGCCATGATCGCGTGGGTACGATCCTGCGAGCGTGCGAAGGCAGTCAGGGCCACGGCCGGCGTCCGGCCGCCACGTTCGGCAGGACGCCGCCGGACCTCGCGCATAAAGCCGTAACCGTCGGTCCCCGGCATGCCGATGTCGCTGACGATCAGATCCGGTACCTGGTGGTCCAGCCGCGCCAGGCCGCTCGCGGCGTCGTCCGCGGTCACCACCTTCGCGTGTCTCTGCTCCAGCAGGTGGCGAAGCAGCTCGCGCGCGTCGGCTTCGTCATCGACGACCAGCACGGTCAATCCTTCCAGGTTCATTCCCTCGGCCGCGCATAGCGGAAGCTGGGAGGACTCCGCCTGGTCGCTGAAGTTCCGGCTGGGCGCGAGCGGGAGCTCGACGACGAACGTGGCGCCCTGTCCCGCTCCGGAACTGGCGGCGTGGATCGTGCCGCCATGCAGCTCGACCAACTGGCGCACGATGGAAAGCCCCAACCCCAGGCCGCCGAACGCCCGCGTGGTCTTGGCGTCGGCTTGGCGGAACCGGTCGAACACGAACGGCAGGAACTCCCGCTCGATCCCCATGCCGTTGTCTGACACGGTGATTTCAACGTGCGAATTCACCCGCGCCACGACGAGTTCGACGCCCCCGTTCTTGGGGGTGAACTTCACAGCGTTCGACAGCAGATTCCAGATCACCTGCTGCAGCCGGTGCGGATCGCCCTGCACCGGGCCGGCGCGCGGATCCACGATCCTGCGAATGCGGATGCCCTTGGCGTCCGCGGCGGGAGTGACCGCTTCCACGGCCGCCGTCGCCACTGGGGTGAGGTCCGTGGGCTGCACGTCGAGCCTCACGTTGCCTGCCACGATTCGGCTCATGTCGAGCAGGTCTTCGACCAGTTTGGCCTGGGCCCGTGCGTTGCGGCCGATCACATCCGCCCCGCGCGCGACATCCTCGGGTGTGGCGTTGCCGGTTTGCAGGATGTGCGACCAACCCACGATGGCGCTGAGCGGGGTTCGCAGCTCATGCGACAGGGTCGCAAGGAACTCGTCCTTCATGCGGCTCGCGTGCTCGGCTTCCGTGCGCGCTGCCTGTTCGGCCGCAAGCAATCTTTCGCGCTCCTCGGCAGCGCGCTTCACCGCGTCGTAGAGGCGGGCGTTATCCAGCGCGACCGCCGCCTGCCCCACGATGCCGGTGATCACCCGCTCGGTGCGCTCGTTGAAGACGCCGACCTCCGGATGGCCGAAGAACAGGCCGCCGATCACGTCGCCAGCGCGAGAGACCACGGGCACCGCGAGGTAGCTGCGCACGGGCAAGTGCCCTTTGGGCATCCCGCGGTGCGGGCCCCACTGTCCGTAGCGCGGATCTTCCAGTACATCATCGATCCGGATTGGCGCCTCGCCGCGGAAGGTTGGGCCGAACAGCGGCGTCGCCCGGGGGTGGCCGAATTTGCTGAAGGCCTCCCGCGGGGCGCCCGAGAGTGTGTAGAGCATGTACGACTCGCCCTGCTCGTCGGTCACGTTGTAGAAGAACGCGCCGAACTGCCCGCCGCTGAGCTCGGTGGCGGCGTCGGTGATCTGCTGCAGCAGCGTCTGCAGATCGAGCTGCGACACCAGCGCCTGTCCGGTCGAGTTGACGATGTCCAGCAGCCGCATCTCGTCCAGTTGGGCTTCGCGCGAACGATCGAATTCGTCGAGATCGGTATTGGTGCCGAACCAGCGCACGATACGGCCGCGTTCGTCACGGATTGGCACGGCCCGGGCCAGGAACGTGCGATAGCTTCCGTGAGCGCCGCGCAGGGGGTACTCCATTTCATACGGCTCGCCGGTAGCCAGCGCGTGCTGCCAGCGACGCACGACCTGGTCAAGCGCATCGGGATGCACGAAGCGATGCCAGGTGGTGGACTCAGGGGCGCCTTGCGCGATTGCGCCGGTGTACTCGTACCAGCGGCGATTAAACCAGACCGGATTGCCGGCGGCGTCGGCGATCCATACCAAGTGCGGGATCAGGTCGGCGAGGCCGTTGCCATCATCGTAATTTGTCAATGCGACCCCCCCTTTGCTGAATGTCGCAGCCACCATGCCGACCGCCGTGTCATCGGCAGTTGAAACTCGATAAAGTGCAAAGGGTTTGGTACAGCTACTTGAACACCCACCAACTCAACCGATCCAAGCGTGTCCGGTGCCTAAAGCGCCTCGCTGGCCTGCTTACGGCGCAGGCCGTCCTGGATCACCGCCAGGATCTCCTCCAGCAAGGCCGGCTTGACCACATGCGCCTTGAAACCGGATTCGGCGGTCCGCTGCCGGTCCGAATTCTGTCCGTAGCCGCTGTAGGCGATCAGGTACGGGGGATCGGGCTGTGCGCGCAGGGCGGCGGCGACGTCATGGCCCGACAGCGCACCGGGCAATTCCAGGTCGCACAGCACGACGTCGCAGGGCGCTGCTCGGCAAATCGAAATCGCACGCTCGGCATCGGTCGCGATGTCCACGGTGAAGCCCTCCATCCGCAGCAGCACCGCCAGTGCCTCGGCGTTCTCGGCTTCGTCGTCGACGATCAGCACGTGGCCGAGCAGTCGCGGCCGCGACGCGGCCCTTGGGGCCTGCGGTTCCGGTGTGTTGTCGAGCAACGGCAGCCGCACCGAGAAGCACGTGCCCCGCCCCAATCCGGCACTGTCCACCGAGACCGATCCGCCGTGCAGCATCGCGATCTTCTGCACGATGTTGAGGCCGAGCCCGAGGCCTCGCGCGCGCCACGCGGTCGCCTGCACGAACGGGTCGAACAGGCTGGCGCGCACGTCCGGGGCGATGCCTTGCCCTTCATCGGCGACCTCGACCAGCGCCTGGGTGGCCTCGCGGCGCAGCGTGATGCGCACCGCCTGACCCGCCGCGCTGGCCTTGATCGCGTTGGACACCAGGTTGTCGAACACCTGCCGCAGACGGGCGTGGTCGCCCTGCACGAAGCACGGCGACGGGCCGGTCGGCGGCAACAGCCGCACCGCCTCGCCCTCGGCCTTCAACAGGTTATCCATCCGCACTTCCTGCAGTAGCACCATCAGGTCGGTGGGCTCGCGGCGCAATTCGATCTTGCCCTGGGTGACCCGCGCGGTGTCGAGCAGGTCGTCGACCATGCGCTGCAGGTGGCGGCTCTGCCGGCCCATGGTGGCGAGCGCCTGCGAGCGCTGCAGCTCATCGATGTCGGTCCGCGTCAGCAGTTCACAGGCGGTGGTCACGCCCGAGAGCGGATTGCGCAGCTCATGGCTGAGCACGGCCAGGAACTGGCTGACGCGCTGGTGGGCTGCGGCCAGGGTTTCCAGCGCGCGCTTCTGGTCCTCGATGTCGGTGCTGGCGCCGTACCAGCTGCGGATCCGGCGCGGCTGGTCGCGCGGGCCTTCCTCCTGCAGCCCGTAAATGGGAATGCCCTTGACCATGTGCCAGCGGTATTGACCGTCGGCGCGGCGGAACCGCAGCTCCAGGTTCAGCGGCTCGCCGCCGGCGATCGCCGACTCCCACGCGACGGTGGCCTGCGCCAGGTCGTCGGGATGGGTGACCTGCTGCCAACCGGTATCGCCGCCCAGGCCGGTGTATTCGTCCCACAGCTTGTTCTGGTAGCGGATACGCCCATCCGGATCGGCCATCCACACCATGTTCGGCAGGTTTTCCAGCAATGCGCGCTGTTCGGCCTCGGCGCGCTGCAGCTGTCCCTCAACCAGCCGGCGGTCGTGCACGTCGCGCATGGTGCCGATCCACTCCACGGTCGCGCCGCTGGCGTCGGGCACCGGCACCGCACGCACCGCCATGTGGCGATATACGTTGCCGTGGGTGCGCGCGCGGTACTCGATCTCCACCGAGCGGCCGGTGGCGCGGGCGCTCTCCCACGCGCCGCGTACCTGTGCGACGTCGTCGGGGTGCACCGCACCGAGCCAGCCGGTGCCGCGATACTCCTCGCGCGACTGGCCGGTCAGCGTGTCCCAGCCCGAAGCGTCGACCATGTTGCCGTCGCGGTCTGCATGCCAGACGATCGCCGCCGATGCCAGGACCAGGCTGCGCAGCCGCCGCTCGCTGGCAGCGACCTGCTCGGCGGCGCGGATGCGGTCGCTGATTTCGTGGGCGTGCACCACCACGCCCTCGACCTCCTCACCGCCGGGCTGGTGCGGAACGTAGTGCACATCGAAATGGTGGGCCTCGCCGGCGCGGTCGAACGTGGCGGGGAAGCGCACGGTCTCGCCCGCGAACGCCCGGTCCAGGTAGGGCGCGATGACCTGGAGCATCTCGGGCTCGTGCACCGCGGCCAGCTTGGCGCCCTGGATGTCCTTGCCCGGATACCACACCTCGTACAGGCGGTTGAACAGGCGGTAGCGCCGGCCGCGGTCGAGGTAGCCGATGAAGGCGGGGATGCGGTCGATGATCGAACGCATCAGCAGGCGCTGGGTGCGCAGCGTGGTGTCGATGCGCTTGCGCTCGGTGACGTCGACCGCAAGCAGCGCGACCTCGTCCTCGGCCACGACCACGGCGGTCAACAGCAGCCAGGCGGTGCTGCCGTCGGGCCGCAGCACCTGCACTTCGCGCGGGCCGTAGACGCCGGTGCGCTGCAGGGTCTGGCGCAGCCCCATCGGCGAAGACGCATCGGGCAGCCGGTCCCAGTGCAGGGACTGGTCGAGGTCGGCCTCGCCCAGCAGCATGCGCCGGAAGGCCCGGTTGCCGAGCCAGCGCTGGCCGGGCAGGTCGGTGAAGCAGATGCCCCACAGATCGGTCTCGAACACCGCGCGAAGTTTCCGTTCGCTCAGCGCCAGGGCAGCCTCGTGCTGGTCCGAACGCCGGCGGATGAACAGCAGCCGCCCCAGTGCATCTTTGGACGAGCTGCGCAGGCGGATGCTGGTGACCGCCAGCGAACCGATCGCCGGCAACGGCGCATCGATCACCACCGTCGCCAGGTGCGCCCCGCCGCCTGCATCCGGGTCGGGCTGGTCGAATGCTGCCGCGTGCAGGCCGGGCACCAGTTCGGCGATCGCCCGCCCCTGCGCGTGGCGAGCCGACACCCCGAGCAGATGCTCGGCCGCGGGATTGAAGTAGCGCACGCGTTCGGCGTCGTCGATCGCGATCACGCCGTCATCGATGCCGCGCAGCACCGTGGCCAGATGCGCCTGCCGCTCGATCGCGACCCGGCGCTGCTCGCGCGACTGCGAAATCAGCAGCACCACCAGGCTGGCGATCACGGTGAACACCACGATCCAGGGCGGATCGCTGTCGAGGCCGGCCTGCGGCACCAGCCACGCGACCGCCAGCACCGCCACGATCGCGGCGAACCCGCCGCGCCGCCCGGCAAGCACCGCCGCGGCGATCACCGCCAGGTAGCACACGCTCATCGGCAGCACGCCGCCGGCGTTGCGGCCGTAGTAGGCGTACAGCGACGCGGCGATCGCGACCAGGATCAGCGCGACGACGATGTCCCTGAGCCATAACCACGACGCGGCCGCGCGTTCGTTCATCGCTGCGTTGGCTGATTACCCGGGTGGGCGCCGGAGGGCCGCTCGCCCGGAACGCCGCTGACGGATGACCGATCGCAGCCGGGCTGAGCGCTCAACAGTGCCGCCGAGCGGCGGCAGGCACCCTCCACGCGATCGAGGTTGACCCGCGCCTGATCGACCTGCCCCGCGTCGAGCAACGACCTGGCCGCGGCCGCGGCCATCGTCGCGGTGTTGACCTCGTTACGCAGCCGGTGCACCCACTGCGTAAAGGCGGTCACCTCAGGCGACGGCGGATCTACCATCAGCCCTCCGCCGTCGGCGCGTTGCCGCGCAACCGCGCCAACTGGTTGTGGATGGTGCGCACGCTGACGCCCAGCGCCTCGGCGGTGCGGGTGCGGTCGTTGTCGAAATGGGCCAGCGTCTTGAGCAGCATCTCGCGCTCGATCTCGGCATAGCTGGTGCCCACGGTGAACGAGACCGTGGTCGCGTCATGATGCACCGGGGCACTGCGGCGATAACCCGTCGTCACCTTGACCTCGTGCCCGCTGCTGACCAGGAACGCTCGCTGGACCGCGCTGCGCAGCTCGCGCACGTTGCCCGGCCAACGGTGCTGCAGCAGCACCCGGTCGGTGCCCGGCGCGAACCGTTTGGCGATCTCGTAGTGGGCGTTGAGCCGGTCCAGGAAGAACTGCGCCAGCAGCACCACGTCGCGGCCCCGCGAGCGCAGTGGCGGCAGTTCGACGTGGAAGTCGGCCAACCGGTAGAACAGGTCCTCGCGCAGTGCGCCGGCCTCGACCGCGGCCATCGGCTCGCGGTTGGTCGCCGCGACCACGCGCACGTCGGTGTCGATGCCTTCGCTGCCGCCGACCCGCGTCACCGTTGCGGTCTCCAGCACGCGCAGCAGGTAGACCTGCAGCGACGGCGGCATCTCGGTGATCTCGTCGAGAAACAGGGTGCCGCGGTTGGCCTGCTCGAAGAACCCGACGTGCCGGGTGGCCGCACCGGTGAAGCTGCCGCGTTCGTGGCCGAACAGGTGGCTGGCGAGCAGGTCCGGCGCAATCGCGCCGCAGTTCACCGCCACGAACGGCCCGCGCCGCCCGCTCTGCTCGTGCACCGCACGCGCGACCAGTTCCTTGCCGGTGCCGCTTTCGCCGGAGATCAGCACCGTCACCTGGGTCGGCGCGACCCGGCCCAGTTCCTGGTGCAGGCGCTGGATGGCGCCGCATTCGCCGATCATGCCGGCGCGTTCCACCGGCACCCGGGTCGTCTGCGCGCGTGCCGCAGCCTGCGACAGCAATGCCTCGAACTGCTCCGGGCATAGCGGCTTGATCAGGTAGTCGACCACCGGCAGCGATACGGCCTTGGCGGCTGACTCGACCGACGGCTGGCCGGTCACGACCGCGATCTGGCCGTGCTCGAGCAGGTCGAAATCGTCCAGCAGGTCGAACCCGCTGCCGTCGGGCAAGGTCAGGTCCAGCAGCATCAGGTCGAGGGCCGGCAGATGCGTGAACCGCCGCGACTGCTCCAGGCTGTGCGCCATGTACGGGGTGAATCCGCGCGCGCGCGCGAAATCGGCAGCCGCCTGTGCGAAGTCGTGGTCGTCATCGACGATCAGCAGAGTCGGACTGTGCTGCGGCATTCCATCCCCTCCCATCAGTGTCCATCCGAGTACGCGAGGCTAGGCGGCGACGGGTTAATAACGTGTCTTTGCCAACGCTGAAAAACGCTCCGGCCGCGTGAAATCGCTGCACTTCCGTGAAGAACTTTTTGCCCGAGCCGCCGGGCCCGACAGTGCATGCCGGGCTGCTGACGGGAACGATTCTTGCGCCACTCCCGCCGGGTCGGTCTGCCGCTCACGTTGGCCTGCCCTCACGTTGGTCTGCCCCTCATGTTGGCCTGCCCACGTGGGCTGTCCCCGGCGGCTGCAAGCCCTTCCCCTCCTCCCGAACCCGGAGATCCCATGAAAAAGTTAAGTACCTGTCTGGCCGTCAGCGGCGTGCTCGCCGCCAGCGTGGTCGGCGCGTTGATGCTGGCTTCGCCCGGCCCGACCACGCGGGCGCGCCGCCAGTCGCCGCGGCCCGGCCTGGCCTTCCATGCAAAGGCGTTGCGTGCCGGCGTGGCGGCCGTCGCCGCGGGCCGGCTTGCGCAGGAGCGCTCTAATGACGAGGAGTTGCGGCGCCTGGCCGAGCGCATCGAGCAGGACCACATCGCCTCCAATGCAGCCCTGGCCGAAGCCAGCGGCCTGCCGTCGAGCGAGCCGGGACTGGCGCACCAGATCCGGCTCGACCGGCTCGAGCGCCTGTCGAGCGACGCGTTCGACCCTGCCTGGCTGGAGCACATGCATCGTGGCCATGCCCAATCGATCGCGCTTTACCAGCGGGCTGAACGCACCGCCACCGAGCCGCAGACCCTCGCCCTGGTCGAGGACGCACTGGGCATGCTGCGAGGCCACACCGAGCAGATCGATGCTCTGCTGGCGACGGTGCGACCCGGGATGCACGGCGGAGCTCCAGACCACGAGCTCGGCCAGACCAACCCGGAGGATGCGGACGATGCCGGCCCGCAGCCGGGCGCGCTGGCGCACTAGTCACGATTCCAGATCGGGCCCTCCGGGCCAACGGACAGCTCGAAGGCTCGCTGGCACGGGAGTTGCGACATCCAGATCGCCTCATCCCGAGGCGTATCCACAGCTCCCGGAGAGCGACCATGCCGAACAACAATCCGCAGGGTGAAAACCAGCACACCAAGCGTGCCGGTGGCAGCAGCCAGAAGCAGGACAGCCAGAGCAGCAGCGGCCGCAATGGATCGCAGGGCAGCAAGCAGGCCAAGAGCGCTGGTAGCAGCAGTTCCAAAAAGCAACAGCGTTGATGTAAAAGGCGCGCGCGCCCTCCCCTCCCGGGGCGCGCGCCTTTTTCAGGAAATACTGGGACGCTCCTTTTTTCCTCCGGAAATTTCTTCCGCAGCCGCTCCCCGCACAGCCGATCTTTGCGCCGCGGGCATGGCACGTCCCTTGCGACCCTTTTTCTGACCCCCGGCAAAGGGAGCGCAATGAAGGCCCTGACCTACTAAGGCGCGCACGACGTGCGCGTGGAAACCGTCCCCGACCCCATCCTCCAGTACGAGCAGGACGTCGTGCTGCGGGTGACTGCGACCGCCATCTGCGGATCCGACCTGCACCTGTACCGCGGCAGCATCCCACTGGTAAAGGATGGCGACATCCTCGGCCACGAGTTCATGGGCGTCATCGAGGACGTCGGCCCGGGCGTGACCGGGCTCAGGAAGGGCAACCGCGTGGTGGTCCCGTTCAACATCGCCTGCGGCCAGTGCTTCTTCTGCGAGCGCGAGCAGACCGCCGCCTGCGAGAACTCCAATCCCGACCGTGGCGCGATCCTCAACAAGAAGGACATCCCCTCGACCGCCGCGATGTTCGGCTATTCCCATCTGTATGGCGGCGTGCCCGGGGGCCAGGCCGAGTTCGTGCGCGTGCCGTACGCGGACACCAACACCCTGAAGCTGCCCGACGGACTCAGCGACGAGCAGGTGCTGTTCCTGTCCGACATCCTGCCCACCGGCTACCAGGCCGCGGTCAATGCCGGGATCACCCAGGGATCGAGCGTGGCGATCTTCGGCGCCGGGCCGGTCGGCTACATGAGCGCGGCCTGCGCGCGGCTGCTCGGTGCCGAGCGCATCTTCATGGTTGACCACCACCCCTACCGGCTCGATTTCGCCAGGCGAACCTACGGGGTGGAAACGATCGACTTCGACGAGCACGACGACCCGGCACAGCTCATCAACGACGCGATCCAGGGCCGCGGCGTCGACGCGTCGATCGATGCGGTGGGTTTCGAGGCGAAGGGCAGCACGACCGAGACGGTGATGACCAAGCTCAAGATCGAAGGCAGCAGCAGCAAGGTGCTGCGCCAGGCGATCGCCTGCACGCGACGCGGCGGAACAGTCAGCGTGCCCGGCGTGTACGCCGGATTCATCCACGCGTTCCTGTTCGGCGACGCGTTCGACAAGGGCTTGTCCTTCAAGATGGGACAGACCCACGTGCTCAAGTACATGCCGGAGCTGCTGGAGCAAATCCAGATGGGCAACCTGAAGCCGGAGGTGATCATCGCCCATCGCATGCCGGTGTCGGAAGCGGCGCGCGGCTACGAGATGTTCAACGAAAAGCAGGACGACTGCCGCAAGATCGTGTTGACGCCAGGTTGACGTTGTGTCGACGGCAGCTGCGGCCCAGAAAACAGCGGTCGGAAACATTGGTCCTGCAGGCAATAAGTTCACCGCTCCGTCGGATTTGGCACGCTCTGCGAAGGCTCGTCTTGTGGCACGCGAATTGCGACATTCCAGTGTCGGCACCTTGCCGGCGAAACCCCACAATCGGAGCACGTCATGGCTAATCAACGCGATCAACAAGGTCAGGGCCGCCAGGGCCAGAATGAACAACAGCAGGGCCAGGGCCGCCAGGGCCAGAACGAGCAGCAGCAGGGCCAGGGCCGTCAAGGCCAGAGCGAGCAACAGCAGGGCCAGGGCCGCCAGGGCCAGAGCGAGCCACAGCAGGGCCAGGGCATCAATCGAGAACAAGAACAAGACCGCACGCAGCGCCGCTAAGCCTGCCACTGTCGAACGCCTCGGGCCCCTGTCCCGGGGCGTTCTTTTATGTGGCGGCGAGCGGGCGGCGGCGAGCGGGCATTGAAGACACGCCCCAGGCAGGACATCTCGACAACGCTGCGAGAAGGACCTCATGAAGCGTTTCGAGCCCGAAGACCTCTACCGCCACCGCACCTTGCAGGCCCTCGACGGGTCGGCCAGCCACGGCCGTGCAGTGGTCCTGGTGAGCCGCGCCCTGCAGCAAGCCGATCACTACGAATCGATGGTGTGGCGGATCGCGGCCGGCGACGATCCATGCCCGCTCACCTCGCCCGCATTCAGCGCGCAGTCGCCGCGGCTGAGCCCCGACGGCAGCACCCTCGCCTTCCTGTCGAGGCGCGATGGCAACAGCACGAAGGTCCACCTGCTCCCGCTCGACGGCGGTGAGGCGGCCGCGCTGACCGACGAGCACATCCAATCGATCCTGGGCTGGTCCCACGACGGCCACCGGCTGCTCGCAACCGTTCAGGTCGACTGGTGCGAAGACCGCAATGCGCCCGCGGCAGACCCGCCGGCCGAAGGCCCGGTGGTCGCCAACTTCCTGCCCTACAAGCTCGACGGCAGCGGCTACTCGACCGGCCATCGAAGCCATCTGTGCGCATTGGATGCTGACAGCGGCGCGCTCACCGCGCTGGTCGAAGGCGACTTCGACGTCAGTGGGGGATCCTGGTCACCCGACGGCCGCTCGCTGGCGTACACCCGCAAGCGCGCCGGCCGGGAGCGCCATCGCAGCGACCTGTGGCTGGCCGATGCCGACGGTGCCAACGCACGACAGGTCACGCACGACCTCGCTTCGGTCCAGGGCGCGGCCTGGTCGCCCGACGGGCGCTGGATCGCATTCGTTGGCAGCGAGCGCGAAGGCGACTCGCTGCTGGGGCTGTGGCTGCTCGAAGTCGCCCAGGGCTCGCTGGAGCGTCTCGACCGGGAGCTCGAAATAGCCACCGGAAACCCGTTGTGGCACCCCGACGGCGACCGGCTGGCGGTCATCGCCGCATACCGCGGCCTTCAGGAAATCGCCATCGTCGGCGTGCGCGGCGGGCCTACCCGGCGCCTGCACGCCGACCTGCGCCACGTGCTGCAACTGGCACAGCACCGCGACCGGCTGCTGTTCGGCGTCGCCAGCATGCGCCGACCCTGCGAGGTGCATTCGGCGCGCTGGGACGGCGGGGACGAGCAGCGCCACAGCGCTTTCAACCGCGCCTGGTTTGCCCGCCGCAGCCGCCCGCGGGTGTCCAAGCGCGGGTTCGAGGTGCCCGATGGCAACGGCGGCACCGAAATCATCGAGGCCTGGCTGCTGCTGCCGCCGGAGGAAACGTCCGGTCCCTATCCGCTGCTGGTCGACATGCACGGCGGCCCGCACAGTTACACCCTGATCGACTATGCCGCGCATGTGCACTGGTATGCCCTGTGTTCGCGCGGATGGGCGGTGCTGTCGCCGCATGCGGTCGGCTCGGGCAGCTACGGCGGCGAGTTCGCGCGGCGCCTGCGCGGCCACTGGGGCGAACTCGACCTGCCGCAGTATCTGGCGGTCATCCGGACGCTGCAGGACGAAGGCCTGGCCGACGAGCGCCTGGCCTGTACCGGCAAATCCTACGGCGGCTTCCTGAGCGCGTGGTCGATCGGCCAGTGCGACGTGTTCAAGGCCGCGGTGGTATCGGCACCGGTCAGCAATATCGAATCGCATGCGGGCTCGTCCGACAGCGGCTACTACGTCAGCCCGTACGCAATGGACGGTGAGATCAACGAGGTGCGCGAGCGCTACCACGCCCTGTCGCCGGTCAAGTACTGCATCGATGTCGGCGCGGCGACCTTGATCCTGCAAGGCGAGGACGACCAGCGCTGTCCGCTTGGCCAGGCCGAAGAGCTGTTCGCCAACCTGATCCGCTGCTCGAAATCGCCGGTGCAGATGGTGGTCTATCCCGGCGGCAGCCACTCGTTGTCCGGCAGCGGCAAGCCCAGCCACCGAGTCGACTACCACCGCCGACTGACCGACTGGGTGCAGCGCTGGGCCGGGCAGAGAGCCGACGTCTGATTCCGCCGCAGCGCCCTGGCTACGGCTTGCGAGCTCCAATCGTCGCAAGAACGTAGGGTGGGCACGCTTTTCGTGCCCACCGTCGCCGGCCGCAAGAGCGTGCCCACCCTACGCCTGGGCAGCGCTGCCGGCGTTGCGCAGCTTGTCCACGACCGACTCGAACGAGCCCGGCCGTCCCAGCAGGAACCCCTGCAGCTCGCCGATTCCATGCTGCCGCAGCCAGTCGAGCTGCTCCTGCGTCTCCACGCCCTCGGCCACCGTATCCAGGCCGAGTGACTGGGCCAGGCTGATCACCGACTGGCAGATCGAACGGTCGTTGGCGTCTTCGTGCAGGTCGCGCACGAACGAGCGGTCTATTTTCAGGCGCTGTATCGGCAGGCGCTTGAGGTAGGCCAGGCTGGAGTAACCGGTACCGAAGTCGTCGATCGAGATGCTCACCCCCAAGGTCGCCAGGCGCTGCATCGTGTCGATCGCGCGCTCGGGGTGGGCCATGATCACGCTCTCGGTCAGTTCCAGCTCGAGCGCGCCGGGCGGCAGCGAACCGGCCTGCATCGCGCGCACGACATCGGCATGCAGGTCCTCGGTGAACTGCGCGGCCGACACGTTCACCGCCAACCGCACGTGCCCCAGCCCGGCATCGACCAGCATGCGGTGATGCCGCGCCGCTTCCATCAGCACCCAGCGGCCAATCTCGACGATCAACCCGCTTTCCTCGCACACCGCAATGAACTGGCCCGGCGGCAGCTCGCCGAACTCCGGATGCTCCCAGCGCAGCAATGCCTCCAGCCCCAGCGGCCGCCCCAGCGGCGAGAAGATCGGCTGGAACACCAGGCAGAACTCCTCGCGCGCCAGCGCCTCGCGCAGCCGCGAGATCAACCGCAACCGCTGCGACACCTCGCTGTCGAACTCCGGCTGGTAGGGCACCGCACGGTTGCGGCCCTGCCGCTTGGCCTGGTACATCGCCAGGTCGGCGCGGATCAGCAGCGACTCGGCGGTGGTGCCCGATTCGGGATAGGTGCAGTAGCCGATGCTCGGCGTCAGCGTGTAGCTCACTCCCTCGATCTCGATGGGTTCGGACACCTGCGCGGTCGCGCGCTCGAGCACCTGGTCCAGGCTGCGCCGGTCGGAAACCTCGTTGAGCACCATCACGAACTCGTCGCCGCCGAACCGGCCGACGCTGTCGGTGTCGCTCACCAGCGCCGACAGGCGCCTGGCGATGGTGCGCAGCACCGCATCGCCGGCGCCGTGCCCGAGGTTCTCATTGACCAGTTTGAAGTCATCCAGGTCGACGAATATCACCGCCACCTGCCGCCGGTAACGCGCGGCATTGCGCACTGCCTGCCCCAGCCGGTCCAGCAGCAGCTCACGGTTGGGCAGGCCGGTCAGGTCGTCATGGGTCGCGCGCCAGGCGAGTTGCTCCTCATAGCGATGCCGCTCGGTGACATCGGCCAAGACGCCGACGTGATGGGTCACGCATCCTTGTTCGTCGTGCAGCGCATCGAGATGGAAATCATTCCAGAACAGCTCGCCGTTCTTGCGGTAGTTGCGCATCGTGACCGTGGTACCGCGCCCCTCGGCCAGGGCATGGCGCACGGCGGCAAGCGCCGGCTGGTCACGGTCCTCGCCCTGCAGGAAACGGCAGTTGCGGCCCAGCACTTCATCGGCGTCGTAGCCGCTGATCCGCTCGAACGCCGGGTTGACGTAGACGATCGGGTGGTCCTCGGCGACCGCATCGGTGACCACGATCCCGCTGTCGGTGTTCTCCACCGCACGGCGCAGCAGGCGCAACTCGGCCGCCACGCGGTGTTTCTCGGTCAGGTCGAGCATGCCGCCGACCATGCGGATCGGTGCGCCGCGGGCATCGCGCATCAGGAAGCCGCGATCGAGCACCTCGGCATGGCTCCCGTCGCCTCGCTGGAACCGATATTCGTGCTCCCACTCAAGCCGGTCGGAGGCGAGCACGCGCTGCAGGCTCGCCCGGACCGCCTCGATGTCGCCAGGGTGGATCAGCGACTGCCATGTCTGCGTGGCCGAGGGCATTTGTTCCCGGTCATGGCCGAAGCCGCTGTAGAAGCTGTCGCTGAGCCACAGCGTGTCCTTGACGATGTCCCAGTCGTAGATGGCATCGCTAGTGGCGCGCGCGATCAGCCGGAAACGCTGCTCGCTGCACTCGCGCTCGGTCACATCGTGGGCGGCCACGAGCCGCGCCGGCTGGCCGTCGAATTCGACATCGTGCAGGTGGATCTCCGCGCGCAGGGTGCTGCCGTCGCGGCGCCGATGAGTCCACACGCGTCCCTGCACGTGCGCGGCGTCCGACTGCGCCGCGTCCCGCATGGCCTGCCTGTGCTCGGGCGGGCGTATGTTCAGCACGGTCATTTCGAGCAGTTCGCCGCGGCCGTAGCCGTAGTGCTCCAGGGCCGCGTCATTGACCGCCAGGAATTTCAAGGTCTCCAGCTCGAACACCCACATCGGGATCGGATTGTGGTCGAACAGGAAGCGATACTGCGCCTGCGCCTGGTCCAGCAGCGCGCTTGTCGCGGGGCGTAGATCGTTTGCGTCGGCGGAGCGGTCGCGATCGGCATCCATGTCGCCAATCTAGTCCCACCCGGGGGCAGCTGTGGTGAATGGGTTGTGACCTTGCGCCCGTGCCTGTGGGAGCGCCCCATGGGCGCGACCGTGCCATGCGTAGTAAGGCAATCGCGCCCATGGGGCGCTCCTACAAAGGCGCTGCGCGCTGGCGGTGCTTGAGCCGCCGCAGCGAATCCACCAGCGCCATCAGGGCGGCCGGCTCGACCGGCTTGACCACATGCGCATCGAACCCGCTCTGCTCGCTGCGGCGCCGGTCTTCGCTCTGGCCCCAGCCGGTCACCGCGATCAACACGATGTCCGCGCCCCAGGGCTGCTGCCTGAGCTGTCGGCACACCTCGTGCCCGTCCGGTTGCGGCATGCCCAGGTCGAGCAGCACCACGTCGGGCCGGAACGATGCGGTGGCTTCGATCCCGTCCGACCCGCCATAGGCCGCACGCACCTCGTGGCCGGAAATGCGCAGGAACAGCGCCAGCGAGTCGGCACTCTCATGATTGTCATCGACCACCAGAATGCGGTGCACCATCTGCTGGCTGCCGTCGCCTTCAGGTGCGGTGGGGCCGGCCGCCACCGCGCGAGGCGTGTGCAGCGGCAGGCGGACCACGAATTCGCTGCCATGGCCGAGGCCTTCGCTGCGCGCCTCGACCTGCCCGTCGTGCAGCGCGACCAGGCTGCGCACCAGGGTCAGGCCGATGCCCAGCCCACCCTGCGCGTAGCCCCGCGACTGGTCGATCTGCGCGAACATGTCGAACACCCGCGGCAGCATGTCCGGCGCAATGCCCAGGCCGTTGTCGCGCACCGAGACCACCACGCAATCGCCCTCGCGGCGGGCGGCCAGCCTGATCCGGCCACCGCTGTGGCTGTACTTGGCCGCGTTGTTGAGAAGGTTGGCGAACACCTGCGACATCCGCACCGGATCGACGTGTAGCGGCAACGGCTCGTCCGGCAGGTCGATCTCGATGTGGTGCTGGCCGGCATCGATCAGTGGCTTGCTGGTCTCCACTGAGTTGCGCACCACCTCCGACAGGTCGATCCGCTCGCAGCGCAGCTCGATGTTGCCGCGGGTCACGCGCGAGACCTCCATGAGGTCGTCGACCAGCCGCACCAGGTGCTTGACCTGGCGTTCCATCATCTCGTGAAGTTGGGCGGCGTCGGGCTCGTCGTCGTGCTTCATCCGCAGGATGTGCAGGCAGTTGCGGATCGGCGCGAGCGGGTTGCGCAGCTCGTGTGCCAGCGTCGCCAGGAACTCGTCCTTGCGCCGGTCGATGTCGCGCAGCGATTCCTCGGTCTGCTTGCGCTCGGTGATGTCGAGCACCGATCCGAGCATCAGCAGCGGCCGGCGCGGGGACTCGTCATCGCGCTCGTGGTCGCTGTTGGCCTCGTCGAACAGCGTCTGCCCGCGCGACACGGCCCAGCGGATGCTGCCGTCGCGGTGGACCCAGCGAAACTCCTCGCCATAGCGGCCGTCACCCTCCGGTCGCGTCGCGGCCTTCAACGCAGCGATCACGCGCGGCCGGTCCCCGGGATGAATGCGGGCGGCGATCTCCTCCAGCGACGGCGAGGCGTCTGGTTCGAGGCCGCAGATCTCGCGCGTGCGCGCATCCACGCGGATCGTGCCCGGCGCGGGCTCCCAGCTCCAGGTGCCGAGCTTAGCCACGGTCAGCGCCAGCGATGCGCGCTCGTCGCTGACCCGTAGCGCCTCCTCCACGCGCTTGCGGTCGGTGATGTCCAGGCTGACGCCGGCGACCCGGGTCGGCTCGCCGGCGGGGTCGTAGAACACGCGGCCGCGCGCGATGATCCAGTGCAGGCTGCCATTGGGCCAGTTCGCTCGGAACTCCGCGTCGAAATCCTCCACCTGGGTCACGGCCTTCATCACCTGGCGCTTCAGGAGCTCGCGGTCGTCGGGGTGCACCAGTTGATCGAGAAAGCGGGTGTAGTCCAGCGGCGCGTCGGGGGGCAGGCCGAGGTGGGCGCGGCACAGCTCGTCGCCGCTGAATTCCCGTCCCGGCAGGCACAGCTCCCACGAGCCCAGCCGGCCGGTGTCGAGCGCGACGCGCAGGCGCTCCTCGTTTTCGGCAAGGCCACGCATCGCGCGCGCGCGTTCGATGGACTCCCAGCACCGGTTCGCCACCAGCCGGGTCCATTCGATTTCATCGTCGCTCCATGCCCGCGGCGTGCCCTGGTAACCACTGATGGTCGCCACCAGCCGACCGTCCTTGCGCAGCGGAACGGCCAGGATCGCGCGGATCTGCAGTTCCGCGTAGCGCGCACGCTGCTGCTCGGTGAGCCCCTCGTGCTCGACATCATCCTCCCAGAACGGCCGTCCGGCGCGCATCGCATCGTGCAGGACCTCGCCGAAATCCGACAGGCGAAAACGCCCCGCGATGCTCGGCAGCCCGGGGCTGTAGTTGCCGACCACCGTTTCCCAGTCCTCATCGGCGTCGACCTCGACATAGGCCGCGCCGTCCAGCTTGAGGTGCTCGCCGAGCACACGGACCACCGCCAGCGCGATTTCGTCGGGGTCCGACAGCGGCATCGCGGCATCGTCGACCGCCACCAGCAGGCGGTCACGATCCTCGACCCGCTTGCGCTGGGTGATGTCCTGGGTGACCGCCATCGCCGCGATGATCGCGCCGCTGTCATTTCTGATCGGCGAGACATCGCTGCTGACCCAGACCATGCCGCCGTCGGCTTGCACACAACGCTGGTCGACGGCGAACGCCTGGCCGTTGTCGAGCATGCGCTCAAACAGGACATTGCTGACCGGCAGGTCTTCGGGATGGACCAGGTCCTGCATGCACATGCCGATCAACTGCTCGCGGCTGTGCCCGACGATTTCGCAGTAGCGATCGTTGACCATGCTGAAGCGGCCATCGACATCGGTGTAGGAGATCCCGCCGCCGGCCTGGTTGAATATGGAGGCGAACCGGCGCTCGCTCTTGCGCAAGGCAGTCTCGGCATCGGCGCGCTCGAGCCGCAGGTGGATGCGTGCGGTCAGCTCGCGCAGCAGGTCGACCTCCCCGGACTGCCAATTCGAGACGTGGTCGCGGTGCGCGGCCAGCACGAATTTCCAGTGTCCCTCACTGAAGAACGGCACCACCACCTGCGACCTCACTCCGTGCTCCATGTATGCCTCGGAGAGATCGACGGTGCGCGGATCGCTGGCGACATCGTCGACCACGACGACTTCACCGGCGCGCAACGCCTCCAGGAACGGCTTGCTGACGAAGTCCGAGAAACGGTGCGGCCCGGGTCCGATCTCGGGCTGCGCACCCTCCGTGCGGTAGACGAGCCTCAGATGCTCGGCGGCTTCGTCCACCTCGCCGAAGGTCAGCCAGAGCAGACCGAAGTGCAAGCGCATCATGGCCCCGATCGTGCGCATGATCGCGTGGGCGTCGGTCAGTACCGACAGCTCACGGCTGACCCTGGACAGAAACTCGAGGTTGAGTTCCTCACGCTTGCGCCCGCTGATGTCGCGGAACAGGATTGCGACGTGCCGCAGATGCGGCGCATCGATGCGGCAGGCGTAGACGTCGAACCAGCGGCCCATCGCATCCGCCGATGCCTCGAAACGGGCCGGCTCGCCGGTCAGCGCGACGCGCGCGTACGCCTCGACCCAACCCTGCTCGAGGCCGGGCACTAGTGCCCGCATGGTCTTGCCTTCCGCATCGTGCAGATCAGTCTGATCGACGAACGCCGGGTTGGTTTCGAGGAAGCGGTAGTCGACCGGCTCGCCGGCATCGTCCAGCAGCACCTCGACCACGCAGTAGCCCTGGTCGACAGAATCGAACAGCGCCCGGTAGCGGCCCTCGCGGTCGGCCAGCGCACGGGTCACGCGCGCACGCTCGATCGACTCCCAGCAGCGGTGCGCGACGATGCGGCACAACTCGGTTTCGTCTTCGACCCAGGCGCGAGGGAACTTGCGGTGCACCGCCAGCACAGCCGCCAGCCGGCCGCCCTTGTGCAGCGGCACCGACAGGCTTGCCCGCGCGTGCAGTGCCCGATGCAGGTCGAGGTGGCCGGCGATACGTGGATCGGTTTCGGCGTCCTCGATCGTGAACACCCGGTCCTCGAGCATGGCCCGCAGCAGAGCGCCTCCGAAATCCCCGATACGCCGGGCGCCGCGCATTGCGGGCATGTCGCCGCGCCGGAAATCCCCGAGCATCGTGCTGTGGTCCTCGTCCTGGTGGACCTCGGCGAAGATCACGCGGTCGGCATCGAGGTGCCCGCGCAACAGCGCACCGGCGGCGGCGAGCATCGTCTCCGGTTCGACCAGCATCCGCAGCGCCGCGTCCAGCCGCAGCAGGAACTCGTTGCGTCGCTGCGCCTGCTTGCGTTCGGTGATGTCCAGCGCCATCGCGATCACGAACCGTCGCCCGTCGCGCAGAGTGCCCGGGGAGGAGGCGCTGAAGCTCCAGGTACGGCGCTCGCCGGCGCGGGTGTCGAACTCGAAGTCCGTCGCCAGAGTGCCGCCGCGGTCGAACACGCCGCGCACCGCGTCAAGGATGTCGTTGCCGTAGGCCTGGGTCAGCCAGTAGCGCAGTTGCGCGACGTCGTGCAGTCCGTATCCGGTGAGCTCGGTCCATGCGTGGCTCAGCTGCAATACCTCGCCGTCCTCGGCGTGCATCATTACCGGGATGGGCGCGTCCTGGACGGCCCGGCGGAACTGCTCGCCGCTCTGGTGCAGGGCCTCTTCCACGCGTGCACGCTCGATCGCCACCGCCGCGGTGCGCGTGGCGATGCGGATGATCTCGCTGTCCTGCGGGCTGGATTCCTGCGGTTCGCGGTAGTACAGCGCAAAGGTCCCCAGCACCTCGTCTTCGCTGGACAGGATCGGCGTGGACCAGCACGCACGCAATCCGCAGGGCACGGCGACATCACGGTAGTCGTCCCACAGCGGATCGGTGGCGATGTCGCTCACGTAGACCGGCTCGCGGCGGTACACCGCGGTGCCGCAGCTGCCGGCCCTTGGGCCGATGGCAATGCCGTCGACGGCCTGGTTGTATGCCTCCGGCAGGCTTGGTGCTGCGCCATGGCGCAGGTGCGCGCGGTCGCGGTCGAGCAGCAGCACCGAGGCGACCATCCCGTCTTCGGATACGGCCTCGACCACGTCGACCAATGCGTGCAGCACCTCCGGCAGCGGCTCGCCCCTGGCGATGCGCTCCAGCACGCCGGACAGCCCGGTCTGCAGGGTCTCGGCGCGCTTGCGGCTGCTGATGTCCAGCACCACCGCGCTCAGGCCCAGGTATTCGCCGTCCGGGCCACGCAGGGCATTGACGCTGCTGGTGGCCCACAGCGCGCCACCGTCCTTGCGCCGGTAGCACTTCTCGATGGTGAAGGCCGGGCCACCCTCTGCCAACCGTCGCACCGCCTCGCCGGTCTGTGCGAGGCTGACCGCGTCGGTGACGTCGGTGATGTTCAGCCCCAGCATCTCCTGCTCGCTGTAGCCGAGCATCTCGCACCAGCATTGATTGACGAAGGTGATCCGGCCGGCCGCGTCGGTCTGGACCACGCCGGTGATGGTGTGATTGACGATGTTCCGGTACCGCGCCTGGCTGGCGTTCAGCGCCTGCTGCCCCTGCGCGGCATCGATCACGGCCGAAGCGTACTGCGCCAGTTGCACCAGGATCGATTCGTCCTCGTCGGTGAATTCGCCGACGTGCTTGTCGGAAACCTGCACCACGCCGATGTTGCGCCCGTCGCCGCCGATCAGCGGCGCGGCCAGGCAACCCCGCAGCGGCGGGTGGCCCTCGGCACCCTCGCTGGACCCGCGCCATGCCGGATGCGCGAGCAGTTGTTCGTGGGTCAGCCGCATCGGCCGGTTGCTGCGGCCGACCTCGGCGAAGATGCCGCTGCCGCGCACCTGCTTCCCGAGATTGCGCGATTGCCGGTACTTGTCCGAGAGGGACACACTGGTGACGGCGGGCGACCAGTCGCCATCGTCGTCGCGGTTGCCGCCGTCGCCGCCCTCGCCATCGCCGTTGCGCACGCTGATCACGCACTGGTGCGTACCGATGATCTCGCGCACCCGGTCGGTGCATATCTGCAGCTTGGCCTCGATGGTCGGCGCCGTGCCCATGGCCAGCGTCGCCTGGGCGATCGCATGGAGCTGCTGCGCGCTGCGACGCGCACGCTCATCGGCCCGCATGCGCTCGATCCAGTCGGCGGCCTGGCGCGCCAGCAGGTCGATCAGGCGCAGGTCGCCGCGGGTGGGCGCGTGGTCGCGGTAGTGCGTGGACAACATTCCGAGCAACTCGCCCGAGCGGCTGCGCATCGGCGTCGACTGCACGGCCACGAACCCGGCATCGAGGATCACCCGGCGTGCTTCCTCGGTGAACACCGGACTGCTGACTACATCCTCCACGACGACCCGTCCGCCGTGCTGCATGGCCACCCCGCATGCAGAATCGGCGCCGTCGACGAGATCGAAGTAGCTTTGGAACGCGAGATCGAGCCCCCGACTGGCGCTCAGGCGCAATACCACGTGATCGTCGGAATGCCGCTCCAGCAGCTGCGCGTTGCCGGCGTCGGCACCGGTGAGTTCGACCGCCGCATCGACGATGTCCTGCAACAGGCTTGCCTGGTCGCCGCGGCTGACCAGGCGCATGCTCAGTTCGTGCAGTCGTCCCGCGGCAACCAGATCCATGCCCCCGTCAGCCACGGACGCCCCATCGCTCGGCGGTGCCTCGCGGGCACCGGCGACAGGTTTCACGTACTCATCGCGAGCGTTGCGCTCACTCATCGAAGGGCCGCCTCCGCTGGCAAATGGCGGGAACCCCTTGGTTATACGCCGTACAGCGTAATTTCACGTCACATGATGATGCTGAAACCTGCTTCGCGCTGGCGCGAGCCGGTTGCGGCGCACTCGCATCTAATACGCACGGTGCGACCGCCCCCCTGAGCGCCACGTTTACGGATCGGTGAGCAACCGCCAAGTGCTTCCGGGTAAAGTGTCGGCCTGATGTCTTGTCACGCCATCCTTCTGCGCCTGCTGCTGTGCGTCAGCCTGTTTCTGAACGGGGCGGGCCACGCCGTGTCGGCCGAGCACGTCCCCCTGGAGCGTGGCGTTGCCGCGGTCCAGGACGCCCGGCTTTCGCCGCCGCCGCCGGATATCCTCGCCGCAGGGCATGCAGCCGGACCCTGCCACGAGGAGGCGGGTCCACACGCGGGCGGAGCGACGCCCGCGCCTCGTGACTCCGGCATGCAGCACGGCCCGGACCAGACCCACGCCGGATGCTGCGAACCGTCAGCGTGCAGCTGCGCCTGCCTGCAACTCGCGATGGGGACGCCCGCGGCCCTCCTGCCGCACGGGGCGGTCGTCGGCCACAGCGGCGAGGCCGGCGCGCTCATGAGCGGCCATCCTCCGCCTGTCCTGCCGCATCTGATCCGGCCGCCAATCGGCTGAGTCCTTGCGGTGCCTTGCGTGGCGCGTCCAGCACCTGAGTGCGCTGCGTCCGGTTCCTGCCCGGTCCAACCCGCTCGTGCCGCGTATCGGATGTCCGGCATGTCCGGCATGCGGCGGCCGTTCCGCGGCAGAAAACAACGTTCCCCAGTGGAGTCATACATGGCATTCAGTTCTTCGGGTTCCGGACCGCTCGATCCGGCCACCCCGTCGCGGCGCCGGTTCGTGCAGGGCCTCGCCGCCGGCGGCGCAATTGCAGGGCTCGGCCTGTGGCCGGAGCCGGTCTGGGCGCTCAAGTCGCTCGGCCAGAAAACCGTGCTGGCCGGCACCGAGTTCGACTTGGCCATCGGCGAGACGCCGCTCAATTTCACCGGCGCCACCCGCACCGGCATCACCGTCAACGGCTCGGTGCCGGCGCCGCTGCTGCGCTGGCGCGAGGGCGACACGGTCAACCTGCGCGTTTCCAACCGCCTGCCGGAAAATTCCATCCACGGCCATTCCACCTCGCTGCACTGGCACGGCATCCTGCTGCCGGCCAACATGGACGGCGTGCCGGGGCTGAGCTTCGACGGCATCCATCGTGGCAAGACCTACCCCTACCGCTTCGACGTGATCCAGGGTGGCACCTACTGGTATCACAGCCATTCCGCGTTCCAGGAGCAGGCCGGCGTCTATGGCGCGCTGGTGATCGATCCGCTGGAGCCTGAGCCGTTCCGCTATGAGCGCGACTACGTGGTGCTGCTGAGCGACTGGACCGACCTGGACCCCACCGCGCTGTTCTCCCGGCTCAAGAAGATGTCGCACTACGACAACATGTCCCAGCGCACCGTCGGCGACTTCATCGACGACGTGCAGGAGCACGGCCTCGCGGACACGGTGCAGAACCGCAAGCTGTGGGGCGAGATGCGGATGAGCCCGACCGACCTGTCGGACGTCAACGGCAACACCTACACCTACCTGCTGAATGGCACCACGTCGCTGGGCAACTGGACCGGTCTGTTCCGCTCCGGCGAGAAGGTGCGGCTGCGCTTCATCAACGGCTCGTCGATGACCCATTTCGACGTACGCATCCCCGGTCTGAAGATGACCGTGGTCGCCGCCGACGGGCTTTACGTGCGGCCGGTATCGGTCGACGAGTTCCGTATCGCGACGGCCGAGACCTTCGACGTGATCGTCGAGCCCACCGGGCAGGATGCGTTCACCATCTTCGCCCAGGACCTCGGCCGCACCGGCTACGTCAGCGGCACGCTGGCGGTGCGCGAGGGGCTGCGCGCAGCGGTGCCGCAGGTCGATCCGAAACCGGTGCTGACGATGGCCGACATGGGGCATGGCGGCATGGAGCACGGCATGGAGCACGGTGGACACGACATGTCGGCGATGTCCGGTAGCGCCAACGCCGGCATGGACCATTCCGGCATGAACCATCCCGGCATGAATCATGGTGCCGGCGGCATGCAGTCCCACCCCGCCAGCGAGACCGACAACCCACTGGTCGACATGCAGACCATGACCCCGGCGCCGAAACTCGACGACCCCGGCATCGGCCTGCGCGACAACGGCCGCCGGGTGCTGACCTACGCCGACCTGCGCAGCGCCTTCCCCGACCCCGACGGCCGCGCGCCCGGCCGCACCATCGAACTGCACCTGACCGGCCACATGGAGCGCTTCGCGTGGTCGTTCGACGGCATCAAGTTCTCCTCGGCCGAACCCCTGCAACTGAAGTACGGCGAGCGCGTGCGCATCGTGCTGGTCAACGACACCATGATGACCCACCCGATCCACCTGCACGGCATGTGGAGCGACCTGGAGGACGAGGACGGCAACTTCCTGGTCCGCAAGCACACCATCGACATGCCGCCGGGCACCAGGCGTAGCTACCGCGTGCGCGCCGACGCGCTGGGCCGATGGGCCTACCACTGCCACCTGCTGTACCACATGGAAGCGGGCATGTTCCGCGAAGTGCAGGTGCTGGAGTGACCGACATGATTCCTTCCCAAAGCCGTCTGCGCCTAGGTGCGCTCGGCCTGGCGATTGCACTGGCCGGCGGCGTCCTGCCCGCCTTTGCGCAGCAGACCGAGCACTCCCGGCACGCGCCGCCTTCGGAACCCGAACACGACCCGCACACCGGGCACGCGATGCCGATGCAGGACGAGCGCGACGGAGCCCACAGTGACTCCCACAACCAGGCAGGCCCGCCGCCGGTGGACCAAGAAGCGATGGGACACGCCGCCATGGGTCACGACCTGCCGGGCACGTCCGCCGATCTACCGGCGGACGCCGCGCCGCGCGAGCCGATCCCCGAAATCACCGCCGCCGACCGCGCCGCCGCGTTCCCCGACGTCGCCGGTCACAGCGTCCACGACACCGCGACTCTCTGGTTCGCCCAGTTCAACCGCCTGGAAACCTGGGACGCCGACGACGGCAATGCACTGGGCTGGGAAGGCAGCGGCTGGATCGGCAACGACCTGGAGCGCCTGTGGATACGCAGCGAGGGCGAATGGACCGACGGAACGACCGAGTCGGCGGATGTCGAACTGCTGTATGGCCGCGCCGTCGCCACCTGGTGGGACGCGGTGGCCGGCATCCGCCACGATTTCGGCGAACACCCGTCGCAGACCTTCGCCGCGGTCGGCGTGATGGGCCTGGCGCCGTACATGTTCGAGATCTCGGCCACCGCCTACCTGGGCGAGTCCGGCCAGACCGGCGTCGCCCTGGAGGCCGAATACGACACGCGGTTCACCAACCGCCTGGTCCTGCAGTCGCTGATCGAGGCCGAAGCCTGGGGCAAGGACGACCCGCGCCGCGGCATCGGTTCGGGCCTTGGCAAGCTCGAAGCGGGCCTGCGCCTGCGCTACGAATTCACCCGGCAGTTCGCGCCCTATATCGGCGTGGTGCATGAGCGCGTGTACGGTGGCACCGCCGACCTGCACCGCGAAGAGGGCGAGGCGGTCGACGACACCCGCGTGGTCGCGGGCGTTCGTCTGTGGTTCTAGATAGCAACACCAAGGGGAACAACATGCCAATCACGACAAGCAGGTCAATGATCATCGGCGGCATTGTCGCCATCGCCGCGGTCGCGGCCGTGACCGCCGGCGTCATATGGTCCGGCGTCTACAACGTAGCCGCCGACGATGACCACACGCAGGCAGTCAGCACACTCTTGCAAACGGTGCGCGAGCGATCGATCGCAACGCGCATCGACGAGCTGCAGCCGCCGCCCGATCTGGCCGACCCGGCCCGCATCCGCCAGGGCGCGGGCAACTACGACGCCATGTGCACGGGCTGCCACCTCGCGCCCGGCATGGGCGAGACCGAGCTGAGCCGGGGCCTGAACCCGGCGCCGCCGAACCTGTCGAAGGCGGCGGTGGATGCGGCCGCGGCGTTCTGGGTGATCAAGCACGGCATCAAGGCCACCGGCATGCCGGCCTGGGGCGAGAGCATGGCCGACGAGTACGTCTGGAACATGGCCGCGTTCCTGCAGGAACTGCCCGGGCTGGACGCCGCGCAGTACGACGCACTGGTCGCCAGCAGCGGCGGCCATGATCACGGCGGCGGGGAGACGATGGAGCACGGGCACTCCGAAAGCGCGTCCGCCGACCACCACGATGCCGGGACCGCACACGACGAAGGGCGTGAAGCGGCAGGGGGTGCAACAGACGATCACCCGCACCCGCCCGGTGTGGCGGACGACCACCATGCCGCGGCCTCCAACCAGACGACCACCCACCGCCACGCGGACGGCACCGTCGAATCACACCCCGCTCCGCAGTCCGCGCCCTCACCCGAGCCGGCCGCGCCAGAGGCCGGCGACGGCCACGACCACCAACACTGACCACAGGGAAACCGCACCCATGAAAACCGCAATCTCGATGCTAAGCGCCGCACTGCTGCTCGGTATGGCCCTGCCCGTCCCTGCACAGACCCAGCCATCCTCATCCGATCACGCCCACCCGGCAGCGGCGAGCACGGCCGCGATGGACGTGCCTGCCGCTGCGCAGGCGCCGGTCGAAGTCGTCGATGCATTCGGCAAGGCGCTCGTCGCCGGCGATTTCGCCGAGGTCGAGACACTGCTCGATCCGTCGGTGATCATCCTGGAGAGCGGCGGCGCCGAACGCAGCCGCAGTGAGTACCTGAGCCATCACGCCCGGTCCGATGCCAAATTCCTGTCCGGTACCCACAGCACGCTGACCCACCGACGCGCACGCGTCGATGGCGACACCGCCTGGATCGCCAGTGAAAGCGAGCTGCACGCGAGCAGGGACGGCAAACCCATGACCCTGCTGAGCACCGAGACGGTCGTGTTGAACAACACGCCGGAGGGCTGGCGCATCGTCCACATCCACTGGTCCTCGCGACCGAAGAAATCCTGAGGAGAGACATGATGAAACTTCATGCCCTGACTACCGGCGCGCTATTGCTTGCCGCCATGGCGCTGCCCGCCTGCGCGCGGCAGACGCCGCCGACGGTGATCTCCGATGCCGCGGCGAAGCCCTCGGCACCGGCCGCGACAGTCGAGCCTGCCGCCACCGCCGACGATGCGGCGCTGCAACTCGAGCACATGGTCGTGCACAAGAGCGAGTTTTGCGGCTGCTGTCGCCTGTGGGTGGAGCACATGCGCGATGCCGGCTTCCAGGTCGAGGTGCGCAACGTCGACAACCTCAACCCGATCAAGCAGCAGGTCGGCGTACCGCTGGCGAAGGGCTCCTGCCACACCGCGCAGGTCGGCAACTATTTCATCGAAGGTCACGTGCCGGCGGCCGACGTGAAACGCCTGCTCGCCGAGAAGCCCGACGCCAAGGGGCTGGTGGTACCGGGCATGCCGCTGGGTTCACCCGGCATGGAAGTCCCCGATGGCACAGTCCATCGGTACACCGTGGAACTGGTCGGCCGCGATGGCACCACCACGCCCTTCGCGCAGCACGGCCCGACGGGGAAGTAGTCGGAAAAAGGGGCGGTGAAGCGGGCGCGCCGATGATCGCCCGCCGATCAGGAGGGTTCTCCAATGTCCCACCACCGAGCCGAACATCGCAGCCAGGAAGTGAACCGCTGCATCGACGATTGCACCCAGTGTCACGCGATCTGCCTGGAGACCATCAACTACTGCCTGGGCAAGGGCGGCAAGCACGCCGAGGCCCGGCACATCGCGCTGATGGCCACCTGCGCCGACGTCTGCGCGACCTGCGCCGATGCCATGCTGCGTGGCACGCAGGTGCACGGCGTGATCTGCGGCGCCTGCGCGAAGGTGTGCCGCCAGTGCGCCGACTCCTGCGCGGCCATGGGCGATGACCCCGAGATGCAGCGCTGCGTCGACATCTGCCGTCGCTGCGCCGAAAGCTGCGGAAGCATGAAGCAGTAGCACAACCCCTGTAGGAGCGGCTTCAGCCGCGATCGGCAACCGGTTGCAAGAGGTGCGCTAGAAAGGGCCGAGATGCCGGTCACCTGACTGGCGGTCGCGGGCATGGCCCGCTCCTACAGGTGTGTGCATCGCGAGATGCTCGGGCTTGGGAAAAAGTACTCTGGACAGGGCAGGCATGGACCGACCTCGCCGTCGGCGTCGCCGTTGCGGGAGTCGCACTGAAGGGCGGTATCGACATCCTGCACGACGCCCACCACGAGACGGACAAACACAAGGAGCACGCCGACAAGTGATGCCTGCTGCAGCGGCACCGTCGGTATCCGCGCCTGGAGGCGCGGCAGCGGCGGGCTGATGATGGCGCCGGCATCAACATCGCGACGTTCGTGATGATGTTGCGGGCGGTCATCCCGGCAGGTCCGCACGTCGCTTCGGACGCCCGGGCGAGCCGAGGCGCCAGGCACGTTGACAGCCGTTTAGAACGCGGTCACGGCGACGAATGCAGCCCGGGACGAGTCCGGCACGCTCTGGCAGCCCGCGAGCAGCAGCACAGCTGCGATCAGCACTGCCGGTCGCCGGGTGAGGCACAGGGTCGTCATCCCTGCGGGCTCTCCGCCACCTCCTGGCAATACTGCCGCAGGTGCTCGGGGAGGTCGGGCGGGCAGACGCCGCAAGCACGATTGCCGGGCACCGCGTGGTCGATGAATTTCGGATACGGCAGGTCGAGGTTCGCCATGAGCTCGACGAAATCCTCCAGCGTGCGATCGGCGCCGAGCCGTGGATTGCGCTGCTTCTCCTGCGCGATGCTGGACACCCGGCGGCCCTGGTAGTCATGCGCGGGATACACCAGCATTTCGCCCGGCAGGCCGAACAGTTTGCCGCGCACGCTTTCGAACAGCGCGTGCGAATCGCCGCTCTGGAAGTCGGTGCGGCCGCAGCCGTCGATCAGCAGGGCATCGCCGGTGAACACGCGGTCACCGGCGATGATCGCGAAGTGGTTGTCGGTATGGCCTGGCGTGTGCATCGGATCGAGCTGCAGCCCCCCGACGTGCAGCGGGACGCCGTCCTCGACCCCCACGTCCGCACACGGCAGCGAATCGAGCGCCGGATTCGCAATGCGGCTGCCGACTTCGCGCCTGAGCAGCGAGGCCGAGGTGATGTGATCGGCGTGGATGTGCGTGTCGAGCGTCATGACGAGCCGCAGGCCGAGGTCGTTGACCGCTTCGAGGTCGCGCTGCCAGGCGGGCATCACCGGGTCGACCAGCACGGCCTCGCCGGTTTCCGCGCAGCCCAGCAGGTAGGTGTAGGTAGAGGACACCGGCTCGAACAGTTGCCGAAAGATCATAGGCCGGGTCATGTTCATCGCGTGGCCTCCTCTCGCTGCACAAGTGCGACGACGGCCGGCTCCAGCGCCGCGAGTCCGGCGGCACGGCCGCGCTCGAGCGCGACATCGAGCGGGCGGCCGCGGTTGAGCGCTTCGTCCAGCGCCACCAGTGCTCCCGCGCGGTTGGAACTCGCGCAGTGGATCAGGACGCCGCCTTCGCCGCGTGCCTCGTCGAGCATGCGTCCGAAGCGCTGGACACGCTGGCGGTCGAGGTCGCCCGCGCCAGTGATCGGCAGAGACCTGTAGCGCATGCCGAGCCGTGCCGCTTCGGCCGATTCGTCGTAGTCCACTGTTTCACCGGGCGCGCGCAGGTCGGTCACCGTGCGCACGCCGTCGTGTGCGAGTTGCGCGAGCTCCTCAAGGGTGGGCTGTCCACCCGCGAAGGGTGGGCGTCATCGAAGGGAAGGGGCGAGGTCATGTGTCCTCCTGTTGGGGATGTCGGAACGTGGGCGGCGGCGTCACAGCCAGCCGAGTTCGAGTCCGGTGCGGTACAGCATGTAAAGCGCGACCACGACGATCAGGCTGGCGAGCACGAGGTTGAGCGCGCCCTTGCGGTCGGCTCCGGGCGGCAATCGACTCAGGGTCGGGGGTGCCGATCGCTCCGTAGATACTTGATCAGCGCGACGACGGCCAGCACCAGAAAAATGATGAGCAGCACGCCCAGCAACACGCAGCCGGCCATCATCCAGCCGCCCATCATGCCTTCACTCATCATCCCGGGACCGGGGCCCTGGCTGGCATGCGCAGCACCCGAGAGCAGGGCGAACCACGCCAGTAACAACGATGCATTCAACAGTTTCATGATCTTGTCTTCCTGTTGGGCAAGCACTCCGCTCGCTTTGATAGCTGACCGCGCCCACTGTGATCTCGAAGTGAGGTGTGAGCTGACACTTCAGTACAGCGCGGCGATCAGCGGACAGGACACGTCGCCTCTATGTGCGTGGCACTCCTTGACCAGCCTGGAAAGAGCCGACTCCATGCGCCTGAGGTCCTTCAGGCGGGCCCGGACATCGGTCAGGCGCAGCATGGCCAGTTCAGAGGCTTCACTGCAATGGGTGCCATCGGCCAGTTTCAGCAGCTGTGCGACTTCGTCCAGGGTGAACCCAAGCCGCTGCGCCGATTTTACGAACCTGACCCGCGCGACGTCCGCTGCGCCATAACGACGGATGCCGCCAGGCGGCTTTTCCGGTTCGATCAGCAGCCCTTTGCGCTGATAGAACCGGAGCGTTTCGACGGTGACTCCTGCTGCTTTCGCGAACGCGCCGATGGCCAGGTTTTCCGGACGTGACATGAGGCTTGACTCCGTACTTGACTACGGAGATATCGTAGCGCAACTGACCGATATCGGAAATAAAGGAACCCCTTGGACGAATCTCCCAAAGGTCGCAACGCGCTGGCCGCCGGCGGCATCGCGGCGATCCTTGCGTCCACCTGCTGCCTCGGGCCGCTGGTGCTGGTCACGCTCGGCTTCAGCGGGGCATGGATCGGCAATCTGTCGGCACTGGATCCGTACCGTCCGCTTTTCATCGGCGCGGCGCTGATCGCGCTGTGGTTCGCCTATCGCGGCATTTTCCGGCCGATGTCGGCCTGCCAACCGGGGAAAACCTGCTCCGTGCCCGCGGTCAGGAGGGCCTACAAAATCCTTTTCTGGATCGTGGGTGCTCTGGTGCTGGTCGCGCTGGCGTTTCCCTACGTGGTGCCGCTGTTCTACTGAAAGCCGTTCTATTGAAACAGGAGAGTCGCATGAAAAAGTTCGCCATCCTCATCGCCCTGGCAGCCGCTTTCAGCACGCCCGCCTGGGCCGCAACCCGGACCGTCACCCTGTCGGTGCCCGGCATGACCTGTGCCACCTGTCCGCTTACGGTGAAAGCGGCACTCGGCAAGGTGGAGGGTGTGCTCGAGGCCAAGGTCACCTGGGAGCCCAAGGAAGCGGTGGTGACGTACGACGACGCTAGGACCGACGTCGGCGCGTTGACCGAGGCGACCCGGAACGTCGGCTATCCCTCCACCGTCAAGCCTTGAGACGGCACATGGCCGAACCGACCGCACTACAAGGTGACGACATGACCTGCGCGTCATGCGTCGATCCTGTCGAAAACAGCCCGCTGCGCGTGGCGATCATCGGCAGTGGCGGTGCCGCAATGGCGGCGGCGCTGAAGGCCGTCGAACAAGGCGCGCAGGTCACCCTGGTCGAGCGCGGCATCCTCGGCGGGACCTGCGTCAACGTCGGCTGCGTGCCGTCCAAGATCATGATCCGCGCCGCCCACATTGCCCATCTGCGCCGCGTAAGTCCGTTCGATAGCGGCATTGAAGCATCGCTGCCGAAGATCCGGCGCGACCGGCTGCTGGCCCAACAGCAGGCGCGCGTGGATGAACTGCGGCGCGCCAAGTACGAAGGCATCCTGGACGGCAATCCGGCGATCACCGTGCTGCGGGGCGAAGCGAGTTTCCAGGACGATCATCGCCTGCTCGTGCGCCTGACCGATGGCGGCGAGCGTACGGTGGCGTTCGATCGCTGCCTGATCGCCACCGGTGCCAGTGCGGCGGTGCCGCCAATCTCCGGCTTGAGCGACACGCCGTACTGGACCTCCACCGAGGCCCTGGCGAGCGAGATCCTGCCGGCCCGGCTTGGGGTCATCGGCTCGTCGGTGGTGGCGGTAGAGCTGGCCCAGGCGTTCGCGCGGCTGGGCAGCCAGGTCACGATCCTGGCGCGCAACACTCTGCTCTCCCGGGACGATCCGGCCGTCGGCGAGGCGCTCGCCGATGCCTTCCGCGCAGAAGGGATCGAAGTGCTGGAACACACGTCGGTCCACCGCGTCCGTCATGCGGACGGGGAATTCACGCTGACCGCCGGGCATGGCGAGGTGCGCGCCGATCAATTGCTCGTGGCGACCGGACGCGCGCCCAATACACAAAACCTGGAACTGGACGCGGCGGGCGTGGTGGTCGATGCGCGGGGTGCCATCGCCATCGATCCAGGCATGCGGACCAGTGCGCCGCACATCTATGCCGCCGGCGATTGCACCGATCAGCCCCAGTTCGTCTACGTGGCCGCGGCCGCCGGCACCCGCGCGGCACTCAACATGACCGGCAGCGACGTCGTGCTCGACCTGGCCGCCATGCCGGCGGTCGTATTCACCGATCCGCAGGTCGCCACGGTGGGCTACAGCGAGGCGCAAGCGCAGCGCGACGGCATCCAGACCGACGCCCGCCTGCTCAACCTGGACAACGTCCCGCGTGCGATCGTGAACTTCGACGTGCGTGGCTTCATCAAGGTAGTGGCCGAGGCCGGCACTGGCCGCCTGCTCGGTGTCCAGGCCGTAGCACCTGAAGCTGGAGAATTGATCCAGACCGCCGCGATGGCATTGCGGGCGGGAATGACCGTGCACGACCTGGCCGATCAACTGTTCCCGTATCTGACGATGGTGGAGGGTCTGAAGCTCGCGGCACAGACATTCACCAGGGATGTCTCGCAGTTGTCGTGCTGCGCCGGCTGATGGCCAGCTCGGCCCGCACACGGTCACTGGCGCGTCTCGCACATAGGTCTCGGGAATAACAGCCGCCAGGGTCATCAGCAACGAGCCGCCAGCGTTATGGAGAGCTGCCATGTTGAAACAGTACGATCTCGTGGTGATCGGTACAGGGACCGCCGCCCTGGTTGCGGCCACGCGCGTACGCGCCGCGGGTTGGCGCGTTGCCGTCGTCGATTACCGCCCTTTCGGCGGCACCTGCGCCTTGCGGGGCTGCGATCCCAAGAAAATGCTGGTCGGTGGAGCGCGCGCCGCCGATCACGCACGTCGGATGCAGGGCAAAGGCGTGGCCGGAGACGTCAAGATCGATTGGTCCGAACTGATGGCGTTCAAACGTGGCTTCACCGATCCCGTCCCGGCCAAACATGAACAGAGATACCGCGAAAAGGGGATCGACACCTACCATGGTCGAGCCCGGTTTACGGGACCGAACACGATCGAAGTCGGTGACGAGTCGCTGGACGCCAAACACGTATTGATCGCGTCGGGCGCGGAGCCGATCGAGCTGGGTATTGCTGGCGAAGAGTGCCTGATCACCAGCGAAGAGTTTCTTGCCCTGCCGATGTTGCCGAAGCGGATCGCGCTCGTGGGCGGCGGCTATATCGCTGCCGAGTTCTCGCACATCGCGGCTCGCGCCGGTGCGCACGTGACCGTCTTTCAGCGCGGCCCACGCCTGTTGAACGGATTCGATTCCGACCTCGTCGGCTGGCTGATGGACTCGTTCGACACCATCGGTGTGGATGTGCGTCTGCAAACCACGGTCACTGCGATCGAAAAAACCGACAGCGGCTACCGCGTGCAATGCACCTCGCACGATCAGACCTGGGCGGTCGACGCCGATCTGGTCGTGCATGCGGCGGGCAGAGCGCCTGCACTCGAATCGCTTGACCTCGAAGCGGCCGGACTTGCGCACGAGCACGGTCGCCTCGCCCTCAACGAGTACCTGCAGAGCGTGTCCAATCCTGCGGTCTTTGCGGCGGGCGACGCAGCCCAGGCAGGGCCGCCGTTGACGCCTGTGTCGAGCCACGATGCGAAGGTGGTGGTCGCCAACCTCCTTCATGGAAACCATCGTCGGCCGGACTACCGCGGCGTCCCGAGCGTGGTTTTCACGATCCCGCCCATGGCGACCGTTGGCCTGACCGAAGCCAAGGCTCGCGAAAGAGGATTGAAGTTCACAGTGAAGTCGCAACGGACCTCGGACTGGTTCACTGCACGCCAGGCGGCAGAACCGGTCTACGGGTTTTCAGTACTGGTCGAGGAGGATAGCGGCCAGATTCTGGGCGCCCACCTCGTTGGTCCGCATGCGGACGAGGTTATCAACCTCTTCACGCTCGCGATCCGCCACGGGCTTACAGCAGCCGATCTGAAGAGCACGATGTTCGCGTACCCAACAGGTGCGTCCGACATTGGTGCCATGGTTTGAGAACGTGTCGCCACCGACGAGGCCGCTACTATCTATGAAGTGCATGCTCGCGGCGTCAGCCTTGGCTCGGCGCGTTGGGCTTGGGCCCAGTGTGTCGCACGCCTAGCCGTACCGGATGTTCAGCCTTCACGCCCCGCTACGGCGGCACGGAGTGTAGAATGCCGCGCATGACCCGCCGTGGCCGCCACCGCATGCGTATCGCCCTCGTGGTGATCCTGAGCCTGCTGTTTCAGCAGGTCGCGGTGGCTGCGTACGCCTGCACGCTAACCCGCATGCCGTCCGATCCGGTCGCCATGACCGAGGCTTGCGAGCAGATGGGCATCAAGCAAGTCGAGCAGTCTCCGGTGTTGTGCGCCAAACATTGCGCGCCGGACCTGTCGATTGCCGCCGATCACGCCGCCCCCCCGGGTGTGCCGGCACTGGCGCTGCCGCCGGTCGCGTTCGACCTCGTGCTGGAACAGCACGTATCGCATGTGATGGTCACGGAGGTACCGGTCGCCAGATCGGATCCTCCGGCGCGTCTGCGCTACTGCAGCTTGTTGATCTAGACCCCGAACGACGTCGTGAATCACGCCGGCGCAATGTGCGCCTCGCGTTGCTGACGCTTTCGTTCCGGAGGTTCCATGCTGTTCCATACCCAGACTGTCTGTGTTGCGCGCTCGCTTGCTCGCGCGACCAGGATGTGCCCGCTGATCTTGCTGTTGGCGGTCCCGCTTGCGGCCTTCGCCGCGCCACCTGTGCTTTCGCTGGAAGAGGCGACCCGCCTCGCGGTCGAGCGCGCCCCGTTGCTCGATGCGCGCCGATCTCAGATCGAGGCGGCGCAGCAGGAGTCGCGCCGCGCCGGCGCCCTGCCCGACCCGACCCTGGCCGTCGGCATCGACAATATGCCGGTCACCGGCACCGATGCGTTCGATGTCCAGGCCGACTTCATGACCATGAAGCGCATCGGCCTGCGCCAGGAGGTTCCAGCGCGTGCCAAGCGGGAGGCGCGCCGTTCGCTGGCGGCGCGCAATATCGACCAGGCCCAGGCCGATGCCCAGGCGGAGCATCTCCAGGTGCGCCGCGAGACTGCCGGCGCCTGGATCGATCTATGGGCCACACAGCGCGAACTGCACGAGCTGATGGCCCTGCGCGAGGAAACCGAGCTGGCCAGCCGGCTCGCCCGTGCACGTGTGTCCGGCGGGACCGAGCCGGTGGCCGACGCGCTGGCAGCCGAGGCGGCGTTGCTGGAGTTGGACAACCGCATCGAAGCGGCTCGCGCGTCCGAGACGGCGGCGCAGGTGGAACTGGCGCGCTGGCTCGGCGACGGCACGCTGCTGTTTACCGATGAGGCGCCCGACTTCACCGCTTTGCCTGTGTCGGAAGCCCAACTGTTGGCCGCGCTGGACCGGCTGGGACCGCTGCTGCCGACCACGGCGGAAATCGAGACCGCGGCCGCCGCGGTGGATCTTGCGCGCGCGGAGAAGCGTCCGGACTGGAGCGTCGCCGCCTCCTACGGCCAGCGCGGTGGCGATCGCAGCGACATGGTGATGCTGGAGTTCGGGATCGAGCTGCCGCTGTTCACCCGCAACCGGCAGGACCGCGGCGTTGCCGCCCGCCAGGCCGAATACCAGGCGACGCTGGCGATGCGGGAGGACCTGCGCCGCCAGCAGGCGGCCCGGATCCGCGCCGATGTTGCGCGATGGGAAGGCTTCAAGGCGCAAGTAGCGCGTGACCGGAATGCATTGCTGCCGCTGGCGCGGGATCGCACCGCGACCGCTCTGGCGGCCTACCGGGCTGGCGCTCCGGTGCGGCCGTGGCTGGATGCCCGGCGCGACGAGCTCGACATCCTGATCGACCACACACAACGCCTGCAGGGGCTTGGACGTGCCTGGGCGGCGCTTGCCTATCTGCTTCCGGAGGAGCCGCAGCGATGAACTTCAACAATCGCACTCTCATCATCGCGCTTTCACTTGCCATCCTGGCAGGCGGCATCGGCGTGGGCTACTGGTGGGCAAGCCAGTCATCCGCGCCGCCCGCTTCCGGCGCCGCCGCCGACGGCGTGGCCCCTGCCACCGAGCAGGAGGTCCTGTACTGGTATGACCCGATGGTGCCGGGCCAGCATTTCGACCAGCCGGGCCCGTCGCCGTTCATGGACATGGAACTGGTGCCCAAGTACGCCGATGAAGCGACCGCGAGCGGCATCAGCATCGCCCCGGGCACACGTCAGAACCTCGGCATCCGCACCGTGGAGGTAGAGCGCGGCAGTCTCGCCGGCACCGTCAGCGTGCCCGGCACGATCGGCTGGGACCTGCGGCAGGAGCACGTCGTCAGTGCGCGGGTCGATGCGGTGGTCGATCGCCTGTTCGTCAAGGCGCCGTACCAACCGGTCCGTGCCGGCGAGCCGCTGGCGACGATCCTGGCCCCGGCGTGGAGCAGCGCACTGGCCGAAGCCCGGGCGCTGGGCCAGGCCGATTCGGCCTCGGCGCAGGCGCTGCAATCGGCCGCGCGCGAACGGCTGCAGGTACTGGGACTACCGCCGGGTGCAACGACGCGCGATGGCCGCATCGTCCTGACCTCACCGGTCGACGGCGTGGTCAGCGAAATCGGCGTGCGCGAAGGCCAGGCGGCGCCAACCGGCATGCTGCTGTTCCGCGTCAACGGCACCGACACGGTGTGGCTGGAAGCGGCGATCCCGCAGGCTGCCGTTGGCGCCATCGTGCCCGGCACCCCGGTCGAGGCGCGCGTGAGCACCATGCCCGGACGCGTGTTCGAGGGGCGCGTGGAAACCCTGCTGCCGCAGATCGAAACCGGCAGCCGCACGCAGCAGGCGCGGATCGTGCTCGACAACCCCGATGGCGTGCTGGCACCGGGCATGTTCGCGCAGATCACGTTGCAGCCGGTCGATGGGGCGCAACAGCCGCTGGTGCCGTCGGATGCCGTGATCGGCGCGGGCAACGAGGCGCGCGTGATCCTGATGGACCAGGAGGGTCGCTTCCGGCCGGTGGCGGTGCAGACCGGGCGCAGCGGCGGCGGTTTCACCGAAATCCTGTCGGGCCTGGAGGGCGGTGAGCAGGTGGTGGCGTCGGGGCAGTTCCTGATCGACTCGGAGGCAAACCTGTCCGGCGCACTGGAGCGCCTGGGCACTGCCTCGGGCCAGGACGACGCGGCCAGCGACGCCGCACCTGACTCGAGCATGCCTGACTCGAGCACGCCCGGGCCCGGGATGCCGGACATGGATGGCATGCCCGGAATGGACGGTGCCGACGACGCGGATGATGCGGCCGAACCGGCGCCCGAAGCGGCTTCGTCGACCGACGTGCCCGCCGCCGCGGAGCCGACTCCATGATCGCCGCAATCATCCGCGCGTCGATCGCCAACCGCGTCATCGTACTGTTCGCTGCGCTGCTGCTGACGGTATGGGGAGTCCTGTCGGTCTTCCGTACCCCTCTGGACGCGTTGCCCGACCTGTCCGACACCCAGGTCATCATCCGGACCGAATGGCCCGGACAGACCCCGCGCATCGTCGAGGACCAGGTCACCTACCCGCTGACCACGACGATGCTGTCGGTGCCGGGCGTCAAGGACGTGCGTGGCTATTCGTTCTTCGGCGATTCGTACGTCTACGTGCTGTTCGACGACGACACCGACCTGTACTGGGCGCGCTCGCGCGTGCTGGAGTATCTGAGCCAGGCGCGTGACAGCCTGCCCGAGGGGATCACGCCGTCGCTCGGCCCCGACGCGACCGGGCTGGGCTGGGTGTACCAGTACGCGCTGGTCGATCGTACCGGCGCGCACGACCTGGGCGAGCTGCGCTCGCTGCAGGACTGGTTCCTGCGTTACGAGCTCAAGACCATTCCCGACGTGGCCGAGGTCGCCAGTATCGGCGGCATGGTGCAGGCCTGGCAGGTCGTGCCGGATCCGCAGGCGCTCGCCGCCCGCGGCATCGGCGTCGCGCAACTGGTCGAGGCGATCCGCGCCGCCAACGGCGCCACCGGCGGTTCGGTGATCGAGCTGGCCGAGGCCGAGCTGATGGTCCGCAGCGAAGGCTATCTGCAAACCCGCGAGGACTTCGAGAACGTGCCGGTCACCACCGGTGGCGTGCCGGTGCTGCTGGATGAAGTGGCACGGGTCGTACGCGGCCCGACCCTGCGCCGCGGCATCGCCGAACTCGACGGCGAGGGCGAGGTCGTCGGCGGCATCATCGTGCTGCGCTCGGGCAAGAACGCGCTGGACGCGATCGATGCGGTCAAGGCCAAGCTCGCCCAGTTGCAGGACAGCCTGCCGCCGGGGGTCGAGGTGGTGCCGGTGTACGACCGCTCCGGGCTGATCCTGGATGCCGTGAACAACCTCGCGGGCAAGCTGGCCCAGGAGTTCCTCATCGTCGCGCTGGTCTGCGTGTTGTTCCTGTGGCACGTGCGCTCGGCGCTGGTCGCGGTGATCAGCCTGCCGCTGGGCGTGCTCGCCGCGTTCATCGTGATGCGCTACCAGGGCATCAGCGCGAACCTGCTGTCGCTGGGCGGCATCGCCATCGCGATCGGCGCGATGGTCGATGCGGCGGTGGTGATGATCGAGAACGCACACAAACATCTGGAAGAGTTTCGCGAACGCAACGCACGCGATCCCAAGGGCCTGGAACGATGGCAACTGATGGGGGAGTCGGCCAGCGAAGTCGGGCCGGCGCTGTTCGTCAGCCTGCTGGTGATCACCCTGTCATTCGTCCCGGTGTTCTCGCTGCAGGCGCAGGAGGGCCGGCTGTTCTCGCCATTGGCATTCACCAAGACCTATTCGATGGCGGCCGCGGCCATGCTGTCGATCACGCTGGTCCCGGTGCTGATGGGTTACCTGATCCGCGGGCGCATCCGTCCGGAGCGCGACAACCCGGTCAATCGCGGGCTGATCAAGGCCTACCGTCCGGTCCTGGAAGCCGTGCTGCGGCGTCCGCGCATGACCCTGGCGCTGACCGGCACGGTGCTGCTTCTCAGCCTGCTGCCGCTGTTGAAACTGGGCAGCGAGTTCATGCCGCCGCTCAACGAGGGCACCTTGCTGTACATGCCGACCGCGCTGCCCGGGCTGTCGGCCGGCAAGGCCGCGCAACTGCTGCAGCAGACCGACCGCATGCTCAAGACCGTGCCCGAGGTCGCGCACGTGTTCGGCAAGGCCGGGCGCGCCGATACCGCGACCGATCCGGCGCCGCTGGTGATGTTCGAGACCACGATCACGTTCAAGCCGCAAAGTGAATGGCGCCCCGGCATGACCATGGAGAAGCTGCAGCAGGAGCTGGACGCGGCGGTGCAAGTGCCGGGCCTGACCAACCTGTTCGTGCCGCCGATCCGCAACCGCATCGACATGCTCGCCACCGGTATCAAGAGCCCGATCGGCATCAAGATCTTCGGCCCGGATACCGAGGTGCTGGCGAGCCTCGGCGACAGGATCGAACAGGTCGCGCGAACGGTGCCCGGCGTGAGCTCCGCGGTGGCCGAGCGCATCGCCGGCGGTCGCTATCTCGATGTCGAGGTCAGACCGCAGGCGGCAGCGCGCTACGGGTTCACTCAGGCCGATGTGCAGCGGCTGGTCGCCACCGTCGTCGGAGGCCAGCCGATCGACCAGACCATCCAGGGCCGCGAACGCTATCCGGTGCTGGTGCGCTACCCACGCGCACTCCGCGACTCGCCCTCGGAGCTGGCGCAGCTGCCGCTGGTTGCACCTGGCGGCGTGCAGCTGACTTTGGGGCAAGTGGCAGAGGTGTCGTATACGACCGGCCCGCCGATGCTGAAGAGCGACAACGCCCGGCTGGCCAGCTATGTCTACGTCGATGTCGCCGATCGCGATCTCGGCTCGGTGGTCGAGGACCTGCAGCAGGCCATCGCCGCGGAGGTGCCGTTGCCGGCCGGCTATTCGCTGGGTTGGTCGGGCCAGTACGAATACCTGCAGCGCGCGAGCGAGCGCCTGCGGGTGGTGATCCCGGCGACGCTGCTGATCATCTTCGGCCTGATATGGCTGGTGTTCCGGCGCGCGTCGGAGGCAGGGATCATCATGCTCAGCCTGCCGTTCGCACTGATCGGCGGCTTGTGGCTGATCTGGCTGCTGGGCCATGCGATTTCGGTCGCTACCCTGATCGGGTTCATCGCGCTCGCGGGCGTGGCCGCCGAGTTCGGCATCATCATGCTGCTGTACCTGCGCCAGGCCTGGGAGCGCCAGCTGGCGGCCAACCCGCAGGCCGGCGAGGCCGAACTTGACGCCGCCATCCGCGAAGGTGCGGTACAACGCGTCCGGCCCAAGGCGATGACCGTGGCGGTGATCCTGGCCGGTCTGCTGCCGATCCTGATCGGCGGCGGCGCCGGCTCGGAGGTCATGCAACGCATCGCCGCGCCAATGGTCGGCGGCATGCTCAGCGCGCCGCTGTTGTCGATGTTGGCAATCCCGGCGGCCTATCGCTGGCTGCGCCGACGCGAACTGGTTCGCAACCGCTCCAACGCCGGCTCCATCAGCCGGACTCCACCGATCCCGACTCCATAGATCCCGCTCCACAAACCCCAGGAGAACCACATGAAGACCCTGACCACGTACACGATGACCGCGCTGCTTGCACTCGGGCTGCTCGCCGGCTGCTCACCAGAGGCCGACGAGCAGAACCTGGCAGCGCCTGATGCAGCGGCACCGGCCGCGCCGGCGCCCGGCGCCGATGGCATGCAGGGCATGCAGCGCGACAACGCCGGCACGACCAGTGCATCGACCACCGGCACCGTGCAGGCCGTCGATGCCTCCGCCGGCACCATCACCATCGACCATGGCCCCGTCGACGCACTGCAATGGCCTGCGATGACGATGACGTTCCAGGCGCCCGGGATCGATCTGGGCTCGATCGAGCCGGGCGACGAGGTGTCGTTCGAGTTCACCTCGACCGGCATGGACGGCACGATCACCTCGATCTCAAGCCAGTAGGTACGCGCGCAGGCGTGCAGGCCTGGCGAGCGGGTGATGAACTGCCTGGCTCCGGCGCGGTAGACCTGCGAAGAGGTCCTGCCGCGCCGCGTCCTCCGCAGAAGGGAAGTGCGCCTGCCCGTTCCGGTCTCCGACCATCGGAAACAACGAAGCCCGCCAGTGGCGGGCTTCGTTGCAGAAACGAGATGGCGTCCCCAAGGGGATTCGAACCCCTGTCGCCGCCGTGAAAGGGCAGTGTCCTAGGCCTCTAGACGATGGGGACGCGGAAAACTCAGCCCTTTTGCGACTGCCTTTCACGCAGTCGGGCCTGACACGTTCCAGCGAGATGGTGGAGCCAGGCGGGATCGAACCGCCGACCTCTACAATGCCATTGTAGCGCTCTCCCAGCTGAGCTATGGCCCCACGTGCTGGAAAGTCGACAAGCTTAAGCAGCGATTTCCGGATCGTCAAGCGCTCTTTTTGTTTCGCGCGGAATTTCCCCCGCGAACCCCAACGTGCCGACGCCGTGCCCGCGCTCGGCCAGGTATTCGAGCCATTTGCCCAGGAACGTGTTCATTCGCAGGCGGTGGCCGAACAGCCGTGCGGGCGGCGGATACATGCCGATGACGTCCTGCCAGCGGCGGCCGATGTAGCAGTGCGTGGCTTCCACCTGGCGCGCATCGTTGTACAACCGCAGGTAGGCCGACGGGTCGGGCTCGCCGGTCTGCGGATCGGTCATCGCGTAGCTCAGCCGGAGCTCGGTCGTGTAGCGATGTTGCTCGATGACATCGAGATGCAGGTCTAGCTGGTCATCGACCTGCGACAGATATCGTCCCGGAGCCAGCTTCGCTGGTGCGAACAGACGCTCGATGCGCGCGTGGTTCTCGGCATACAGGCCCATCAACCAGCCGAGGCGGGACAGGCGCGGAATGCGGGCGGTGCGGGTGGCAAGCGAATTCATGGCCCGATGCTACACGCGCCGGCGGCGGCGCGGCAGCATTGACGAACGTCCTGCGACGCGCATAACTTTATGGTTCAGCGTTGGTCGAGATCAACGCTTCCGTAGGAGCGCCCCATGGGCGTGATGTTCTTCGATCAGACGATGCGAAAGCATCGCGCCCATGGGGCGCTCCTACAACACAGCGCGCATGGCGAGCCGGCTTCAGAACATCTCGCGCTGGATGCCCAATGAGGTCAGCACCTTGCTGGAGATTTCCTCGATCGAGGTGTGCGTGGTGCTCAGCGTCGGAATGCGTTCGGCGCGGAACATCATTTCCGCCGCCGCGACCTCGCGCTTGCAGGTCTCCAGCTTGGCATAGCGCGAATCCGGACGGCGCTCCTGCCGGATCTGCTGCAGGCGCACCGGGTCGATGGTCAGCCCGAACAGCTTGTTGCGAAACGGCCGCAGGCGCGGCGGCAGCCGGTCGTGCTCGAGGTCTTCCTCGGTCAGCGGATAGTTGGCCGCGCGCACGCCGTAGTGCAGCGCCAGGTAGACGCAGGTCGGGGTCTTGCCGGCGCGCGACACCGCCACCAGGATCAGGTCGGCGTCGCTGTAGTCGATGCTGGCGCCGTCGTCGTGGCTGAGCGCGTAGTTCATCGCATTGATGCGGCGATGGTATGTGTCGAAATCGATCAGCCCATGGGCCCGGCCGACGGTGTGCTGGCGGCTCTCGCCGAACTCCTGCTCCAGCGGCTCGATGAAAGGCGCGAACACGTCCAGCATCAGCGCGCCGCTCTCGGCCAGCGCCGCGCTGACGTTGCCATCCATGCACGAGTTGATGACCACCGGCCGCACGCCGTGCAGTTCGGCCGCGGCGCGGATGCGCACGGCGGCTTCACCGGCACGTTCGATGGAGTCCACGAACGCGATGCGGTCGCTGACGAAACGCGTAGTGGTGAACTGGGTCAACAGGCTGTGGCCGATCGTCTCGGCGGTGATGCCGGTACCGTCGGAAATGTAGAAAACCGGACGCAAGCCCGTCATCGAATCACCTCGCAATATGTACCTGCGGATTACTCCGCAGGCCTGCCTCCAGATAGGAAAAAGCCCGCCGGATCAAGCTTGTAAGCACCCGACGCAACAGCGATCATAGCCGCTTGGCCGCGCCCGCAAACGCCGTGTCCACCGCAGCCGGCATATTCTCGCGCCACATCGCTCCCTGCCCTCGCCCCCCGATATTGCTGCCCCCACGGAGATCGCCCGCCTTGAACGAGAACATCCTCTGGCTGCACGCGCTGCGCCTCAACGACCTGGCCCGCGTCGGCGGCAAGAACTCCTCGCTCGGCGAGATGATCGGCAACCTCGCGAAACTCGGCGTATCGGTACCGGGCGGCTTCGCCACCACGGCCGAGGCATTCAAGGACTTCATCGCCCACAACGATCTGCATCAGCGGATCTTCGATCGCCTGGCTCCGCTGGATGTCGAGGATGTCGGGGCATTGGCTGCGGCCGGCACCGAGATCCGCAATTGGGTGATCGCCGCGCCATTGCAGCCGCAACTCGACCAGGACATCCGCACCGCCTATCGCCAGCTGTGCCAGGACAACGCCAGCGCCGGCTCCAACGGCAACGACGTCGCGGTGGCGGTACGCTCTTCGGCCACCGCCGAGGATCTGCCGGATGCGTCGTTTGCCGGGCAGCAGGAAACCTTCCTCAATGTCACCGGCGAGGACGACGTGGTGGTCAAGGTCAAGGAAGTCTTCGCCAGCCTCTACAACGACCGCGCGATCGCCTACCGCGTGCACCACGGCTTCAAGCACGAGGACGTGTTCCTGTCGGCCGGCGTGCAGTTGATGGTCCGGTCCGACGTCGGTGCCTCCGGCGTGCTGTTCACGCTCGATACCGAGTCCGGCTTCCGCGACGTGGTGTTTGTGACCTCCAGCTACGGGCTCGGCGAAATGGTCGTGCAGGGCGCGGTCAATCCCGACGAGTTCTACGTCTACAAGCCCACCCTGCAGCAGGGCAAGCCGGCGATCCTGCGGCGCACGATCGGCGCCAAGCAGCTGCGCATGGTCTACTCCGACCAGCCCGGCGAGCGCGTGCGCACCGAGGAGACCCCGGCCGAGCTGCGCAACACCTTCTCGCTGAGCGATGAGGACGTGCACGAGCTGTCGCGGCAGGCGCTGGTGATCGAGCAGCACTACGGCCGCCCGATGGACATCGAGTGGGCGCGGGACGGCGTCAGCGGAAAGCTCTTCATCGTGCAGGCGCGCCCGGAGACGGTGAAGTCGCGCGGCAAGGCCACCCAGATCGAGCGCTTCCAGCTCGGCGAGCGCGGCCCGGTGATCTGCGAGGGCCGCGCGATCGGCCAGAGGATCGGCAGCGGCGTCGCGCGCGTGGTGCGCAACCTCAATGACATGAGTCGCGTGCAGCCCGGCGACGTACTGGTCGCCGACATGACCGACCCCGACTGGGAGCCGGTGATGAAGCGTTCGGCGGCGATCGTGACCAACCGCGGTGGCCGCACCTGCCACGCCGCGATCATCGCGCGCGAGCTGGGCGTGCCGGCGGTGGTCGGCACCGGCAACGGGCTGGACACGATCCGCGACGGCCAGACGGTCACCATCAGCTGCTGCGAGGGCGACACCGGCTTCATCTACGACGGTGCCCTGCCCTTCGAGCGCCATACCGCCGACCTGCAGAAGATGCCGCCGGCGCCGCTCAAGGTGATGATGAACGTCGCCAACCCGGAGCGCGCGTTCGATTTTGCGATGCTGCCCAACGCCGGCGTCGGACTGGCGCGGCTGGAGATGATCATCGCCAGCCACATCGGCATCCACCCCAAGGCGCTGCTGGAGTATGCGCAACAGGATGCAGCGACCAAGCAGAAGATCGACGCGCGCATTGCCGGTTACGGTGATGACCCGGTCGACTTTTACGTCGACCGGCTGGCCGAGGGCATTGCCACGATCACCGCTGCGTTCGCACCCAACCCGGTGATCGTGCGGCTGTCGGACTTCAAGTCGAACGAATACGCCAACCTGATCGGCGGCGCGCGCTACGAGCCGCACGAGGAGAACCCGATGATCGGGTTTCGCGGTGCCAGCCGCTACGTCGATCCCAGCTTCACCGACGCGTTCGCGCTGGAGTGCCGCGCGGTCCTGAAGGTGCGCGAGCAGATGGGCCTGACCAATTGCTGGGTCATGATCCCGTTCGTGCGCACCCTGGAGGAAGGCCGCAAGGTGGTCGAGGTGCTGCGTGCCAACGGGCTGGAACAGGGCAAGGACGATCTCAAGATCATCATGATGTGCGAATTACCGTCCAATGCCCTGCTCGCCGACGAGTTCCTCGATATCTTCGACGGCTTCTCGATCGGCTCCAACGACCTGACCCAGCTGACCCTCGGGCTGGACCGCGATTCGGCACTGGTGTCCAGCCTGTTCGACGAGCGCGACCCCGCGGTCAAGAAGCTGCTGTCGATGGCGATCTCGACCGCCCGCGCCAAGGGTAAGTACGTCGGCATCTGCGGCCAGGGACCCAGCGATCACCCTGACCTGGCCGAATGGCTGATGGACCAGGGCATCGACTCGGTGTCGCTGAACCCCGACACGGTGGTTGATACCTGGTTGCGGCTTGCGAAGGCGAAGGCTGGCTAATCGAGTAGAGGGAGGCCGTATGGACTGGTTAAGCAACCTGGAAGCGGGCAGTTGGCAGGCAATCGCGATGACCTGGGGCGCGAAGGTGCTCGGCGGGTTGTTGATCCTGCTGATCGGGCTGCGTGTCGCCACGTGGGTTTCGGGACTGGCCGAGAAGGCACTCACCCGGTCTCGCGTCGAGGCGACCGCGGTGCTGTTCCTGCGAAAGGTGGCCTATGTGCTGCTGGTGGTGGTGCTGATTCTGGCGGTGCTGCAGTTCATCGGCATTCCGATGACCTCGATGATCGCGGTGCTCGGTGCCGCCGGCCTGGCGATCGGCCTGGCATTGAAGGATTCGTTGTCCAACATCGCGTCCGGCGTGATGCTGGTGACGCTCAAGCCCTTCCGCGTCGGCAATATCGTCACCGTCGGCGGGCAGACCGGCCTGGTCGAGTCGGTCAGCATCTTCCAGACGGTGCTGCGCGGCCCCGACAACCAGACCATCGTGCTGCCCAACAGCCTGGTCACCACCGACTCGATCATCAACCTGACCCCGGACGTTAGGCGTCGCATTGAGCTGGTGATCGGCATTGCCTACAACAGCGATATCGACGCCGCGCGTGCGGCGGCGCTGGAGCTGATGCACGGCGACGAGCGGGTGCTGGAGGACCCGGCGCCCGACGTGCTGGTCTATGCGCTGGGCGACAACAGCGTCGATCTCGGCATCCGCTGCCACGTCGCCAATGCCGACTTTTTCGTGACCAAGTGCGAATTGACCGAACGCATCAAGAAGTGCTTCGACGCGATCGGCGTCAACATCCCGTTCCCGCAGCGCGATGTGCACGTCTATCACCACGACGCCCGCGACGGCAGCATCATCGACCCGCGACTGCTGAGCCCCCAGGCCGCCAACCAGATCGAAGGCGGCTGAAGCCCGACGCCCCTGTAGGAGCATCGCAATGGCGAGTCTCGCGTGCCAGTCGGTCCGCTGGACGGCAACTGATCGCGGCTGAAGCCGCTCCTACAGGTGCTGTGGCGCGGTCAATCCTCGACCGGATGCAGGCCGCTCAACTGGCCCATGAAATACCGGTAGTGCCGCAACTCCGCAATCGAGTCCTGCACGTCGCTCAACGCCGTGTGCTTGGATTCCTTGCCGGCGCCGGCCAGCACTTCCGGCGCCCAGCGTCGGGCGAGTTCCTTGACGGTACTGACGTCGAGGTTGCGGTAGTGGAAGTGTTTTTCCAGTTGCGGCATCTGCCGGTGCAGGAAGCGCCGGTCCTGGCAGATCGAGTTGCCGCAGATCGGCGAGGTATTGGCCGCCACCCACTTGCCGAGGAATGCGAGCGTGCGCTGCTCGGCCTCGGCCATTGCCACGCCTTGCTCCAGCACCCGCTGCCATAATCCGGACTTGCGATGCTGGTTGCGGTTCCATTCGTCCATCGCCTCCAGCGTCTGCAGCGAATGCGCGATGGCCAGTTCAGGACCCTCGGCCAGCACCTCGAGGTTGGCATCGGTCACCACCGTGGCGATCTCGAGGATCGAGTCCCGGTCGGTGTCCAGTCCGGTCATCTCAAGGTCGATCCAGATAAGCCGGTGCTCGGCCCCAGTCCTTTGCATTGATGGCTCGCTGTCTTGTCGGTGTCGCGGCATGATAGCCCACGCCCCGCGACTGCCACGAGCGATCCGATGTTCCAGAATGCACACTACGCAATCCTCACCGCGATGCTGGCGCCGGCGTTTTTCCTGACCGCCACCGCATCGCTGCTGCTGTCGGCCAACAACCGGCTGGCGCGCGTGGTCGACCGGCTGCGCGGTTTGCTGCGCGAGCTTGAGGACGGCAAGGACGATGACGAGCATATCCTGCGGATCGAGCGCCGAATCCGGATCCAGCGGCGTCGCTCCAACCTGATCCTGCGTGGCAGCCAGTTGCTCTACGGGTCGATCAGTTTCTTCGTCGGCACCAGCCTGACGGTCGCGATCGACGCATTCCTCGACTACCGGCTCGGGTACATGCCGACGGCATTGGCGGTGCTGGGCGTGCTGACCATGTTTGCCGCGAGCCTAAGCCTGTCGCGCGAAGCCGCGCTCGCGGTGGCCGCGCTCAACGAGGAAATGGACCACGCCCACGAGCGCGCACGCGCCATGCTCGACAAGAGCTGAGCATGCTCGACCAGAGCTGATCATGCTCGACAAGAGCTGACTAGGACGCGGCCGGCGTGGCCTTGCCGCGCTTGCGGCGGAAATAGGCGGTCAGCCGCGCCGCAGCCGCCTCGCCGAGCACCCCACCCTGCACTTCGACGCGGTGGTTGTGGCGCGGGTCGGCCAACAGATCGAACACACTGCCGGCGGCGCCGGTCTTGGGATCGCTGGCCGCATAGACCACGCGCGCCACACGCGCATGGATCATCGCCATCGCGCACATCGCGCACGGCTCCAGGGTCACGTACAGCGTGCTGCCTAGCAGCCGGTGGTTGCCAATGCGTGCACCGGCCTGGCGCATCGCGACGACTTCGGCGTGCGCGGTCGGGTCATGCTCGGTGATGTTGCGGTTCCAGCCCTCGCCCAGGACCTCGCCCGCGGCTGATACCAACAGCGCGCCGACCGGAATCTCGTCGTCCTCGCGCTCGGCACGCTCGGCCAAGGCGAGCGCGTGCTGCATCCAGTGTTCGTCGGTGTTCATGGGCGCTAACATTTTTGACGCGGATAACAGCGGACCAAGCAGAACAACAGAGCCGTAGGATGGGTTGAGCCGAAGGCGAATACCCATCGACCGAGACCACGATGGGTTTCGCTGCGCTCAACCCATCCTACGAACTACGAAAGACGAACTAGCCATCACAACCTTTGCTCTATCCGCGCTTTTATCCGCGTTGATCCGCGTCAAAAAAGCCCCTACTCCCACTCGATCGTCGCAGGCGGCTTGCCACTGATGTCATAGACAACACGAGAAACGCCTCGTAACTCGTTGATTATCCTGTTAGAAACCCGGCCGAGAAACTCGTACGGGAGGTGCGCCCAGTGTGCGGTCATGAAGTCGATGGTCTCCACCGCGCGCAAGGCGATCACCCATTCGTAGGCGCGCGCGTCGCCGACCACGCCGACCGACTTCACCGGCAGGAACACCGCGAAGGCCTGGCTGGTCTTGTCGTACAGGTCGGCCCTGCGCAGCTCCTCGATGAAGATGTTGTCGGCCTGGGCCAGCAGCTCGGCGTACTCCTGCCTGACCTCGCCCAGGATGCGCACGCCCAGGCCCGGGCCGGGGAACGGATGGCGGTAGACCATCGGCTCGGGCAGGCCGAGCTCGACGCCGAGGCGACGGACCTCGTCCTTGAACAGCTCGCGCAGCGGCTCGACCAGCCCGAGTTTCATGTGCTCGGGCAGTCCGCCGACGTTGTGGTGGCTCTTGATGACGTGGGCCTTGCCGGTCTTGCTGCCGGCGGACTCGATCACGTCGGGGTAGATGGTGCCCTGCGCCAGCCACTTCGCATTGGCGAGCCGCGACGACTCTTCGTCGAAGATGTCGATGAACAGGTTGCCGATGATCTTGCGCTTGGCCTCAGGGTCGCTGACGCCTTCCAATGCCGCGAAGTAGCGGTCGGCGGCGTCGACCCGGATCACCTTCACGCCCATGTGCTCGGCGAACATCGCCATCACCTGGTCGCCCTCCTGCCAGCGCAGCAGGCCGGTGTCGACGAACACGCAGGTCAGCTGGTCGCCGATGGCCTTGTGCAACAGCGCGGCGACGACCGAGGAGTCGACTCCGCCGGACAGGCCCAGGATCACCTCGTCGCTGCCGACCTGTTCGCGCACCCGGGCGATCTGGTCGTCGATGATGTGCGCGGCGGTCCACAAGGTCTGGCAGCCGCAGATCTCGGTGACGAAACGACGCAGCAGGGTCTGGCCCTGCAGGGTGTGGGTGACTTCCGGATGGAACTGCACGCCGTACCAGCGCTTGTCCTCGCAGGCCATCGCCGCGACCGGGATGCGGTCGGTGCGTGCGGTCACGGTGAACCCCGGCGGCGCGGTGGCGACGTGGTCGCCGTGGCTCATCCAGACGTTCAGGCGCGGCTGGCCTGCGTGGTCGCTCAGGCCGCCCAGTAGCGCATCGTGGGCAAACAGCTCGACCTCGGCGTGGCCGAACTCGCGTGCGTCGGCCGCCTCGGTCGAACCGCCCAGCTGCACCGCCAGCGTCTGCATCCCGTAGCAGATCCCCAGGATCGGCAGGCCGGAATCGAACACCTCCTGCGGCGCCCGCGGCGCGCCTTGTGCCGTGGTCGACTCCGGACCGCCCGAGAGGATGATGCCGTTGGCACCGTAGCCGGCGATCTCGGCCGGATCGTGGTCCCAGGCCCAGACTTCGCAGTAGACCCCGATCTCGCGGATGCGGCGGGCGATCAACTGCGTGTACTGCGCGCCGAAATCCAGGATCAGGATGCGGTCGGAATGGATGTCGTCGATGTGGGCGATGGTCATGGGCGAGAAGTGAGTGGAGAGGAGTGAGAAGCGAGAGAAAGCGGTGCGAACGGTGCGGGAGCATCGGCTCCCACTCCTCACTCCTCTTCACTCACTCCTACTGTTTTCACCCCGCCCGATAATTCGGCGGTTCCTTGGTGATCTGCACGTCATGCACATGGCTCTCGCGCGTGCCGGCGTTGGTCACGCGCACGAAGCTGGGCTGCTTGCGCATTTCCTCGATCGTCGCGCAGCCGACGTAGCCCATCGTCGCGCGCAGGCCGCCGGCGAGCTGGTGGACGACGTTGCGCAGCGGTCCGCGGTACGGAACCCGCCCCTCGATACCTTCCGGCACCAGCTTGTCGGCGTCGGAGGCATCCTGGAAATAGCGATCCTTGGAGCCCTGCTCCATCGCGCCCAGGCTGCCCATGCCGCGGTAGCTCTTGTAGCTGCGACCCTGGAACAGCTCGGTCTCCCCGGGGGCCTCCTCGGTGCCGGCGAACAGGCCGCCGACCATCACCGTCGATGCGCCCGCAACGATCGCCTTGCCGATATCGCCCGAGTAGCGGATGCCGCCGTCGGCGATCAGCGGGATGCGGTCCTGCAGTGCCTCGGCCACCATCGCCACCGCAGTCACCTGCGGCACGCCGACGCCGGCCACGATTCGCGTGGTGCAGATCGAGCCCGGCCCGATCCCCACCTTGACCGCGTCCGCGCCATGGTCCATCAGCGCCAGCGCGGCATCGCCGGTGACGATGTTGCCGCCGATCACCTGCAGCTGCGGGAAACGCTGCTTGACCCACCGCACCCGCTCGAGCACGCCCTGCGAATGGCCGTGCGCGGTATCGACCACCACCACGTCGACCCCGGCCTCGGCCAGCGCCTCGATCCGCGCCTCGGTATCGCCGGCCACACCGACCGCAGCCCCGACCAGCAGGCGCTCGCTGCTGTCATAGGCGGCGTTGGGGTTGTCGGATTTTTTCTGGATGTCCTTGACCGTGATCAGGCCGCGCAACTCGAAACCGTCGTTGACCACCAGCACCTTCTCGATGCGGTGCTTGTGCAGCAGGTGCACCACCTCTTCGTCCGCGGCGCCCTCCTGCACGGTCACCAGGCGATCTTTCTTGGTCATGATGTGGCGGACCGGATCGTCGAGCTTCTTCTCGAATCGCATGTCGCGACTGGTGACGATGCCGACCAGGCGCCCGCCGTCGACCACCGGCACGCCGGAGATGTTGCGCGCGCGGGTGAGCTTGAGCACGTCGCCGATCGTGGTTTCCGGACCGACCGTGAACGGCCGCCGGATCACCCCGGCCTCGAACGTCTTGACCTGCGCCACGTGCGAGGCCTGCTGCTCGACGCTCATGTTCTTGTGGATGATGCTGATGCCGCCGAGCTGCGCCATCGCGATGGCGAGGCGCGCCTCGCTGACGGTGTCCATCGCCGCCGACAGGATCGGCAGGCGGATGCTCAGGTCGCGGGTGAGGCGGGTGGTGAGCTTGACGTCCTTGGGCAGGACGCTCGAATGCGCGGGGACGAGCGATACGTCGTCGTAGGTCAGCGCTTCAGCCTGGATGCGCAGCATGGGCGGGCCCGGGGGAATGAAGCGCGTCATTGTATCAGGCGGGAGTCGGCCGCTGCGCGGCCTGTGAGGGGCAAGTCGCCGCTGGCGCGGCTGTGAGTGGGTAAGTCGCCGCTGGGGGTGGGCACGGCCTTGCCGGCTCACAGGCGGCGAAAGCCGCCGACTTACCCGCCCTACGACTCGGCAGCGTCGGCGGCATCCAGGGTGTTCTGCATCAGCGTCGCAACGGTCATCGGCCCGACCCCGCCCGGCACCGGCGTGATCCAGCTGGCCCGTTCAGCCGCCGCGGCGAAGCCCACGTCGCCGACCAGGCGGCCGTCCTCGAGGCGGTTGATGCCGACATCGATCACCACCGCACCGGGCTTGACCCACTCGCCCGGGATCAGCCGCGGGCGCCCGACCGCGACCACCAGGATGTCGGCGCCGCGCACCGCCGCCTCCAGCGCCTCGGCCGGGGTGAACTTGTGGCAGCAGGTGGTGGTGCAGCCGGCGATCAACAGCTCCAGCGCCATGGGCCGGCCGACGTGGTTGGACACGCCCACCACCGTGGCACTGGCACCGCGCACCGGCCGGTCGGTGTAGGCCAGCAAGGTGGTGATGCCGCGCGGGGTGCACGGACGCAGGCCGAACTGGCGCAGCGCGAGATGGCCGACGTTCTGGGGATGGAACCCGTCGACGTCCTTGCGCGGGTCGATCCGGTGGATCAGCTCCGTGCCGTCGCGGCGGTCCGGCAGCGGCAGCTGCACCAGGATGCCGTGCACCTGCGGGTCCGCGTTGAGCCGGTCGATCAGCGCGAGCAGCTCGGCGTCGGTGGTGGTCGCCGGCAGGTCGTGGTCGATCGCGCGGATGCCAACCTTCTTGGCGGCACGCCGCTTGTTGCGCACGTACACGCCGGAGGCCGGATCGCCACCGACCAGCACCACCGCGAGTCCCGGCCGGGTGCCGCCGGCGGCCATACGTGCATCGACCCGTACCTTGAGGTCATCGAGCAGGGCTTCGGCGATGCGCTTGCCGTCGAGGATCTTTGCGGTCATCAGTGGAGGGACACCCGGGCGCTGGGACCGGCATTGTCCCCGATTACCACGTCACCACGAAATCCGACGTAACGTAGGCGACGCTCCCACGGACTTGCCGACTGCGCCATGACCGACCACGAAACCACCGCCATCGAAGCCGCCGCGTTCCGCCGTCTGCTGCAGCACCTGATGCACGAGCGTCCGGACGTGCAGAACATCGATCTGATGATCCAGGCCGGGTTCTGCCGCAACTGCCTGTCGGACTGGTACCGCGATGCCGCCGAAGCGCGCGGCATCACGATGACCCGGGACGAGGCCCGCGAGGCCGTCTACGGCATGCCGTTCACGCAATGGAAAGCGCAGCACCAGCGCGAGGCGACGCCGGAGCAACTGGCAGCATTCGAGGCCGCACGGGCGAGCAACGGCTGAGCCGCCCCGATGCGCATCCTGCTGGGCGCGCTGGCGGTCGTGCTGCTGGCCTATGTCGGCTTGTGCCTGCTGCTGTATGAACGCCAACGCAGTCTCATATATTTCCCGGAGTTCACCCGGGTCGAGGCGGCGGAGACCGACTTTGCCCTCGCCCGCGGCGACATCACGCTGCGCGGCTGGGTGGTGAATCCGGGAAAGCCCGACGCGCTGCTGTACTTCGGCGGCAATGCCGAGCGCATCGAGGCCTCGCGCGAGGATCTCCGCCGCTGGTTTCCCGGCCGCACCATCTACCTGCTCGCCTACCGCGGTTACGGCGCCAGCGACGGCGAGCCCAGCGAAGCGGCGCTGGTCGCCGATGCGCTCGCACTGTATGACCACGTGAGGGCCCGCCAGCCCGCGGCGTCCATCGCAGCGGTAGGCCGCAGCCTCGGCAGCGGCGTCGCTGGCCACCTCGCCTCGCGCCGGGACGTGCCACGGCTGGTGCTGATCACGCCGTTCGACTCGCTGCCCAACGTCGCGCAATCGCACTACCCATGGATGCCCGTGCGCTGGTTGATGCGCGATCGCTATGACACCGCCGATGCCTTGGCGGACTATCGCGGCGAGGTGCTGATCATCCGTGCCGGCGAGGACGCGGTCGTGCCGGCGCCGGCGACCGACCGGCTGATCGCGTCGTTGGCGTCGGGGTTGTTGGTGGCCACGCAGGTCGTGGCGATCGAGCAGGCCGGGCACAACGACATCGCGATGTATCCCGAATATGGGCAGGCGTTGTCGGAATTCATGCGCTGATGCGACGCCGGCACGCGCGCACCGAACGTCCTGGTGATGGCGGCGGGCCGCCGTTTTTCGGCGGGCCTTTTTTCTTCATCTTTACACCCGCCACCGCTAGACTCGACACGATGTGCCTATCTGATCGACGCTGGTCCCGCTGGATCACGCATCCCGAGGAGCATCGCCACTGCCCGGTGACATGCCGCGCGCCTGCAGCGCTGCACCGCGGGAACCGCGACCGATGATGCAACCGAAGCAGTCCGCAGCCGGAGCGCCGGTGACCTCGCCGGAGGCGTGGGCGTTGCTGCAGGCCACCGACTGGTCGCGTCATGCGCTTGGACCAATGGAGCGTTGGCCGCAGAGTCTCCGCATTGCCCTGGGCATCTGCCTGAACTCGCGGTTTCCGATGTTCGTGTGGTGGGGACCACAGCTGATCAACTTCTACAACGACGCCTACATCCCGTTACTGGGCAAGCGACACCCATCCGCATTCGCGCGTCCGGCGCAGGCAGCGTGGGAGGAGATTTGGGACGTGGTCGGGGTACAGGCCGATGCCGTGATGCAACGCGGCGAGGCGAGCTGGAACGAGCGCATGCTGCTGGTCATGGAGCGCCACGGCTTCCGTGAGGAGGCCTACTTCACCTGGTCCTACAGCCCCATTCCCGATGACGCGCCGGACGGCTCGGGCGGGATTGGCGGTCTGTTCTGCGCCTGCACCGAGGAAACGCCGCGGGTACTGGTCGAACGCGAGCGCGACCGACTGCTCGCGCGCGCGCAGTCCGAGCGCGAGCGGCTGGCGGATGCGTTCACGCTCTCGCCTTCGTTCATGGCGGTGACCCGCGGGCCGGCGCACGTGTTCGAGTTCGCCAACGAGCGCTACCTGCAACTCATCGGCGGTCGTGAAGTGGTCGGCCAGACCGTGACCGTGGCACTGCCGGAAGTTGTCGAGCAGGGCTTCATCGGGATCCTCGACGGCGTCTATACCAGTGGCCAGCCCTACGTGGGCAACGACATGCAGGTGTTGCTGCAGCGCCAGTCCGGGCGGCCGCTGGAGACGTGCTACGTGGATTTCGTCTACCTGCCGATGCGCGATGCCGACGGCATAGTGACCGGTATCCTCGCCCACGGCATCGACGTTACCGAACGGCACCAGACCGAGACTCGCGACCGCTTCCTGCTCGCGCTCGACGAGGCGGTGCGGCCACTGACCGATCCGGAGGAGATCACCAGAACCTGCGCCCGCCTGCTGGGCGAGCACCTGCAGGCCGACCGTTGCGCCTACGCGGACGTCGAGGCCGACCAGGACACCTTCAACGTCAGCGGCAACTACAACCGCGTCGTCCCTGGCATCGTCGGCCGCTACAGGTTTTTTTCCGATTTCGGCGAGCAGGCATTGCAACTGATGCACGCCGGGCAGCCGCTGGTGGTCAACGATGTCGACGACCATCAGCCCGCGCTGGGAGACCTGTCCGCCTACCGCCAGACGATGATCCAGGCAGTGATCTGCGTCCCGCTGCACAAGTCGGGACGCTTCGTCGCCGCGATGGCCGTACACCAGGCGACCCCGCGCCACTGGACCGCCGAGGAGGTCGACCTGACTCACCACGTCGCCAATCGCTGCTGGGAGTCCATGGAGCGCGCCCATGTCGCGCGCGAGCTGCGCGAGAGCGAGCAGCGCTTTCGCAACATGTCCGACCAGGCACCGGTGATGATCTGGCTCACGCGGCCCGACAGGCAGTGCGAATACGTCAACAAGCAGTGGTACGACTTCACCGGCCAGACCCACGCGCAACCGCTGGGCGAGGGTTGGGTGGACGTGGTGCACCCGGATGACGCGCTCAAGACGATCGATACCTTCACCGCGGCCACTGCGCGCCGCGAACCGTTCTCTCACGAGTTCCGCATGCGCCGCGCGGATGGCAGCTACCGCTGGTGCGTGGTGTCGGCTGCGCCGCGTCCGGTAGCGCGCAGTGAAGTCCCGGGCTACATCGGATCGGTCATCGACATCACCGATCGAAAGCGTATCGAGGACGGGCTGGCCGCCGAGAAGAAGGTGCTGGAACTGATGGCGACCGGCGCGGCCTTGCCCGACGTGCTCGAGACGCTGGTGCGGATGGTCGAGGCGCAGTCGGCCGATGGCATGCTGTGTTCGGTGCTGGTGCTCGACGAGGCCGGCGAATGCCTGCATCGTGGCGCCGCGCCGAGCCTGCCGGAGCCCTACAACGCCGCGATCGACGGCCTGCGCATCGGCACCAGCGCCGGCTCGTGCGGCACCGCCGCGTTCGAGGACCGGGTGGTGTCGGTGGACGACATCAGCAACGATCCGCTGTGGCAGGACTTCCGCGCACTGGCCGCCGAGCAGGGCCTCGGCGCCTGCACCTCGATACCGATCCGCGCCAGCGACGGCCGGGTGCTCGGCTCGGTCGCGGTCTACTATCGCCAGCCGCGCGAGACGAGCGCCCACGATCTCGACCTCGCACGTCTGGCCTCGCACCTGGGCGGCATCGTCCTGGAGAAGCACAGTGTCGACCAGCGCCTGCGCCAGTCGCTGCAGGCCGAGCAGGAGGCACGCAGCGAGGCCGAGCGTGCCAGCCGCATGAAGGACGACTTCCTTGCCACGCTGAGCCATGAGCTGCGCACGCCGCTCAACGCGATCCTGGGCTGGGTCGGCATCCTGCGCCTGCAGCAGGAGGCGCTTCCGGCCGAACTGGCGCAGGGCGTGGACGTGATCGAACGCAACGCGCGCGCGCAGGCGCAGATCATCCAGGACCTGCTCGACATGAGCGCGATCATCTCCGGCAAGGTGCGCCTGGACCTGCAGAACGTCGACCTGGCCGAGATTGCCTTGGCCGCGGTGGAAACCGCCCGGCCCAACGCCGACGCCCGGCATGTGCGTCTGGTGCACTCGACCCGGGACGCGATCGGCGATAGCACGGTCAGTGGCGATGCGTCGCGGCTGCAGCAGATCCTGTGGAACCTGCTTAGCAACGCGATCAAGTTCACCCCGCGCGGCGGCGAGGTGCAGGTGCGACTGGCGCGTGCCGGCTCGCTGCTGGAGTTGACCGTCAGCGATACCGGCGAGGGCATCGATGCCGAATTCCTGCCGTATGTGTTCGACCGCTTCCGCCAGGCCGACGCTTCGATCAGCCGGCGCCACGGCGGGCTCGGCCTTGGGCTGTCGATCGTCAAGAAGCTGGTCGAGCTGCATGGCGGTACGGTGCATGCCCACAGCGCAGGCGCGGGTTGCGGGACGACGTTCGTGGTCGCGCTGCCGCTGGCGTGCTCGCAGCCGGCGCTGCGAGCGCCGTCGCCGGCCCGCGGCGGCAGCCACGCCAGTGAACTCGATGGGGTGAATGTGCTCGTGGTCGACGACGACCCCGATGCACGCTTGATGACCCAGCGCCTGCTGGAGGCCTGCAGCGCGCGTGTCAGCACCGCCGATTCGGCCGGTGCGGCGGTGAGCGCACTGGAAGATGGCGCATTCGACGTGCTGGTCAGCGACATCGGGATGCCGGGCGAGGACGGCTACGCGTTGATGCGGCGGGTCCGCGCGCTCGACGCCGATCGTGGCGGCGCGATCCCCGCGATCGCGCTGACCGCCTACGCCGGCGCCGACGACCGGCTCAAGGCGATCCGCGCCGGCTACCAGATGCACCTGCCCAAGCCGATCGAACCGGCCGAACTGGTCGCGCTCATCGCCAGCGTGGCGCGCAGGTTCTGAGGAAAGCGGAGCTTGCTGCGCTGCCGTCCGCCTGGAAGAGCAGCCGAGCAAGCTCGGCTCTACGCATCCACCGTATCGTAGGAGCGCCCCATGGGCGCGACCCGCGCCGCGGCGCACTCCGGTTCCCGTCGCGGGCATGGCCCGCTCCTACAAAAACCGTGTGTCTTTCGTAGGAGCGCCCCATGGGCGCGACCCACGCCGCGGCGCACTCCGGTTCCCGTCGCGGGCATGGCCCGCTCCTACAAAAACCGTGTGTCTTTCGTAGGAGCGCCCCATGGGCGCGATCCACGCCGCGACGCACTCCCGGTTCCCGTCGCGGGCATGGCCCGCTCCTAGCGTCCTGTAGAGCGGAGCTTGCTCCGCTGCTGTCGACCCGGAAAGCAGCGGGCACAGCCGGATCGAACGATTCAGCCGCCGGCGCAGAACGCGCGGTAGTCGATGTAACCGGGAAACGACGCGTCGGCCGCGCAGAGCTTGCAGCCGGGATCCGCCGTCAACCGGGTCTCGCGAAAGCGCATCGCCAGCGCGTCGAAATGCAGCAACCGGCCGGCAAGCGGTTCACCCAGCCCCAGGATCAGCTTGATCGCCTCGGTTGCCTGCAGCAGCCCGATCACGCCGGGCAGCACGCCGAGCACGCCGGCTTCGGCGCAGTTGGGCGCGGCCTCGGCCGGCGGCGGTTCCGGAAACAGGCAGCGATAACACGGCGCCTCGCCGCGCCGGCGCCCCGCATCGAACACGCTGACCTGGCCCTCGAAGCGATGCACCGCGCCGTACACCAGCGGCTTTCCGAGCTTCACGCAGGCGTCGTTGAGCAGGTAGCGCGCGGCGAAATTGTCGGCGCCGTCGAGCACCACGTCGGCGCCACCGAGCAGGCGCTCGACGTTGTCGGCGGTGACACGCTCGCCGAACCCCTCCACCCGCACGCGCGGATTGAGCGCGGCCAGCGCCACGCGGGCGGATTCGACCTTGGACGTGCCGATGCGCGCTTCGGTGTGCAGTATCTGCCGCTGCAGGTTGCTGCGGTCGATCACGTCGTCGTCGGCCAGCACCAGCGTGCCGATTCCGGCGGCGGCCAGATAGAACGCGGCGGGCGAACCGAGGCCGCCCGCCCCGACCATCGCGATGCGCGCAACCTGCAGCTTGCGCTGGCCGGCCTCGCCGACTTCGGGCAGGCGCAGGTGGCGCGAATAGCGGTCGAAGAAGTCGCCATCGAAGTTGGGATCCCCGCCCTCGGGCCGGACGATCGGCAGCGACGCTGCCATCCACGCCGCGGTGCCGCCCTCAACCGACGCGACCCGTGTGTAGCCGGCGGCCGTGAGCGAGTGCGCGGCTTGCAGCGAGCGGGCGCCGGACTGGCAGATCAGCAGCACGTCGGTGTCGCGGGCCGGCAGTGAGGCCTGCGGGTCGGCTTCGAGTTCGCCTTTGGCGATACCCCGCGCGTCGGCGGCGTGCCCAGCCGCGCGCTCATGCGATTCGCGCACGTCGATCAACACGGCGCCGGCGCGCTGTCGGCGGAAGGCTTCGGCGGGAGGAACGGTTTCGATGCTCATGCGGCCGATTATCCGCCTTTGCCGATTGTGGTTCCGTCCGCAGAACCGTTTTTGTAGGAGCGGCTTCAGCCGCGATCGGATGCCAGCTCGCCCGTGCTGGTTCCGGATCGCGGCTGAAGCCGCTCCTACAGGGGCAGTACGGCCACTACGCTGCCGGCGGCGAGGCGCTGCGGCCCCTCGGGCAGGACGATCAGGGCAGTGGCGTCGGCGGCGGCACGCAGCCGGTGCGAGCCGGTCGCGGCATCCGGATCGGCCTGCAGCGTGCCGTCGGTGTCACTGACCAGCCGTGCGCGCAGGAACTCGCGGCGCGGGTGCGGCTTGTCGATCGGGCTCAGCAGCTTCGCATGCCACAGCGGGCGCGGCTCGGTTCGACCCTGCAGACGGTCGATCAGCGCGCGGCCGAAGGTCAGGTAGGTGGCCAATACCGACACCGGATTGCCCGGCAGCCCCAGCATCCTCGCCTGGTCGAGACTGCCGAACAGCAGCGGCATGCCCGGCTTCATCCGCACCTTCCAGAAATGGGTCTGGCCGAATGCCGCGAGCACCGCGGGAATGTGGTCCTTCTCGCCGGCCGACACCGCACCGCAGGTGATGATCACATCGAACGCGCAGCCGGCATCGCGCAGCGCGATCTCCACCTGCTTCGGGTCGTCCGCCAGGCGCGGCCATGCGGTGGGTTCAAGACCGTCGGCGCGCAGCAGGCCCATCAGCAACTCGCGGTTGCTGTCGTAGATCTCGCCCGGCGCCAGCGGCAGGCCGGGCTCGACCAGTTCGTCGCCGCTGGTGAACACTGCCACGGTCGGCCTGCGTGCCATGCTCAGCGACGGCAGGCCCAGCGAGGCGGCCAGCGATACGCGAGCGGGGGTGAGCACATCGCCCGCGTGCAGCACGAGTTCACCCGCACGGACGTCCTCGCCGGCGCGGCGCACGTTGGCGTTGATGTCGGCGGCGGCCAGCCTGACGTGGTCGCCATCGAGCTCGGCGTTCTCCTTGATCACCACCGTGTCGGCGCCCGCCGGCAGCGGCGCGCCGGTGGTGATGCGGACGCATTCGCCAGACCCCACGCTCAGCTCCAGCGCGCGGCCGGCGAACTGCTCGCCCTTCAGCCGCAGCCGGGTGCGCTCGCCGTGCAGGTCGGCATGGCGCACGGCGAAGCCGTCCATCGCGCTGTTGTCGAACCGCGGCAGCGCGATCGGCGCGACCACGTCCTGCGCCAGCACCCGCCCATGGCAGCGCGGCAGCGCCAGCGTTTCCGGCGCCAGCCGGTGCGCACCCGCGACCTCATGGATGATCGCGAGCGCGTCGTCGAACAACAATCGGCTGGGGACGTCAGTCATGGCGATCGAAGCCGGCCGCGGCGAGGTCGGCCGGCGTGTTGAGATTGCCGAAGCGTACGCCAGCGAGCCGCACGCCGGCCATGCCGAGGCGCGCCTGCAGGCGATGGACTGCGAACTCCTCGGCCGCTATCGCCGCGACCGCGGCCTTGCGCAATGCATCCGCCCGCCACAGCGCAACCAGCGGCTGCGGACCGTCGTCGTCCTCGGCCCACGCGCCCTGCCCGCCTGCGGCGGCGAGGCTCGGCAGCAGGCAATCGTTGATGTCGACCAGATCGACCGGGAGCGTCAGCAGCCAGGGCGTGGTGCAGGCGCGCGCCAGGGCCGCGAGTCCCGCGATCGGACCGAGCGAAGCCGATGCCGGTGTTGCTTCGCAAGCGGCCGGTTGCGCCTCGTCGACTACCGTAAGGATGCCGGCCTCACGATAGCGGTCCAGGTCGCGGTTGGCGCTGACCAGCACGGTACCGGCCTGACCGGCCCAGCGGCGTGTCCAGCGCAGCACCTGCGGCACTCCGCCACGCCGCAGCCAGGCCTTGTCGCGCCCGCCAAGCCGGGTGGCGCGGCCGCCGGCGAGGATACCCAGGGTCAGCTCTGGCGGTGGCGGGGTGGTGATGTCGGTCTCCGATATGTGCTCGATCCCGCCGACAGGGGCGGCCGGACCCCATTGTAGGAGCGGCTTCAGCCGCGACGGCGTGACAGCACCGGCCGATGGTTCTGGATCGCGGCTGAAGCCGCTCCTACAGGACCTGCACAGGGCTCATGCAATGGCAAAGGCGTTCGCTTGCGAACGCGCCACTGCGTCACTTGCCGCGCTTTACGTGTCGGATCAGGCGGCGTTTCTTGGCGACCTGCTTGTCGGTCAGCACGTTCTTCTTGCCTTCGTACGGGTTGGTGCCTTCCTTGAAGATGAAGCGCACCGGGGTGCCGACCAGCTTGAAGCGCTTGCGGAAGAAGTTCTCCAGGTAGCGCTTGTAGCTCTCGCTCAGGGTGCGCAGCCGGTTGCCGTGCACCACGAACGTCGGCGGATTGCTGGCGGCAGGATGGGCGAAGCGCAGCTTGGCGACATGTCCGCGCACCACCGGCGGCGGGTTGGCTTCGTACGCGATTTCCAGCGCCTTGGTGACCTCGCTGGTGCTGAATTCGTGCGTGGCCGAGGTGTGCGCGCGGTGGATCGCCTTGAACAGTTCGCCCAGGCCGGAGCCGTGCTTGGCGCTGATCCGGACCGCTTCGGCCCACTCGACGAAACTCAACTTGCGCGCCAGCAGCGACTCGGCCTGTTGCCGCTGGTAGTCGGACTGGCCGTCCCACTTATTGACCGCCACCACCAGCGCGCGTCCGGCATCGAGCGCGTAGCCGAGCACACTGGCGTCCTGGTCGGTCACGCCTTCGCCGGCGTCGAGCATGATCACCGCCACCTGGCATTGTTCGATCGCCTGCAGCGTCTTGATGATCGAGAACTTCTCGACCGCCTCGTCCACCCTCGACTTGCGGCGCAGGCCGGCGGTGTCGACCAGCCGGTACAGGCGGCCGTCGCGCTCCATGTCGATCGCGACAGAATCGCGGGTGGTGCCGGGCACCTCGGAGGCGATCATGCGCTCCTCGCCCAGCAACCGGTTCACCAGCGTCGACTTGCCGACATTGGGCCGGCCGATGAACGCAATGCGGATGCGCGAGGGATCGGTGTCCAGTTCGGCCGAATGGCCCTCCTCGGGCAGCTTGCCGATGACTTCATCAATCAGGTCGTCGATGCCCTGGCGGTGCGCCGAGGACACCGCCACCACGTCGCTGAACCCGTAGCGGGAAAAATCATTGAGCGCCGCCTGCACGTCGATGCCGTCGGTCTTGTTGACCACGAGCACGGTCGGGCGGGCGGCCTTGCGCAGCCAGGCCAGGATTTCGTCGTCCATCGCGGAGGCACCTTCGCGGCCGTCGACGATGAACAGCACCAGGTCCGCTTCGGTCGCCGCAGCGCGAGCCTGGCGTGCGGTGGCGCCGATCAGGCCTTCGTCCTCACCGGCGATGCCACCGGTGTCGACCACCGCGAACGGACGCAAGCCCTCCGGCCGGCAGATGCCATAGTGGCGATCACGCGTGACGCCCGGCTGGTCGTGGACCAGCGCGTCGCGCGTGCGCGTAAGGGCATTGAACAGCGTGGACTTGCCGACGTTGGGACGGCCCACGAGGGCGACTAGGGGGAGCATCTGGGGCAACTCGAGGCTACGGGACGGGACTCGGGACTCGGGACTCGGAACTCGGAAGAGCGTAAGCGGCGTCGCAGCACGAAGATCATGCATGCGACTTGGGGATCACTCCGTTTGCGGAAGCTTCAAACGGCAACGGCAGGCGTCAGTAAATGGATGCCGGCGAATGCCGGAATGGACGGATTCGAAAAGTCCGTCCCGAGTCCCGAGTCCCAAAGCCCCGGAAGCCGGCCTCACTGCAGCCGGAACGCCATCAGGTCGCCGTCGACGTTCTGGACCAGCAGGATGCCGTCGACCACGACCGGCGCGGCCCGCAGCGAATCGCGGCCGGCGCGGGTGCGCGCGGCGAATTCGCCGGTCGCCAGGTCCAGCCAGTGCAGGTAGCCGTCGAAATCGCCGACCACCGCGTAGTCGCCATGCACCGCCGGCGCGGTCAACGTGCGACGCGCCAGCGCCGGCTGCTGCCACAAGGCGCTGCCGCTGCTCTTGTCGAGTGCGTAGACGCTGCCGGCTGGGTCGGACACCAGCAGGCGGTCGCTGGCCACGCCGATGCGACCTGGCCCGCCGTGATCGCTGGCCCACAAAGGCCGGCCACTCGGGCCATCGATGGCCAGGGTCTGGTCGCGGAAGCTGGTGGCGTAGATCGTCGAGCCTTCGAGCACCGGAATACCGTCCACGTCCGACATGCGATCCAGCTCGGTGCGGCCTTCCTGCAGGCCGACCGCCTGCTCCCACAGTAGCCGGCCATCGGTGATCGAAAGCGCGCTGACGGTGCCATCGTCGTTGCCGATGAAGGCGAAGCCGGGACCGATCAATGGCGCGGCATTGCCGCGCACGGTCAGCGACGGCACATCATGGCTCCAGAACCAGCGACGCTCGCCGCTGGCGGCATCGAACGCGGTCACCCGGCCGTCGTTGGAGCGCACCAGGACCATGCCCATGCCGATTGCCGGCGCGGCGATCACCTCATTGGTCACCTCGGCCTGCCAGCGCTCCGCGCCCGTGGCGGCGTCCAGGGCGATGACCTGGCCGTCAAGACCGCCCACCACCACCAAGCCCTCGCCGATGCCGGGGCCGCCACTCAGGCGCAGGTCGCTTTCGTAATGCCACAGCACTTCTCCGCTCTGCAGGTCGAGCGCACGCACTCCACCCTCGCCCGCGGCCGCATAGACGCGGCCATCAGCGACCGCAGGGCCCTGGTGCGCGCCCAATCGGCCCTCGCCCTTGCCGACCGTGGTCGACCACAGGCTCGCCACCTCGATCGACGGGGTGATCTCGGTCAGGCGCGCCGGTTCGCTGAGTTTTTCATCCTCATCGCTGAACCAGCCGCTGACAGTGGCGCAACCGCCGAGTGCCAGGGCGCAGAGCAGCACCAGGCAGGCGCGAACGTAACGGCCCGACTCGATCTGGCGGAATGGGTGCAATGCAAGCTTCATCAAGACTGGGCCTCGGTACTGGTGGGGGTGCCACCGACTTCAATGAGTTTCAATTCCAGGATGCGACGCTGCGGCGACGCCACGTCGATTTTGCTCAGCGCCTGGCGATAGGCTTCGCGAGCGCGCTCGGGCTGGCCCAGCGCATAGGCGGCATCGCCGCGCACTTCGAGCGCGGCCGCGGTCGATCCTGACGCCACCAGTTGGAGGGCATCGGCGGCCTGGTCGGCATCGATCAGCAAACGCGCCAGACGCTGGTCGACGATGGCCGCAAGCGCCGGATCGCCGGCATTGATGTCGCGCAGGGTCATGATGGCGGCCGCGGAATCACCTGACGCGACCTGCGACTGGGCGAGTTCCAGCGACGCCAGGATGCCGAACAGGCCGTCGCCGAGCTGCTCGACCTGCTCGCCGGCCCGGGCCTCGCCCGATTCGATCGCCTGGATCGCGGCTTGGTAACGATCGGCCGCCTGCATCAGTTGCTGCTGCTCGTGGTGCTGCCACCACTTCCAGCCGCCGATGGCGCCCAAGCCCAGCACGAGGCCGCCAACCAGGGCGGCGCCGTTGCGACGCAGCCATTCCAGCACGCGTTCGCTTTGTTCGTGTTCGTCCAGCAGATCGTCTATTGCCATAGTGTGGCTGCCATGCGCCTCGCCCCCGCCGTCGGCTGGGGCTCGATAGTGGGAGACATGGCCTGCGACGCGCGCGGGCCCGGTCGAAATGAAAGACCCGCGACGCGGGTCAGTCTGCGACCGGCGCGAGGGAACCGTCAGAGGATAGCGTAAAGCGCGCCACGTTCGCTCGGCTGAACGGCGATACGTCGACCGTGCTGCCCGCCTGGCGCACCTCCACCACGGCGGAATTGCCGAGCACCACGCGCTCGACCTCGCCCTCGCCATAGCTCAGGCGATCGCCTGCGTGCAGCATGCCCTGCTCCAGCGACTCGCCGTCGACCCCGAACACCTGCACCCAGCTATCGCCACTGAAGCTCAGCGACAGCGCCGGGGTCTCGGCCACGTCCGCTGCGCGCGGCAGCGAGGCCATCGAGGCGACCAGCGGGGTGCGCTGGACCGGTTCCACCGGAGCGCGCCGGACATGTGCCGGCGATTGGTCGGCGGACTCGGCCACCACTGCGGGAACATCCAGCGGCTCCACCGCGACATTGCTGGCCAGATGCGGCCGGGTCGCGAGAAATACCGGGACTGCGATTGCCACGGTGATTGCGATATAGGCGGCGCGGCGCGTAGCCTGTTCGAACGCGCGCTGGAAACGCGGGGTATGGCTATGGCTGACCAGCTCCGGGGGCGCGACCGGGGCCACGTCGGACTGCACCAGGTCGGCTTCGATGTCCACCCCCAGCAGGCGGGCGTAACTGCGCAACTGGCCCCGCACGAACACCGGCGCGCCCAGCAGGCTCCAGTCATCCGATTCGAGCGCGACCACCACGCGCACCGGCATCTTCAGGCGCGCCGCCACATTCTGGTGGGTCAGGCCCGCCGCTTGCCGTGCTTGCTTGAGATGCGCGCCGCAGCTACCACCGCCGGTCGCGACTTCGTTCGCCTGCATCATTGCCTTCCGTCATCCCCTGCCTGATCGGAGCCCGACGTGCGCGGGAACTCCGCCCTCATGCGTCGAACGTAACGGTCGGCCGCGTCCTTGTCGCCGAGTTCTTGCTCGATCTGTGACGCAAGCAACAATGCCTCCGCGCTTGCCGGCGCCGCAGCCAGCCTTCGTTCAGAAAATGCCCGGGCGCCGAATGCGTCGCCGGCGCGAAAAGCCTGTTCGGCGAGCGCGCCGAGCGCCACCGAGTTTTTCGGGTCGAGCTCGATCGCTGCGCGCAGGAAAGCCTCGGCGCGCCTATCCAGGCCGGCACGAGCGGCACAGGCACCGGCATTGGCCAACGCGACCGCCGGAGTCCGATAGCCTGGATCGGCCAGGGCCGCTTCGAACCACTCCACCGACTCGACCGCCTGGCCGTTGCCGCACAGCCAGGTACCGTAGTTGTTGAGCGCCGCGCCGCTGCGCGGTGCCAGTTCGGCGGCGCGGCGGAAATGATCGCCCGCCCGGTCGCGGTCACCGCGTCGGTCGTGCACCGCCGCCAGCAGCGTATGGGCCGCCTCGGAGCCCTCGTCGAGCCTCAACGCCTGCCGCGCTGCCTTTTCGGCCGCCGCCAGCTCGCCCTGTGCCAGATACTGCGCGGCCACACGGGCCTGCGCCCGCGCTTCGGCGGCGGCGAGCGCCTGCGGATTCTCGCGGACCTCCACGTCGCGGGAGACGCGGTCGAAGTCTTCGCGCTCCAGGCTCGGCCGCACGAAGCTCAGGCGGCTGCAACCACTGGCCAGCAGTGCGAGCAGCAGCACCGCGCCGACGCCCCATCGCCCTCCGCCCCCGACCTGCAATGACACCGCACGCACCACCGGGTTACGCAGCGGCATCGCCCGCTCCCTGTGCGTCAAGCGTCTTGCGGAAGGTGGCCTGGCGCCGAGTGCGGTCCACCACCTGCCCCTTCAACTGGCCGCAGGCGGCATCGATATCGTCGCCGCGGGTGCGGCGCACGGTGGTCAGCACCCGGACCTCCTGCAGCAACTTCTGGAATACGCGGATTTCGTCGTCGCCGGAGCGCTCGTAACGGGTCCCGGGGAACGGGTTGAACGGGATCAGGTTGACCTTGGCCGCGTCCTTCATCTGCACCGCATTGTCGAACTGGCGCATCAATCGCGCCAGCTGGCGGGCGTGCTCGGGCTGGTCGTTGACGCCCTTCATCATGGTGTATTCGAAGGTGATCGAGCTGCGCGGCTTGCGCCGCACGTAGCGCTGGCATGCCGCCATCAGCTGCTCGATCGGATACTTCTTGTTGAGCGGCACCAGCTCGGTGCGCAACTCGTCATTGGCCGCATGCAGCGACACCGCCAGCGACACGTCGCTGAGCTCGCCGAGCTTGTCGATCATCGGCACCATGCCGGCGGTCGACAGCGTCACGCGCTTGTTGGCCAGGCCGTAACCCAGGTCGTCGCGCATGATGCTCATCGCGCGCACGACGTTGTCGAAGTTCATCAGCGGCTCGCCCATGCCCATCATCACCACGTTGGTGAGCTTGCGCTGCTGGTGCGGGATGTTGCCGAGCTGGCGCGCGGCGATCCAGACCTGGCCGATGACCTCCGCGGTGGTCAGGTTGCGGTTGAAGCCCTGGGTCGCGGTCGAACAGAACTGGCAGTTGAGCGCGCAGCCGACCTGCGAGGACACGCACAGGGTGCCGCGGCCCTTGTCGGGGATGTACACCGCCTCGATCGCGTTCTTCGGGTCCATGCCGATCAGCCACTTGATGGTGCCGTCGGCGGAGGGCTTCTCGTGGATGACCATCGGCGCCCGGACCTCGGCGTACTCGTGCAGCTTGGCCCGCAGGGCCTTGCCCAGATCGGTCATCTCATCGAAATCGGTGACGTAGCGGTGGTGGATCCACTTCATCACCTGGTGCGCGCGATAGCGCTTCTCGCCCAGGACCTGCTCGAAGAAGTCCTCCAGCGACACGCGGTCGAGATCGAAGATATTTCTCTTTGAGCGGACCGCATCCGGCGCCGGCGCGGCCGTGCCGGAATCGGCCACGCCCGGCCCCGACGCCGCCGGCATCGCTTCGCCCGCTTCGATGGAAGCGCTGGCGAGGGTGATGTCGATGGCGTTGTCGCGGGTCCGGGTCATGGCCTTGTGTCGGTTAGCGCGCGAACACGTCGGTCGCCGGGAAGAAGTAGGCGATCTCGATCGCCGCGTTCTCCAGGCTGTCCGAGCCGTGCACCGCATTTGCGTCGATGCTGTCGGCGAAGTCGGCGCGGATCGTGCCCTTATCGGCATCCTTCGGATTGGTCGCGCCCATCAGTTCACGATGCTTGAGCACCGCGCCCTCGCCCTCCAGCACCTGGATCATTACCGGACCGGAAATCATGAACTCCACCAGCGCACCGAAGAACGGACGCTCGCGGTGCACGGCGTAGAAGCCCTCGGCTTCCTGGCGCGACAGATGCTTCATCTTGCCGGCGGCAATCTTCAGGCCGGCCTGCTCGAAACGGGTGTAGATCTCGCCGATGACGTTCTTGGCGACGGCGTCGGGCTTGATGATGGACAGGGTGCGCTCCAGCGCCATGGGAAGTCTCCGGGTAGGCGGGCCAGCGAACCCGTGGTTCGCGCCCGAGGATAACAGAAAAACAGAAAAACCCGCGGCAGAGCGCGGGTTTAGCCGAGACGGCTGCAGCGATTCTAGCGGATTGTCACGCGCGTTTGCAGACTTTTGCTGAAGCTTGCATTGACGCCCGTGCATTGACCCCCATGCGATCGGCCCGTACGATCAAACGAGCGTTTGATTCACCCTTTTCGAGCATATCCTCCGATGGCCTCCACCGCCCACTTCTCCACCAAGGACCGCATCCTCGGCGCCGCCGAGGAGCTGTTTGCCCAGTTCGGCTTCACCGGTACCTCGCTGCGGCAGGTCACCAGCCGGGCCGACGTCAACATCGCCGCGGTCAACTACCACTTCGGCAGCAAGGAAAACCTGGTCAACGAGGTCTTCCGGCGCCGCATGGACGACATGAGCACGCAGCGGATCGCCGCGCTCGGGGCAGCCGTCGCGCAGCACCCGGGCGAGCTCGAGCCGATCCTCGCCGCCTTCGTGGAACCCGCCCTGGCGCTGGCCCAGGACCGCCACGGCGGTGCGGCCTTCGTGCGTATGGTCGCCCGCGCCTACGCCGAGAAGAACGACAGCCTGCGCAAGTTCCTGTCGGACCACTACGGGCATGTGCTGCGCGAGTTCGCCAAGGCCATCGCCGCCTGCGTGCCGGAGCTGACCAAGGAGGAGCTGTACTGGCGGCTGGACTTCCTGGCCGGCGCATTGACCTATGCGATGGCCGATTTCGGCCTGATCAAGCGCCCTTCGGGTGTCGCCGAGAAAACCCACCGCGAGCGCGCCGCACGCGAACTGATCCGGTTCGCGGCGGCGGGGTTCAAGAGTTAGCGCTTTTTTGACGCGGATCAACGCGGATAAGAACCGATCAAAGACGGAAAACACTACAAAAAACTTGTTATCGCCTTATCCGCGTTTTTATCCGCGTTGATCCGCGTCGAATAAAATCAAGGAGTTAAATGCCATGCCTCAGACATTACGTATCCGCCGCGCCGCCGTGCTCGGCGCCGGGGTGATGGGCGCGCAGATCGCCGCGCACCTGACCAACGCGGGGGTCGACACGGTGCTGTTCGACCTGCCGGCCAAAGATGGCGACCCCAATGGCGTGGTCATCAAGGCCATCGCCAACCTGGCCAGGCTCAGCCCTGCCCCGCTCGCCAGCAAAACCCTGGCCGAACGCATCGTGCCGGCCAACTACGGGACCGGGCTGGAACTGCTGAGGGGCTGCGACCTGATCATCGAGGCGATCGCCGAGAAGATGGACTGGAAGCAGGACCTCTACAAGAAGATCGCGCCGTTCGTCGCCGAGCATGCGGTGCTCGCCAGCAACACCTCCGGACTGGGCATCAACAAGCTCGCCGAAGTATTGCCTCCGGCCCTGCGCCCGCGCTTCTGTGGCGTGCACTTTTTCAATCCGCCGCGTTACATGCACCTGGCCGAACTGATCCCGGCCAGGACCACCGACGCGGCCGTGCTGCAGGGGCTGGAAACCTTCCTGACCACCACCCTGGGCAAGGGCGTGGTGATCGCCAAGGACACCCCGAACTTCATCGGCAACCGCATCGGCGTGTTCTCGATGCTGGCGGCGATGCACCACACCGCCCAGTTCGGCCTGGGCTTCGACACGGTCGATGCACTGACCGGCCCCGCCATCGGACGACCCAAGTCCGCCACCTATCGCACCGCCGACGTGGTCGGCCTGGACACGATGGCGCATGTCATCAAGACCATGGCCGATACCTTGCCGGGGGATCCGTGGCACAAGTACTTCAAGGCGCCCAAATGGCTGGCCGCGCTGATCGACAAGGGCGCGCTCGGCCAGAAGACCGGCGCCGGCATCTACACCAAGCGTGGCAAGGACATCCTGGTGCTGGACCTGAAGGCGCAGGATTACCGTGCCGCGGCCGCCGAACTGGACCCCGACGTGGCGGCGCTGCTCAAGGAACGCGACCCAGCCAGGAAGTTCGCCGGGCTGCGCGCCAGCCGCCACCCGCAGGCGAAGTTCCTGTGGGCGTGTTTCCGCGACACCTTCCACTACAGCGCGTACCACCTGGAAAGCATCGCCGAGACCGCCCGCGATGTCGATTTCGCGATCCGCTGGGGCTACGGCTGGTCGATGGGGCCGTTCGAAAGCTGGCAGGCGGCCGGCTGGAAGCAGGTCGCCGACTGGATCGCCGAGGACATCGTCTCGGGTGAGGCGATGAGCAGCGCGGCGCTGCCGGATTGGGTATTCGATGGCCGCGAGGCGGTACACACCGCCGAGGGCAGCTACAGCCCGGGGCGCAACGCCAAGGTGCCGCGCTCGGCCAACCCGGTGTACCGGCGCCAGCGTCACCCCGATGCGTTGCTCGGCGAGGAGTTCTCGCAGGGTCGCAGCGTCTACGAGAACGACGGCGTGCGGCTGTGGGCCGACGAAGGCGACGACGTGGCCGTGGTCAGCTTCAAGACCAAGATGCACACCGTGTCGGACACGGTGCTCGGCGGCCTGCAGGAAGCGATCTCGATCGCCGAGCGCGATTTCTCCGGCTTGGTGATCTGGCAACCGAAAGAGCCGTTCTCCGCCGGTGCCGACTTGTCCGGCGCGCTGAGCCTGCTGCAGGCGGGCGACCTCAAGGGTTTCGAGGCGATGGTCGCGAACTTCCAGGCCACCAGCCAGCGCATCAAGTACTCGCTGGTGCCGGTGGTCGCGGCGGTGCGCGGGCTGGCGCTCGGCGGTGGCTGCGAGTTCCAGATGCATGCCGCGCGCAGTGTGTTTGGGCTGGAGAGCTACGTCGGCCTGGTCGAGGCCGGTGTCGGCCTGCTGCCCGCCGGCGGCGGCCTGAAGGAACTGGCGGTGCGAGCCTCCGACGCGGCCGGCCCGGGCGGCGACGTGTTCGCCGAGCTCAAGGCCGCGTTCGAAAGCGTGGCGCTGGCCAAGGTGTCCACGTCCGCGCTCGAGGCCAAGGCGCTGAAGCTCGCCCGCGCGGACGACCGCATCGTGTTCAACGCGCACGAACTGCTGCATGTCGCCAAAGCCCAGGCCCGCGCGCTGGCTGAAGCCGGTTATCGCCCGCCCCCGCCGGCGCGCCGGGTCCAGGTCGCCGACGACGTCGGCATCGCCACCTTCAAGATGATGCTGGTCAACATGCTCGAAGGCCGCTTCATCTCCGAGCACGACTACGAAATCGCCACCCGCATCGCCACGGTGATCTGCGGCGGCGAGATCGACCGCGGCTCCCTGGTCGACGAGGACTGGCTGCTGAGGCTGGAGCGCGAGCACTTCGTCGCGCTCGCGCAGATGCCCAGGACGCAGGAGCGGATTGAGCACATGTTGAAGACGGGCAAGCCGCTCAGGAACTAAGTCTCCCCGTTCGTCATTCCCGCGAAGGCGCGAACCCAGTGACTTTGCTGTTGCCGTGAGAGCCCAAGTCGCTGGATCCCCGCCTCCGCGGGGATGACGAGCAAAACAGACTTCGCCATCAATCGTTTCGCCGTAGCCAGAGGCTGAAAAATGAGCAAGCAAATCCAGGACGCCTACATCGTAGCCGCCACCCGCACCCCGGTAGGCAAGGCACCACGCGGCGTGTTCCGCAATACCCGGCCCGACGAGATGCTCGCGCACGTGCTTCGCAGCGTGGTCGCGCAGGCGCCCGGCATCGAGCTGGAGCGCATCGACGATGCGATCATCGGCTGCGCGATGCCCGAGGCCGAGCAAGGCATGAACGTCGCGCGCATCGGCCTGCTGCTGGCCGGCCTGCCCAACATGATCGCCGCGCAGACGATCAACCGCTTCTGCTCGTCGGGCCTGCAGGCGGTGGCGCTGGCGGCCGACCAGATCCGCCTTGGCGACGCCGACCTGATGCTGGCCGGCGGCACCGAGTCGATGTCGATGGTGCCGATGATGGGCAACAAGGTCGCGCTGAGCCCGCGGGTGTTCGCCAACGACAACGAGCACATCGCGATCGCCTACGGCATGGGCATCACCGCCGAGAACGTCGCCAGCGAATGGGAGGTCTCGCGCGAGGACCAGGACGCCTTCGCGCTCGCCTCGCACCAGAAGGCGCTGGCTGCGATTCATGCGGGCGAATTCAATGATGAGATCACGCCGTTCGAGGTCGTCTCCCATCTGCCCGACCTGGCCGGCAACGTGGTCCGCCTGAAGAAAGCCTTGATCGACACCGACGAAGGCCCGCGGCCCGACACCTCGATGGAGAGCCTGTCCCGGCTCAAGCCGGTGTTCCGCAACGGCCAGTTCGGCGGCAGCGTCACCGCCGGCAACGCCTCGCAGATGAGCGACGGCGCCGCCGCGGTGCTGCTGGCCTCGGAGCAGGCGATCAAGGACTACGGCCTGACCCCGCTCGCCCGCCTGGCCAGCTTCTCGGTCGCCGGCGTGCGTCCGGAGGTCATGGGCATCGGCCCCAACGCCGCGATTCCCAAAGCGCTCAAGCAGGCCGGCCTGAGCTGCGACAGGCTCGACTGGATCGAGCTCAACGAAGCCTTCGCCGCCCAAGCCCTGGCGGTCATCCGCGACTCCAAACTCGACCCGGAGAAGGTCAACCCACTCGGCGGCGCGATCGCGCTGGGTCACCCGCTCGGCGCCACCGGCGCTGTGCGCACCGCGACGATTGTCCATGGCATGCGCCGCCGCCAGCAGAAATACGGGCTGGTGACGATGTGTATTGGTACCGGGATGGGCGCTGCGGGAGTGTTCGAGGCGTTGTAGGCGGATTGGGACGCGCGCAAGGAGTGCACGCTAGAAAATGTCGGTAGGCGGGAGCAGGATTAAATCCTACTATCCATCGGGAGTCCGTCATGCGCTCGACCCGTCAATTCAGCATCACCCTACCGAACGAAATGGCAGAGGTGGTGAAAGCCAAGGTCGCCGCAGGCGAGTACGCCACCGAAAGCGAGTCATCTGCGATGGTCTGCGCACGTTGCTGGCTCGCGACCGCGCCGTGGAAGCCTGGCTGCGCGATCAGGTGATACCGGCCGCCCAAGCGCTCAACGCCGATCCGGGCCGGGCGCTGTCGCCCGCACAGGTGCGCGACCAGCTGGCGGCCCGGCGTCGAACCCGCGCCGGTATGGGCAAGGCGTGACTACCGCGTCCAGTTCGCGCCGGAAGCGCTGGATCGGCTGGATGCGATCGAGGGCTATATCGCGCATGCCGGCTCGCCCGCATGGGCACCCGCTATGTCGATGCCATCGTGGCCTATTGCGAGAGCCTGGCGACGTTCCCGGGGCGTGGTGTGCGACGTGATGACCTGCTGCCCGGATTGCGCATCACGAACTATCGTAGCAACGCGGTGATCGCGTTTGCGTTCGATGCGGGCGCCGAAACCGTGATCATTCTCGGTGTGTTCTATGGCGGACGGGATTACGAGTCCGTCATGCAGGACGATCCAGATGGTTGAGTGGACCCGCAAGGCGAACAGGCGACACAACAAGTACAAGAACGAGACGTGAGCGCAGGGGAATTAAAATGCCGTGGTTGGAATGGCTGGACTGCCAGCAGGCGTAGGAGCTGCCGGATGAAGCCATGGCTGAGGAGATGGCCGCATTCTCAAAACGTGTTGCACTTGATTCTTGAGACCAAGTTCAGAAACGTGAACTTGATCGCAGAAATGTATCTGCAACGCATGTCAAATGCGATTTAGCATCACTTTGCGACAGACCATGGACCGGCCTAGATCACGCTTATGAAAGGCGCCCAGGGATGAGCACTGGAGCTCAAACTCGAGTTCACTTGTCAAGGAGCTAATATGGACATTAGAAAGATTGTTGTAGGTCTCAGCGGCGCGCTACTGCTCGCTTCCGGCGATGTCTCCGCGCAAAGCGGAATTGAAGTCACGTCCACTAACCCATTCGAGAAGCAGCTATTAGTTGAATTTGAAAATGGCACGGTGGCAATTGCGGATGACAACACCCAGCACATCTATTTGGCTACGAACTCTGGGCAAGAATTTGAGATATAGTTTGCTGACGCCGTTGCCGCAGCCGAATCCGACCCAGTTAAGCGACAACAGATGTTGCAAGAGTTTCGAGCATCTTTGACCGACCGTGGCCACATGGTGACCATCCGTAAGCCCCGCGTAGCGACGGACGAAACTTACTGGCCGCGCTACCAGTCGTGCGGAGACGTCATCTGCATTGATCCTTTCAGTTCCAGCACGAGTGCCAGCACCGTTGACGCATTCTCCACTGCATCTAATACAGGCGACTGTAATCACTACCTGTGTCCCAAGTTGCCTTGGCCTTGCGACGTGGGCCCTTGCAGTCCAAACGAGTGGGGCAATGGCTTGACGTTCTATTCATCCTTTCTAGGCGGCTGGGGGGACGATCAGGGAGGCGGAAGCGTCACACAACAGGAGCTGGTGTCTTATGACAAAAAACTTTGGGAGAGTCAGCGTCAAACCGCCTGCTCAGAAAAGAATCTGATTGCCGCCAACACGTCGCTGACCGCTGCAGCAACGGGGGGAGCCTGTTTGCTAGCGGAGACCGGTGTTGGCGCAGTCGTTTGCGTCGCCGGCATTGTCAGTTACGGCATTGGCGTCTATCAAACTCACAAGAAGACAAAGGAGTGCTTCGCGGCATATCCGGGAATAGGAAAATGGTGATATGCAGATAGAGCCTAAAGTCCTTGCTCTCTTAATTGGAGCACCGCTTGTAGGGGCAGCCTTGATTTTTTATGCCGCGCGGAGAAAGCCTGAGTGGAAGAAACCTGTCGCCTGGGCGCTATCAGGAATTATCTGCTTCGAGCTGTTGCAGCAAATTCTTGGGCTGGTCTACAGCTGACCACTTAAAGGAGTTAGAGGTGCGCAGGAACGCGGCGGCTCCGCTTTCTGCGCACTTCGCGCGATGCCGAAGCTACGAGCACGGCGTCGCTCACAACCTTCCTGTCCGCAGCGGGATCTAGGTGGGTGAGACGTCCCCAGTAGATGCTGCCCGCATGTCGGAACCTCCTGCTCGCTACCTGTTGCATCCCTGATGCTTGCATAGATCCGAAACGTCGGTTGCTGCGACGTCCCCCCGCTTTTGAGTAGCACGGCGATCTGGAGTCCAATCCCCAACGACAAGGAGATTGGACGTGAAGAAGCGCTTTTCCGAAGAACAAATCA
>NZ_JBJMAW010000007.1:0-160899 GCF_046600735.1 Novilysobacter longmucuonensis
GCGGTGGCGGCTAGCGGCGGCCGCCGGCCTGCTGGTGCTGATCGCCGTGGTGGGGCTCGCCTCGTGGCTGGCGCGCGGGCCGGCGCGTTCGCCGCCGGCGGAGGCCTCCATCGCGGTGCTGCCATTCACCAGCCTCAGCAGCGAGCGCGACGACCGCTACTTCGCCGAAGGCCTGGCGGTGGAGATGCACGATGCGTTGGCGGGTGTGCCCGGGCTGAAGGTGGCTGCGCGCACGGTCGGCGCCGCGCTCGAGGACGAGGCCGATGTCCGCGCGCTCGGGCGGCGGCTGGGCGTGGCGACGGTGCTCGACGCCAGCGTGCGGCGCGAGGGCCCGCGGGTCCGCATCAATGCACGCCTGTCCGACACCGCCTCCGGCTTCACCCTGTGGACCGACAGCTACGACCGCGAGGTCGCCGATGTGTTCGGCCTGCAGAGCGAGATCGCCAACGAGGTCGTGCACGCGTTGCTGGGCGTACTTCCCGACGCGCACCCCGGGCTCGCCCAACGGCTGAGCCCGACCAGCAACATCGCCGCCTACGATGTCTACCTCAAGGGGCTGCAGCAGTTGCAGGCGGCCGGCGACGATGAATTGGCCCAGGCCGTCGTCCTGTTCCGCGAGGCGCTGGCCGCCGATCCGGCGTTCGCGCGCGCCCAGGCCGGCATCTGCCGGGCCGAGATCCGCCGCTTCGAGACGGCCCGCGACGCCACCGTGTTCAATCGCGCGCAGGCGGCCTGCGGCCGGGCCGCGCAGATGGACCCGGGCCTGCGCGAGGTCAGCCTGGCGCTGGGCGAGATGCACCGCGTGCGCGGCGAGTTCGCCCAGGCCACGGAGCAGTACACGCGCGCGCTCGACGACTTGGCCCTGCGGCCGGCGGCGTATATCGGGCTGGCGCGCACACAGGGGGCGCAGGGGCGCGATGCGCTGGCGCTGGATTACTTCCGGCGTGCGATGGAGCAGCGGCCCGGCGACCCGACCGCGCATCGCGAGCTCGGCTACCACCACTACCTCAACGGCGACCTGCCGCGGGCGATTGCCGCCTTCCGCACCGCCACCACCCTGCAGCCCGACGATGAGCAGTTGTGGAACAGCCTGGGTGGATTGAGCCTCACCAGCGGGGATTCGGCGCGCGCGGCGGAGGCGTTCGAGCGTTCGCTTGCGATCCGGCCCAACTACGGTGCGCTCAGCAATTTCGGCACGCTGCGCTACCAGCAGGGCCGTTACGCCGAGGCCGGCGCGCTCTACCGGCATGCGGCCGAGCTCGATCCGGACGACTACCGCATCTGGGGCAATCTCGGCGACGCGCTGGTGGCCGACGCGGCCACCGCCGGGCAGGCGCGCGAGCCGTATAGCCGTGCGGCGCGGCTGGCACAGAACTATCTCCGCATCAGAAGCGACGATGCGCAGGCGGTGGCGCTGCTCGCCTGGTATCGGGCCAACCTCGGCCAACGCGATGCCGCCGTCGCGTTGGTCGCGCATGCCGAGGCGATCGGCACCGAGCCGGGCGAGGTGGCGCTGGCGAATGCACAGACGCTGGCGCTGCTGGGCGATGAGGCCGCCGCGCGCACGCGGGTGGCACGGGCGCTCGGCGCCGATATTCCGCTCAGCCGCATCCGCGCCTCGCCGCAACTACGACGCTGGGCCGCCCAGGGCGCCAAGTTGCGTTGACCACGAAAACACGGGGGTCACGCCGGCTGTCGCCGGACCAAGCTCAAGGAGAACACCATGCGCATGCCGACCATCGCGGTGACCGCCGCAATGCTGCTGGCCCTGACCGGTTGCCCCGGACCCGACACGCTCAGGCCCGACGTGGCCGAGGCGACCGAGCATCCCGACGACCCGGCCGACGGCGTCTGGTGCGGGCAGTCGGAGTCGAGCGAACGAGTCTACGTCGACATCGGCTACGCCAGCGACGGCATGCCATCGGCGCAGCCCGACCGGTGCACCGTGCGGCCCGAGACCCACATCACCTGGCGCGCGCCGGTCGGCGGGGGGCCGTTCGAGATCCGCTTCTCCGGCGAGACGCCCAGTGCCGATCTGCGCACCCGGAACCTGTCCTCGGCCCCCATCGACAGCCGCGAAAAGGCCGAGATGACAGCCAGCGAGCGCGCCGGCGAGTACAAATACCTGATCGAGGCCAATGGCAAGGTGCTCGATCCGGCGATCATCATCCGCAATTGAGACGCGCGCGGACTGGTAGAGCCGAGCTTGCTCGTCTGCTCCGTCTCCGCCCGCCGGCAACACCATAGGCTGGGCTGAAAAGCCCCGCACCCACCGCGGTGCAATCGAAATGCTGGCGAGGCGCTGGGCTTGGCAGCCCCGCCTATCGTTCAGCCGCGCCGGGCAGCGGAGCGAGCTCCGCTCTACACACGTGCCGGCATTCAGGCCGGGACAAGCGCCTGTTCCCGCGGCCCGCGGATGCAGGCCCGCACCGGCGCGAAGCTGCGCCGGTGCTGCGGGCATGGCCCATACTCGGCCAGCGCAGCCAGATGCGCCGGGGTCGAATAGCCCTTGTGCCCGGCGAACCCGTACTGCGGCCACAGCGCATGCAACGTATGCATGTGGCGGTCGCGGGCGACCTTGGCCAGGATCGAGGCGGCCATGATCGAGCGGCACCGGGCATCGCCACCGATCCAGGCCTCGGCCGGGCAGGGCAGCTCGCGCGGCAGGCAGTTGCCGTCGATGCGCGCGACGCAGGCGCTCGCGCCGCCGGTCGCCTGCAGCACGCCCTCGAGCGCACGCCGCATGCCCAGCAGCGTCGCCTGCAGGATGTTGATCCGGTCTATCTCGTCGGACTCGATGAACACGATGCGCCACGCCAGCGCGCGCTCAATGATGCGTTCGTACAACTGCTCGCGCCGCGCCGCGCACAGCTGCTTGGAATCGGCCAGCCCGTTGATGCGCGGGCGCTGCGGGTCGAACACCACCGCGGCCACTGCCACCGGGCCAGCAAGCGGGCCGCGTCCGGCTTCGTCGATGCCTGCGATGTAGCCGGGACTCGGGACTCGGGACTCGGGACTCGGGGTGGAGCGGGGCGGTGGCTGGAAGGTCACGAGCGATCCGGACAAGGCAATTGGAGGCGACTGGCTCGACACGATAGCCGAACCAACGCCCGGTTCGAACCGATCACTGCTTTTCCCGGGTCCCGGGTCCCGGGTCCCGAGTCCCGGCTTGCCCGAGTCCCGGGTCCCGAGTCCCGGCCTTCGCGCCGAGCAACTCAACCACCGCATCGGCCGCCTGCGCCGAAGCATCGCGCCGCAAATGCAGGTGCAGCTCCTCGAAGCGCGGCTGCAGCGCGGCCACCGTGGCCGGCTCGCGCAGCCACCTGAGCGTCGCGCCCGCCAGCGTCTCCGGGGTGCAGTCGTGCTGCATCAGTTCCGGCACCAGGCGCTCGCCGGCAAGCACGTTGGGCAAGGCGTAGCGGTCGACCTTGAGCATGCCCAGCCCCTTGACCAGCCGGTAGGTCAAGGCCGCGACCCTGTAGGCGACCACCATCGGGCGCTTGGCCAGCATCGCCTCCAGCGTGGCGGTACCGGAGGCCAGCAGGACCACGTCGCTGGCGACCATCGCGGTACGGGCGTTGCCGTCGATGAGCCGGCAACGGGGAATCGGGAACGGGCAATCGGACAGCAGGCGTTCCAGCGCGGCGCAGCAGGCGTGGTTTGCGGCGGGAATGACGACGTGCAGATCCGGCCAGGCCGCAGCAACGCGTGACGCCGCCTCCAGCAAAGTCGGGCCGAGGCGGTCGATCTCGCCCAGGCGCGAGCCCGGCAACAGCGCCAGTACCGTTACCTCGTGCGGCAGGTCGAGCGCCTCGCGGGCCGGGGCGCGATCGGGCTGCAACGGCATCTCGTCGGCCAGTGGATGGCCGACGAAACGCGCATCCACGCCATGGCGCGCGTAGATCGCCGGCTCCATCGGGAACAGGCACAGCACCCGGTCGGCGGATTGCCCGATCTTCGCCGCGCGCTGCTCGCGCCAGGCCCAGACCGACGGACTGACGTAGTGAACGGTGCGCACACCGCGCTGCTTGAGCGAGCGCTCCAGGCCCAGGTTGAAGTCCGGCGCGTCGATGCCGATGAACACGTCCGGGCGCCACTCGAGCAGGCGTCGACGCAGCGCGCGGCGCAGCCGCAACAGGCGCGGCAGATGCCGCAGCACTTCGGCCAGCCCCATCACCGCAAGCTCGGAGGCGTCGTGCCATGCATCGAAGCCGGCCGTGCGCATCCGATCGCCGCCGACGCCGGCGAACTCGGCGTCGGGATAACGCTTGCGCAGCTCCGCAATCAGACCGGCGCCGAGCAGGTCGCCGGAGGCCTCACCGGCGACCAGTGCGATGCGTGTGAAACCGGGACCGGGGACCGGGGACCCGGGACCCGGTCCCGCAGCCACAGGCGTCTGGGACACCACGCGCCGAGCGATGCTTTTCCGGGTCCCCGGTCCCCGGTCCCCGGTCCCCGTACTCACCGCAGCAACGGCCGCTCGCCGCTGTCGATGAACGCCAGCAGCGCACGCACGTCGTCGCTGTCGGTCGCCAGTGCCGCGAGCTTGCCGCGGGCTTCCTCCAGCGATGCGCCCGACACGTACAGCGCCCGATACGCGCGCTTGATCGCAGTGATGCGCGAAGCGTCGAAGCCGCGGCGTTTCAGCCCTTCGCTGTTGATGCCGCGCGGGCGGCCGTAGCCTTCCTGGGCGACCATCACGAATGGCGGCACGTCGCCGTTGACGAACGCGCCCATGCCGATGAACGCGTGCGCGCCGATCCGGCAGAACTGGTGGATGCCGACAAAGCCGCTGAGGATCACGTGGTCGCCGACGCTGACGTGCCCGGCCAGGGTCGCATTGTTGGAGAACACGCAGTGATCGCCGACGCTGCAGTCGTGCGCGACATGGGTGTAGGCCAGCAGCCAGTTGTCGTCGCCGATGCGGGTGATGCCACCGCCGCCGCCGGTGCCGCGGTTGATCGTGACGAACTCACGCACCGTGTTGCGGTCGCCGATGCTCAGCTCCACCCGCTCGCCGGCGTATTTCTTGTCCTGCGGTTCACCGCCGATCGCGCAGTGGCCGTGGAAATGGTTGTCGCGGCCGATACGGGCAGGACCCTGCACACTGCAATGCGGGCCGAACCGGGTGCCGTCGCCGACCACGACCTCCGCGCCGACATGGCAGAACGCGCCCACCTGCACGCCGGCACCGAGCGTGGCGCCGGGCTCGACCACCGCACTGGGATGGATCGCCGCGGCCATGCTCAGGCCTTGACCCCGGCGCAGACGATGTCGGCGCAGGCGGCCTGTTCGCCGTCGACTCGGGCGACGCCGCAGTACATCGCCATGTTGCGGATGGTGCGCTTGAGGGTGACCTCCAGTTCGAGCCGGTCGCCGGGGACGACCATCCGGGAGAATTTCGCGCCGTCGACCTTGACCAGGTAATACAGCATCCCGCTCGCCGATTCCCCGTCCTTCCCGCCGCCGAGGGCACCCGACAACTGGGTCAGCAGCCCGCCGGCCTGGGCCAGCGCCTCGATCACCAGCACGCCCGGCATCACCGGGTGGCCGGGGAAATGGCCGTTGAAGAACGGCTCGTTGCAGCTCACGTTCTTGTACGCGAGCACGCGCTTGTTCGGGTCGAGTTCGATGACGCGGTCGACCAGCAGGAACGGATAGCGGTGCGGCAGCAGCGTCTGTATGGCGGACACGTCAACCGGGAGTTGCAAGCTTTGGGTCATCGGTAAGTCTCTTGAGTGCGCATCCTGCGCAGAAAACCGCACATCCCTCTGCGGGTCGCTCGGTGCTCTATGCGTCTTTGCGGCCGACGCGTCGCGCCAGCGTATCGAGCTGCTTGAAGCGGGCGGCGTTCTTGCGCCAGCTGCGATTGTCCATCAATGGCGTGCCCGAGGAGTATTCGCCCGGCTCGCGGATCGAATGGGTCACCAGGCTCATGGCGGTGACCACCACCCGGTCGCAGATTTCCAGATGACCCAGCACTCCGGCGCCGCCGCCAACCAGGCAGTACCGCCCGATCCTGGCACTGCCGGCCACCGCCGAGCAGCCCGCCATCGCGGTGTGCGCGCCGATGTATGCGTTGTGGCCGATCTGGATCTGGTTGTCGAGGCGGACGTCCTCCTCCAGCACAGTGTCCTCGATCGCGCCGCGGTCGATCGTGGTGTTGGCGCCGATCTCGCAGTCATCGCCGATGACCACTCCGCCGAGCTGCGGCACCTTGAGCCAGCACTGATCGCCGCCGTCGGCCCGGTCCATCGCCAGGCCGAAGCCGTCGGCGCCGAGCACCGCGCCGGGATGGATGCGCACGCGCTGGCCCAGGCGCACGCGGGTGACCAGGGTGACGCGTGCGATCAACTCGCTGTCGGCACCGACCACGCAGTCCTCGCCGATCACGCAGCCCGGCCCGATGACCGCGCCGGCCTCGATGCGGCTGCGTGCGCCGACGCTGACGAATGCCCCGACGTGCGCCCCGCTGTCGACCCGAGCATCGGGATGAATGTCCGCGGAGGCATGCACGCCCGGCGCACGCTGCAGGTGGGGTTCGAACAACGCGGCGATCCGGGCGAAGGCGGCGTAGGGATCCGCCGCCACCAGGGCCGTGCCGGCGTACGCGGCGGCGGCGTCCTCGCGCATCACCACCACGCTGGCGCGCGTATCGGCGAGCTGGCCGCGATAGCGCGGATTGGCCAGGAAGGCGACCTGGCCCTGCTGCGCGGCGGCGAGGGTGCCGACGCCGTGCACCCTTGCGGCGGCGTCACCGCGCAGGCCGAGGCCGAAGCGCTCGGCCAGCTCGCCTGCCTGAAAGGAGCCCGCCTGTGAGGAAGCGTCCACGGGTGCGCCGGCTCGCGGTCAGAACGAGCCGCCGAAGGAGAACTGCAGGCGCTCGACCTCGTCCTCGTTGCCCTTGCGCAGTGGGTGCGCATAGCTGATCGTGATCGGGCCCATCGGCGAGCGCCACATCAGCGCGATGCCGGTGGAGGCGCGCAGTTCGCCGGCGTCGAAATTGTCGACCCCGTCGTACACGTTGCCGAAGTCCAAGAATGCCGACACGCGCGCAGCCGGCGTGTCGAGCAGGGTCGGGAAGATCATCTCGAACGAGCCGACCGTCTTGAGCGAACCGCCGACGGGCTGGCTGAAGGTGCTTTCGGCGAACGGCGCCTGGCGGGGACCCAGGGTGTTGTCCTGGAAGCCACGGACCGAGCGGGTGCCGCCGGCGTAGAAGTTCTCGAAGAACGGCAGGCCGTCCGCGGTGACGGTCTTGTTGTAGTCGGGCGAGTCGGGCAGGCACGGATCGGACGGCTCCGGTGACTGCGGGTTGGGATTGTCCTCGGTCCGCGGCGGTGGCGGGGTGTGGCAGATGTTGCGGGTGAATGTGTCGCCGTAGCTGTCGCCGTAGCCGAGCTCGGCGCGCGTATTGAGCACGAAGTGGCGCGACAGCGGCCAGAACTTGGAGAAGTTGTAGTTGAGCTTGAAGTACTCGACCGTAGAGCCCGGCAGGGTCGCTTCGAGCCAGATGCGCTGGAAGGTGCCGCGGGTCGGGGTCAGGGCATTGTTGAGGGTGTTGCGACCCCAGCCGATCTCGCCACGCCAGGCGTGGAAGGTGCGCTGCCCGACCGCATCAATGTAGTCGACGATCGGCTGCGGCGTCGCGCCCGGGAATGCAAAGATCTGGTTGCTGTCGATGCCGATCAGGCCCTGCACCGTGTCGGTCTCGGTGATCGGCACGCCAAACACCATCTGGCCTGCACCGCTGGTGCTGGAGTATTGGGCGGCATTGAAGTCGGAGTTGTCGAACTCGCGCCACCACAGGTTGTAGCCCAGCGACACGCCGCTGTCGGTGAAGTACGGGTTGACGTACGAGAAGTCGTAACGCTGCAGGAAGTCATTGCGCTGCGCCTGCACCGAGACGCGGTTGCCGCTGCCGAGGAAGTTGTCCTGCGACAGCTGGATCTGCGTGCTCAGGCCGCTCAGCTGCGAGAAACCAAGACCGAACACGAAGCTGCCCGACGTGGTCTCCTTGACGCTGAACACCACGTCGACCTCGTCATTGCTGCCTGGCACCGGCTGTGTCTCGACGTCGACCGCCTCGAAAAAGCCCAGCCCCTGCAGGCGGATCTTGGAACGGTCGATCGCCGCCTGCGAGTACCAGGCGCCTTCGAACTGGCGCATCTCGCGGCGCAGCACCTCGTCGGTGCTGCGGGTATTGCCCTTGAACACGACGCGGCGCACGTTGACCCGCGGGCCGGGCACCACCTGCATGTTGATGCCGACGGTCTTGTTCTCGCGGTCGATGTCGGGGATCGGGTTGACCTGGGCGAAGGCGTGGCCGATGTTGCCCAACCGCGCGGTGATCGCATCGGCGCTGATCTCCAGCAGGCGGCGCGAGAAGATCTGCTCGGGCTGGACCAGCACCAGCTCCTCGATGCTCTGCTTGTCCAGCACGGTGTCGCCGCTGACCTGCACATCGGAGACCGTGTACTGGTCGCCTTCGCTCAGCCCGGCGGTGATGAACATGTCCTGGCGGTCGGGACTGATGGAGACTTGGGTGTTGTCGATGCTGAAGTCGACGTAGCCGCGATCGAGGTAGTAGTTGTTGAGCTTCTCCAGGTCGCCGGAGAGCTTCTCGCGCGAGTACTGGTCGTCGCTCCGGTACCAGCTCAGCCAGTTGCTTTCGCGCGATTCCCAGGTGTCCAGGATCGCTTCCTGCTCGTAGATTTCGTTGCCGATCAGGTTGATGTGGCGGATCTTGGCCGCCTTGCCCTCGTCGATCGCGATGGTGATGTCGACGCGGTTGCGGTCCAGTTGCCTGACGGTCGGTGCGATCTCGACGTTGTACTTGCCGCGGTTGTTGTACTGGCGCGTGAGTTCCTGGGTGACGCGGTCCAGCGCGAGGCGGTCGAAGGTGTTGCCTTCGGTCAAGCCAATCTCGTTGAGCCCGACCTGCAGGTCCTCGGTCTTGATGTCCTTGTTGCCGGTGAGGGTCAGCCGGTTGATCGCGGGGCGCTCGGTCACCGTGACCACGACGATGTCGCCCTGGCGGCCAATCTGCACGTCCTCGAAGAAGCCGGTGCCGTACAGCGCGCGGATCGCATCGCCTGCGCGTGCCAGGTCCATCGTGTCGCCACGCTGGATCGGCAGGTAGGTGAACACGGTGCCGGCGGCGATGCGCTGCAGGCCGTCGACTCGGATCTCCGACACGGTGAACGCATCCGGCGAGGTCGCCGCGGGCGCCGCGGGCGCAGGTGGGCTCAGCGAGAACGGATCGGCCGACTGTGCCATCGCGGGCAGCGCCGTGGCGGGTGCCAGTGCCGATGCGAGGGCGAGGACAAGCAGGCGGCGGGCCAGCAGGCGGCGAGGTGGGATTCGCGTCATCATCACTTCCGATTGGGGAATGTCGGCGCCGGAAACGGCGCCGGGTGTTGCGGCGGCCGGCATCAGCCGACCAGGTTGTTCACGATATCGTTGTAGAACGCCAGACCCATCAGGCCGGCGATCAGCGCCAGGCCCACGTATTGCCCCGCCGCCATGACGCGCTCGCTGACCGGGCTGCCCTTGACCAACTCGATAAGGTAATACAGCAGGTGTCCGCCGTCCAAGATCGGGATCGGCAGCAGGTTCAGGATGCCCAGGCTCAGTGACAGCAGGGCCAGCAGCGACAGGTACCACGCCGGCCCCTGGTCGGCATAGGCATTGGCGGCGCGCGCGATGGTGATCGGGCCGGCGACGGTGTTGCGCACCTCGACTCGGCCGGTGAAGGCACGGCCGACCATCGCGAACAGCTCGCCGGCCTGGTGAGTGGCCTCGCGCAGCGCCGCCGGCAACGCCTCGACCGGTCCGTAGCGCAGCAGCGCATCCATTCGCGGTGCCTCGATGCGCGCCGACACGATCCCGAGCGCCCAGTAGGCCTCGCCGTCCGCGCCCTGCGCGCGACGCGGCGTGGCCTGCAGCGCCAGCCGGGCGTCGCCGCGTTCGACCTCGATCATCGCGGGCTCGCCGCTGTCGCCCAGCGCCTGCACCAGCGGCCCGATCTGGTTCCAGGTGGCAACCGGCACGCCATCGATTGCGGTGATGCGGTCACCTTCGGCCAATACACCCCAGGCCGCGGTGTCCGGGGCGACGCGGCCGATCACCGGCGGTGCTTCCAGGTGCCGCGGTGCCAGGCCGATTGCCTGGATCGCGCGGCGCTCGTCGAAGTTAGCTGCCAGTCGGCTCAGTTCGAGGCGGCGGGTCCGGTGCTGGCCGCTGGCGTCGCGGACCTGCACCTGGACGTCGGCGTGGTCCAGCGCCGCCGGCAGCAGCGCCAGCTGCACCTCGCTCCAGGTCGGGGTGGCGCGCTCGCCTACCGCGAGGACGGTGTCGCCGCGCTGCAGGCCCGATTGCGCGGCGATGCCCTGAACGTCGCCCACGATCGGCGCGAAATCCGGCCGGCCGATCACGAACATGCCCCACAGCAGCGCCACGCACAGCAGCAGGTTCGCGGCCGGGCCGGCGCTGACGATCGCGATGCGCTGCCAAACCGATTTGCGGTTGAACGCCTGCGCGACCTCGGCCGGGGCGACGTTGCCCTCGCGCTCGTCGAGCATCTTGACGTAGCCGCCGAGCGGGATTGCGGCGATCACGTACTCGGTGCCGTCGCGCCCGCGCCGCAGCCACAGCGGCCGCCCGAACCCGACCGAGAACCGCAGCACCTTGACCCCGCAACGCCGCGCGACCCAGAAGTGGCCGTATTCGTGGAACGTGACCAGCACGCCGAGGCTGACGATGAGCCACCAGATCGAGCCGAGAAGCTCACCCATGAGTTTTGTCCGCTGCAGGTCTGTTCAATGGAAGGGTCATCATATCGGCCAAGGGGTGCCTCATCCGGGCGCGCCGGCGGACCGGCTCGTGGACTGGACTGCGCGCGCCACCAGCTGTTCAGCGTGGCGGCGCGCGCGCGCATCGGCCTCCTGCAACACGGCCAGTGAATCGGCCGGAGCGGCGGTCAGCGCGCTCAGGGTGGCTTCGAGCAGGTCCGGGATGGCCAGAAAGCCTATGCGCCGCTGAAGAAACGCTGAAACCACCACTTCATTGGCCGCATTGAGCATGGCTGGCACGGTGCCGCCGGCGGCCAGCGCCTCGAATGCCAGCCGCAGGCACGGGAAGGCCTCCAGATCGGGCGCCTCGAACTCCAGGCGGCCGCCCTCGGCGAGCAGGTCGAGCCCGCCCACGCCAGACGCAAGCCGCTCGGGCCAGCCGAAGCCGACCGCCAGCGCGGTGCGCATGTCGGGCAGGCCGAGTTGGGCGAGGGTGGAGCCGTCGACGAACTCGACCAGCGAGTGCACCAGGCTCTGCGGATGCACCAGCACGCCGATGCGGCCGCGCTCCAGTCCGAACAGGTGATGGGCCTCGATCACCTCCAGGCCCTTGTTCATCAGCGTGGCCGAATCGACCGAGATCTTCGGCCCCATTGACCACTTCGGATGGGCGATGGCCTGCTCGGGGGTTACATCGGCCAGCTCGGCGCGGCGGCGGCCGCGGAACGGGCCGCCCGAGGCGGTCAGGGTGATGCGCGCCAGGCCGCGGTGCGCCGGCGCCGCCATTCCTCCCGCAGCCTGCGCTTGCGCAGCCGGCAGACACTGGAAGATTGCGTTGTGCTCGCTGTCGATCGGCACGATGGTCGCGCCGCCTTCGCGCGCGGCGGCCATCAGCAGTTCGCCGGCCAGCACCAGCGACTCCTTGTTGGCCAGCAGCAGGCGCTTGCCGGCGCGCGCGGCGGCCAAGGTCGAGCTCAGCCCGGCGGCGCCGACGATCGCGGCGACCACGGTGTCACAGGCATCACCGGCGACCAGTGCCTCCAGTGCGTCGCCGCCGGCGTGCGGCTGGGTGTCCAAGCCGGCGGCATGCAGGCCATCGCGCAGCGCGGTGAAAGCCGACGCATCGGCGATCACCGCATGACGCGGCCGGTGCCGGCGGCACAGCTCGACCAGCGCGCCTACGTTGCGCCCGGCCGCGAGCACGCTCGCGCGCAGCCGCGCCGGGTGGCGCGCGATCACGTCCAGCGCCGAAGTGCCGATCGATCCGGTGGCGCCCAGTACCGCAACCTGGCGCAGATTGCCCGTGGACATGTTCAGAAGCCCAGCACGGCCTTGCCGAGTGCGAATGCCGGCAGTGCGGCGAGCAGGCCATCGATGCGGTCGAGGATGCCGCCGTGGCCAGGAATCAGGTGCCCGGAGTCCTTCACCCCGGCGTGCCGCTTGAGCAGGCTCTCCAGCAGGTCACCGACCACCGAGAACAACCCGGCCACCAGCGCGACCACGGCCACCGCCGCCAACTGTGCAAGCTCCGCGCCGGCCACCAGGCCGAGCAGGACGCCGGCCACGACGGCCGCCGCCAGGCCACCGAGCAGGCCTTCGACTGTCTTGTTCGGGCTGATCGCCGGCGCCAGCTTGCGCTTGCCGAACCTGCGGCCGGCGAAGTAGGCCCCGGTGTCGGCCGCCCAGACCACCACCAGCGCGGCCAGCAGCCAATAGTGGCCGTTGGCCAGCTCGGCATGCGGTACCTCGGCGTGCAGCCAGGCCAGCGCACACCAGGCCGGGATCACGCTGAGCGTGCCGGCGGCGAGCTTGAATGCGCGCGCATGGGTCGCATGGTCGCGCGCGAAGCGCGGGAAGCGCAGCCACAGCAGCGCCAGTAGCCACCAGATCACGCCGATCATGCTGGCCAGTTGCAGCAGCACCAGGGTGAAGCCGGTGCTGGAGCGTGAACCCCAGACGATTGCCACCATCAGCGCCAGGTTGGCCACCAGCAGCACCATGCGGGCCAGTGCGTCGTCGATCTCGGCCAGCGCGAACCATTCCCACAGGCCGGCCAGGAACAGCAGCGCGGCCAGCGCGACCACCCATTGGGTCGGCAGGAACAGGATACCGGCGATGGCCAGCGGGGCCATCACCAGGGCGGCCAGTGTGCGGGTTCGGGTCATTCGTTGTTCTCGTCGGGGTTCTTCCGGGGGCGGCGGTCCGACGGGTCCGTCGTGCTGCTGGGGCGGGTGTCCGGCCCCGGGGCGGCGACCTGCGCGGCAGTCAGGCCAAACCGGCGCTGGCGACTGCCGAAATCGTCCAGGGCGCGCTGCAGTGTCGCCGCATCGAGTTCCGGCCACAACGTTTCGGTGAACCACAGCTCGGTGTAGGCCAGCTGCCACAGCAGGAAGTTGCTGATGCGGGTATCGCCGCCGGTGCGGATGAACAGGTCCGGCGGCGGCAGTTCGGCCAGCGCCATGCGCGCGGCCAGCGCGGCCTCGTCGATGTCATCGGGAGCGAGCGTGCCGGCGGCGACCTCGCGCGCCAGCGACTTGGCCGCCTCGGCGATGTCCCAGCGTCCGCCGTAGCTCGCCGCGATGGTCAGGTGCAGACCGGTGTTGGCCATGGTCTGCGCCTCGGCCGCGGCCATGCGCCGGGCGATCGCCTCGCCGAAGCGCCCGCGCTCGCCGATGAAGCGGATGCGCACGCCGCGACGGTGCAACTCCTCGACCTCGCGCTCGAGCGCGTTGAGGAACAGCTTCATCAGCGCGCCGACCTCGTCCTGGGGCCGGCCCCAGTTCTCGCTGGAGAAGGCGAACAGGGTCAGCGCCTCGATGCCGCGCTCCAGGCAGAAGTCGATGCAGACGTTGACCGCACGCGCGCCGGCGCGATGGCCGATAACCCGCGGTCGGCGGCGGCGTTCGGCCCAGCGGCCGTTGCCGTCCATGATGACGGCGAGGTGGCGCGGGACCGTCATGACAACCGGGACTGGGGACCGGGGACCGGGGACCCGGAAAGGCAAATGCGGACAAACCTCGGGCACGGGGCTTCGATAAACGGCAACCGATGTATTCCGCTAGTTGCGTCACCGCTTGCCCGGGACCCGGGTCCCGGGTCCCGGGTCCCGGCCCTCATACCGCCATCAACTCCTGCTCCTTGGCCTTGACCACGTCGTCGACGTCCTTGATCGCGGCGTCGGTGAGCTTCTGGATCTCGTCCTCGCTGCGGCGCACGTCGTCCTCGGTGACCTGCTTTTCCTTCAGCAGTTCCTTGACCTGGTGGTTGGCGTCGCGGCGGATGTTGCGGATCGCGATCTTGGCGTCCTCGCCGCCGGCATGCACGTGCTTGGACAGCTCGCGGCGGCGCTCCTCGGTCAGCGCCGGCAGGTTAATGCGGATCACGGTGCCGGCGGTGTTGGGGGTCAGGCCGAGGTCGGAGTTGATGATGGCCTTCTCCACCGCCGAGACCATCTGCTTTTCCCACGGCGTGATCGTCAGCGAGCGTGCGTCCGACACCGCAACGCTGGCGACCTGGGTCAGCGGCATCTCGGAACCGTAGTAGTTGACCTTGAGGTGGTCGACCAGTGCGGTGGTGGCGCGACCGGTGCGCACCTTGGTGAGGTCTTGCCGAAAGGTCTCGACGCTTTTGGCCATGCGGGTCTGGGCGTCTTGCTTGATCTCGTTGAGCATCGCCGGCTCCGGTCCTGTGACGGTAATCGCGGGATTATAGCGGGCGCGACTAGCGCCGACCCTGCACCAGCGTGCCGATCTGTTCGCCGCGCAGGATCCTGAGCAGCTCGCCGGGCTGGCTCATGTCGAAGATGCGCAGCGGCAGGTCGCTGTCGCGCGCCAGTGCGAACGCGGCGGTGTCCATCACCTGCAGGTCGCGCGCGAGCACCTCGTCGTAGCTCAGCTTGTCGAAACGCACCGCGTCGGCATGCTTCTTGGGGTCCTTGTCGTAGACGCCGTCGACCTTGGTGGCCTTGAGCAGCAGGTCGGCGCCGATCTCGATCGCCCGCAGCGCCGCGCCCGAGTCGGTGGTGAAGAACGGGCTGCCGACGCCGGCGGCGAAGATCACCAGCCGGCCCTTCTCCAGATGACGGATCGCGCGCCGGCGGATGTAGTCCTCGCAGACGTCGTTGATCTTGATCGCGCTCATCACCCGGGCCTTGGCACCGAGCTTTTCCAGCGCGTCCTGCATCGCCAGCGCGTTGATGACCGTGGCGAGCATGCCCATCTGGTCGCCGGTGACCCGGTCCATGCCGCCGGCGGCCAGGCCGGCGCCGCGGAAGATGTTGCCGCCGCCGATCACCAGTGCGACCTCGGCCCCGGCCTGCTGCGCCTCGATCACCTCGCGCGCCAGGCGCCCGCTCACCTTGGGATCGATTCCGTAGTCCTCATCGCCCATCAACGCCTCGCCGGACAGCTTCAACAGGACACGGCGATAGGCGAGCTGGGTCATGGCGGATCTCCGGTTGGGCAAACCGGGTGATTCTAGCCGAGGTAGGGTGCGGGCCACGAATTGCGTTATGGCGGCATGGGACGCAACACCGCATCGACACCTGCGATCACCGCCGCATCGGCGCCGATGCGTGCCTCGGCGATGCGGGCGCCGCTCACCGCCGCGCCACCTGCGTGTTACAACGTCGGGCGCCGCTCGCCGCGACCGGAAGACCGGCACCGCCCCCGGGATCCTGCCCATCACGCCGCGGCCCAACCGACCGCAGCCGGCAGCGATGCACCCGGCGAGCGCCATTCCCGTGCTGAAGTGACCCCCGCAAGCCGTGCAATCGCCACCCCGCATCTCGCCAGACACGCAGCGCCACGGCCGCGGTGGCTACCGCCGGTCGAGGGCCGGGGCGTGAGCGGCGGCGCGCCCACCGACGGCTTCGAGGACTTCCTGCGCGAGCACCGCGAGGCGCTGCTGGGTTTCCTGCGCAGTCGGACCCATGACGAGGACGCCAAGGACGTGGTCCAGGAAGCCATGGTGCGGCTGATGCGCTACCGCGGCCGGCCGCCCGAACAGCTCCGCGCGCTGATGTACCGCATCGCGCTCAACGTGCTGGCCGATCGCGGCCGTCGGCAGCAGAGCCGGCAGGCCGACGCGCACGTCAGCCTGGACCAGACGTTCGAGGGGCTGCCTTCCTCGGAACCCAGCCACGAGCAGCGCCTGGCCACCGAGCAGGAACTGGTGCAGGTGCGCGCGGCAATCCTGCAATTGCCGACGCGCTGCCGCCAGGTGTATCTGCTGAACCGCATCGAGGGCATGAGCTACAGCCAGATCGCGCGGCATTGCGACATTTCGGTCAAGGCGGTCGAGAAGCACGTGGGCAGGGCGTTGCGACTGCTGCGCCTGCACCTGCACGACAACGCCTCCAATCCACTGGACGATCCATGAGCACGGCACCTCCGAACGCCCCCACCGGCACCACGTCCACCGGCGATGACGGCCAGGCCGAGGCCTGGCTGGCCCGGCTGCATGCGCCCGATTGCAGCGCGCACGAACGCGCTGCCTTCGAGGGCTGGCTGGCGCAATCGCCGGCGCACATCGAAGCCTGGCTCGAAACCGAAAGGATCGACGCGATGGCCGGTGCGCTGGGCTCCGACGATCTGCTGCGCGCAGCGGCGCGGCAGGCGCGGCGCAAAACCGCCGGTGGCGGGCCGCTGCGCCGCTGGCGGCCGGCCGCCGCCGCGCTCGCCGCAACGCTGGTGGTTTCGCTCGGTGTAGCGTTCTGGTTGTTGCGCCCGGCGGCGGTGACGACGGTGGCGCAATACGCCACAGCGGTCGGCGAGCAGCGCGGTGTGACGCTCGCCGATGGCACCGAGGTCCTGCTCGATACCGACTCGCGCTTGACCGCGCGCTTCAGCGACGGGGCACGCCGCATCGAGCTGCAGCATGGGCGCGCGCAGTTCGTGGTTGCCTCGGACCCGCAACGGCCGTTCACGGTCGAGGCCGGCGCGGCCACGATCCGCGACATCGGCACCACCTTCCAGGTCGGCCGTCGCGGCGACGCGGTTGAGGTGGGGCTGCTCGAGGGGGCGGTGATCGTGACCGCGGCCGGCCGCTCCGGCGCGAGCCAACGCAGCACGCTCGCGCCGGGCCAGCAGGTCACGGTCGACGCCGCCGGCAACGTGCAGGCCAGGCGTGCGCTCGACCTTGCGGTCGCCGAAGCCTGGCCGCGCGGTGACCTGGTGTTCAAGAACCGCCGGCTGGATATGCTGCTGGCGGAGATGAACCGCTACACGGAGGCCCAGTTGCGGCTTGCCGACCCGCGTCTGGGCGACACCACCGTCAGCGGCGTATTCCACATCCACGACCAGCCGGCGCTGATCGCGGCGCTGGAGCAGGGCTGGTCGTTGCGTGCCGAGCGCATCGACGAGCACCAGATCGTGCTGCACGGCCCGGCGCGGTAGCGCGCCGATCTACCGGATTTCCCGCTGGGGATGTAGGAGCGGCTTCAGCCGCGAGCTCTTCATGTGGTGGCTCCCTCCCTTCTTCATTTTTGGCGGCAAGCGGGCTTTCGCGGCTGAAGCCGCTCCTACATGAAACTGCATCAGGCAGGAGAGCGGGGCGGAGTGATCGAGCCTCCGCAGTACCAGCCCCGGCATTGCGCGGCCTGCGGGCGTTCCGTAAGGTGGCCGCTCCCGTAATGCCTGTCGCGGTTGAATGGCCCCATCCAGGTTCACGCTCGCCCTGCTGGGCGCGCTGTCGTGGGCCTGTCTGGACGGGCCTGCGCGCGGCGCCGAGGCATCGAGCTCCGCTGCCACCGCTTTCAGCATCCGCGCCGGCTCGCTCGACAGCGCGCTGGAGACCCTGGCGAGGCAGAGCCGCACCCAGATCATTTACGATCCCGCGCTGGTTGCGCAGCTGCGCAGCGGTGGCTTGCAGGGCGAACTTCCCGCGGCCCGCGCGTTGGCCCGGCTGCTGCGGGGCAGCGGCCTGCGCGCGGAGGCGGTCAACGCCAACACCTTCCTGTTGCGTCGCTATCCTCGCACCGCGCCGGTCAGACGCGCGGCTGCACCCGAGCGCCGCCCCGCCCCGACCGATCTCGCTGCGGTCCACGTCACCGGCACTCACATCCCACGCAGTGATCTCGATGTTGTCACTCCGTCGCCGGTGACCCTGATCGGCCGCGAGCAGATCGAGACCAGCGGCCACCAGACCCTGTTCGAGTTGCTGCGCTTGCAGCCCGGCATGATCGGCCACCACCCGGTCGACGTCGCCGCCGACGGCGGGCAGGGTGTGCAGCAACCGTTTGCCACGGCGGCCACCACCAGCCTGAACGCTCTCGGGCCGCGCGCGACGCTGTTCCTGATCGACGGCCGCCGCGTCGCCAACTACGGGTTGATCTCGGCCGACCTGGGCGGCTTGCTCGACCTGGACGGCATTCCGCTGAGCATCGTCGACCGGGTCGAGATCATGCGCGGCGGCGCGTCGGCGATCTACGGTGCCGATGCGATGGCCGGCGTGGTCAACATCATCCTGAAAAAGCACCAGGACGGCGGCGAGATCATCGGCCGACTGGGGCGGTCCTCGCGCGGCGATGCCGATGAGCAGCGGCTTTCGTTCAGTCATGGCATCGATACGCCACGCGGCGGCAGCGCGCTGGTCGCCGCCGACTATTTCCGGCGCGAGGCATTGTTCGGTGCGCAGCGCGCGTGGCGCACCATGGACCACCGCCGCCATAGCCTGGGCGACTGGCGCATTCCGCTGGGCTATCGCGGGGTGGACGGCCACCTGGCCCAGCCCGCCTGCGCACCCGGCGCGGGCGCGGGCGCGCTGGTCGAAGGCTGCCTTCTCGACATTCCGCGTTTTCTCACCCTACACCCGGCAAGCGAGCGCCTGTCGCTGTACGGGCACCTGCAGCAACCGGTCGGCGGCAGCATGAGCTGGTCGGCCGATGTGCGCGCCAGCGAAGCCAGCCAGCAACTGGGCGGCGCGCCGTTCCATGGCCGGGTGTCGGTGCCGGCGGGCCACCCCGACGCAGTGCCCGGCTCGCCCGTGCTCGACTATGCGTTCTTCGACGTCGGTCCGGTGCGCAACCGCAGCGACACCCGCACGCTGGATGCCTCCACCGGCCTCAATGGCCTGCTCGGCGGCTGGGAGTGGTCCGCGACCGCGTCGCACCATCGCAACAGCGTCGCCAGCCGCATCGACGGGCTGGTCCGCGATACCGCATTCACCGAGGCGGTGCACGCCCACGCGTACCGGTTCAACGCGGGCGACGGCGCGCAAGCCAACCCGGTCTCGGTGCTGGCGGCGATCTCGCCGCGGGTCACGGCGCGCGGGACCGCGGTGCTGAACCAACTCAGCTTCGCCATCAATGGCCGCGGCTTCTCGCTGCCGGCCGGCGCGACCCGGCTTGCCGCCGGTGCCGAGTTCGGCCGCGATTCACTGCGCCATCGCCCCGACCCGCTGATGCTCGAGCATGACCTCGCGCTGAGTCCGCAGAAGATCAGCATCGACACCCACCGCTACAGCTCCGCGCTGTATGCCGAGATCAACGTGCCGTTGCTGGCGCGGGTGCAGGCCGACGTGGCGCTGCGGCTGGACCGGCGCCAGGGCTACGGCAGCAAGCGCTCGCCCAAGCTCGGGGTGAAGTGGAACGTGATCGACTCGCTGACCTTCCGCGGCACCGCGGCCACCGGTTACCGCGCGCCTTCGCTGTTCGAGCTGCGCCGGCCGAACGTGTTCGAGAAGCTTGCGTTCGTGCTGGAGAACGAGGCCGTGGCGCCATGCGCGGTGTCGATCCCGATCGATGTCGGCATCAGCTATTGCCTGGTGACGCTGGGGGCGCACGAGAACCCCGACCTGCGGCCGGAGACGTCGCGCAGCCACACGCTCGGCATGGTGTGGGCGCCCTCGCGCGGGTTCAGCCTCAGCCTGGATCATTTCCGCATCCAGCGCCGCAACGAGATCCTGCCGGGCAGCGCGCTCGACGATCTCGCCGCATTTCCGCAATCACTGCAGCGCGATGAGGCTGGCCGGCTGATCGGGATCGACCAGTACTTCGAGAACGTCGGCCGCAGCGATGTGCGCGGCTGGGAATTGGACGCGCAGTACGCATTGGACACCGCGCGCTACGGCCGCTACTCGCTGCGGCTGTCGGGCCATTACCTGCAGCGCCTGGAGCGGCGTGCACGGCCGAATGCGCCGGTACTGGACCAGGCCGGCCATCGCGCCCCCGATCGCAGCGCGCTGGCGTCGCTGCAGTGGGACTACGCCGACTGGCGCACCACGCTGAACCTGCGCAGCCTGGGGCCTTCGCAGGTCGTGGCCGCGGGCCAGCCGTGCCCGGCGGCCAACCTCGCCGCGGGCAAGTGCCGCACGCCCGGTTCGACCACGTTCGATGTGGACCTGCAGTACGCCGGGTTCGCCGACTGGCGCTTCGGGCTCAACGTGCGGGACATCGGCGACCGCCGCCCGCTGAACTTCGACGTGGCCAAGGGCGGTTACGACATCGCCCACGACGACCCGCGTGGTCGTTATTACCTGCTCAGCGCCGCCTACCGCTTCTGACGCGCGACCCGATCGCAAATTTTTCTTTCCCACGGGGTAGGGGGGAAGGGCAGTGCGTGCGTTACCGATACCGGTGTCCTGGCAAGGGTGTCCCGATCCGCGACGAATATCGTCGGAACGGGGCGGTTCTGATCGGGGGCTAGCAGTGCAGGAGCCGGCCGCCATTGGCGATCCGGTGGACCACGGAAGGTGCCAAGGATGGCGAGCCAACGGACGGCGGCCAAGGATGGCAGCCAGGGATGGCCTCCACGGAAGGTCGCTCCCGGTACGCCGAGGCTTCGGGGCTCGGTGTGCCGGGAGTTTTTTTTCGAAGGGGGAGTAACCGCATCGCGCCAGCACTCCTCCTGCACCTGGGAAACAAAAAAGGCCGCGGAATCCGCGGCCTTTTTTGTACTTGCTGGGAAGCTGGAGGGGAACGGCGCGGCTACGCCAGGCCCGCCTGCTTCATCACTTCGGCGTGGAAATCGTCGCTCTGCTTCTCGATGCCCTCGCCGACGGCGAGGCGGACGAAACCCAGGACTTCGGCGCCGGCGGCCTTGAGCGCGGCTTCGACGGTCTGGTTGGTGTCCAGCACGTACGGCTGGCCGGTCAGGCACAGCTCGTTGACGGTCTTGGCGACCTTGCCGGAAATCATCTTCTCGAGGATCTCGGCGGGCTTGCCGGTGTCCTTGACCTGGGCCAGGGCGATTTCCTTTTCCTTGGCGACGAAGTCGGCCGGGACGTGGGCCGGCGAGATGTACGGCGGGTTCATCGCCGCGACGTGCATCGCCAGGCCGCGTGCCAGGTCGGCGTTGCCGCCCTTGAGCTCGATCAGCACGCCGATGCGGCCGCCATGCACGTAGGCGCCGAGCGTATTGGCGCTTTCCATGTGCGAGATGCGGCGGACCTGCACGTTCTCGCCGACCTTGGCGATCAGCTCGGCGCGGGTCTCCTCGACGGTCTGGCCGGAGCCCAGCTTTGCGGTCTTCAGTGCTTCGACATCGGGGGCCCCGAGCGCGGCTTCGCCGACGTTCTCGGTGAACGCAATGAAGTTGGCGTCCTTGGCGACGAAGTCGGTCTCGGAGTTGATCTCGATTAGCACGGCCTTGCCGTCGGTCTGGGCCGCGACGATGCGACCTTCGGCGGCGACGCGGCTGGCTTTCTTGTCGGCCTTGGCCAGACCCTGCTTGCGCAGCCATTCGGCGGAGACTTCGACGTCGCCGTTGTTCTCGACCAGCGCCTTCTTGCACTCCATCATGCCGGCGCCGGTGCGCTCGCGCAGTTCCTTGACCAGGGATGCGGTGATTTCTGCCATGGGGTTACCTCATATTTTTCGGAACTGTAGGAGCGGCTTCAGCCGCAATCCGCAATCGGTCACAAGGGGCCGAAACATTCGATCGCGGCTGAAGCCGCTCCTACAAAAGAAGTGCGGCCGCGCAGCATGGCGCGGCCGCATGACATCGGTCTTACTCGGCGGCCGGTGCTTCGGTGGCCGGCTTGGCGTCTTCAGTCTTCGCGGCAGCTTCAGCCTTGGGGGCGTCTTCACTCTTCGCGTCAGCGTCAGCCTTGGGAGCCTCTTCAGCCTTCGCGGCAGCTTCGGTCTTGGCGGCGTCGTCAGCTTTCGGGGCAGCCTTTTTGGCCGGGGCGCGGCCACGCGGCGCGGCCTTGCCACCGTCGGCATCGGCGAAGTCTTCCTCGCGCACGCTGGCGGCCTGCGGCGCGGCGGCCTTGCCTTCGAGCACGGCATCGGCGGCGGCGCGGGCGTACAGCTGCACCGCACGGATCGCGTCGTCGTTGCCCGGGATCGCGTAGTCCACCAGTTCCGGGTTGTAGTTGGTGTCGACCACGGCCACGACGGGGATGCCAAGCTTCTTGGCTTCCTTGACCGCGATGTCTTCGTGGCCGATATCGATCACGAACAGCGCGTCGGGCAGGCGGTTCATTTCCTTGATGCCGCCCAGCGAGGACAGCTTCTTCTCGCGCTCACGGCGCAGGCCGAGCACTTCGTGCTTGACGAGCTTTTCGAAGGTGCCGTCGGTTTCGGCCGCCTCGAGCTCTTTCAAGCGTTGAACCGACTTCTTGACCGTGGCGAAGTTGGTCAGCGTACCGCCGAGCCAACGCTGATTCATGTACGGCATGCCGCAACGCTCGGCCTCTTCCTTGATCGACTCGCGCGCGCTGCGCTTGGTGCCGAGGAACAGGATCATGCCGCGCTTCTGGGCGATGCCCGAGAGAAAGTTCATCGCGTCGTTGAACAGCGGAACGGTCTTCTCGAGGTTGATGATGTGGATCTTGCCGCGGGCGCCGAAGATGTACGGGCCCATCTTGGGATTCCAGTAGCGGGTCTGGTGGCCGAAATGGACGCCGGCCTCCAGCATCTGGCGCATGGTGATCTGGGGCATTGTTTGTAACTCCAGGCAGTGGAATCCGGCCGCCAAAAGGGTAGGGCGGCTGCCGCGGCGCGGGCCGTGGCGAGGATTCCGGGGTTGGGCCTCCCCGCTGCTTCCGTGACCGAACCACATACCCGTACTGGAGCCTTGGCTCCAGACCGTATGCAGCACCCCGGCACGGACTGTGGCAGCGGGTGTGTATTCGCCTGCGCTGGAGCTTCGGCCCCACTGCTGACGCCCGGCGTGGGCGGCGTGAAGGCACAGGGCCTGCACAGCCGGGCAATTGTAGGGGGGCAGGCCCGCGGGGGCAAGCAGGTGTATTTGACGCGGATCGACGCGGAGGGGCGCGGATAGGACAGAGGCAGTCAGGGGCGAGAAGTGAGTAAGTGACTGGTAAGTGGGATCGAACCCAGTCGGCATGGCGCCGCGCCGCGTACAGGGCCCAATTGGCCCTCTCCGCTCTTATTCGCGTGAATTCGCGTCAAAAAGCCCCGGATTTCCTGCCACCCGCCCGCATCGGCGATAATGTGCGAATGCCTGTAACCACCAAGACCCCCGAAGAGATCGAGCAGATGCGCATCGCCGGCCGCCTGGCCGCCGAGGTGCTGCAGATGATCGCCCCCCACGTGAAGCCCGGCGTCAGCACCGAGACGCTGGACAAGCTCTGTCACGACCACATCGTCAACGTGCAGCAGGCCGTTCCGGCCAACGTCGGCTACAAGGGCTTTCCCAAGACCGTCTGCACCTCGGTCAACAACGTGATCTGCCACGGCATCCCCAACGAAGCCAAGGTCCTCAAGGACGGCGACATCGTCAATATCGACGTCACCGTGATCAAGAACGGCTGGCACGGCGATACCAGCCGCATGTTCGTGGCCGGCACGCCGTCGGTCATGGCCAAGCGCCTGATCGAGGTGACCCGCGAGGCGATGTTCCGCGGCATCCGCTCGGTTCGGCCCGGTGCGACCCTGGGCGACATCGGTGCGGCGATCCAGCAGTACGCTGAATCCGAACGCTTCAGCGTGGTGCGCGAGTACTGCGGCCACGGCATCGGCCGGGTCTACCACGACGAGCCGCAGGTGCTGCATTACGGCCGCGCCGGCGAGGGCCTGGTGCTGCGGCCGGGCATGACCTTCACCATCGAGCCGATGATCAACGAAGGCGCCCGCCACACGCGCCTGCTGCCGGACGGTTGGACCGTGGTGACCAAGGACCGCAAGCTCTCTGCCCAGTGGGAGCACACCGTTGCGGTGACCGACGACGGCGTCGAGATACTGACCCGGTTGCCGGGCGACGACAACGACCTGTGAACGGGCGGCGCGCCGGCACCCAGGCAAGGTCTGGCGCGACCGGCCGGGACGAAGTGCAGGACCAGGTGTTGCAGGACGACGCCGAGTGGGCCGCGCAGGCGCGCGAGGCGATGGCCGCGGCCGATGCCGGCTTCGCCAGCCGGTTCGACGCCAGTGCCGACGACATCGACCGGCTGCTCGCCGAGCGCGCCGCCGCCGCCGACGTGCAGGTGCATGCCGCGTGGCAGCGCTGCATCCCGCCGGAGGCGCCGCTGGCGTTGTTCGCGGTTGGCGGTTACGGCCGCGGCGAACTGTTCCCACAGTCCGACCTCGACCTGCTGGTGATGGCCGAGCCGCAGGATTCGGCGGCGCATGCCGACGCGCTGGCGCGCCTGTTCGCGGTGTTGTGGGACGCCGGCCTGCCGGTCGGCCACGCGGTGCGGTCGCTGGCGCAGTGCACCGAGGCCGCGGCCGCCGACATCACCGTGCTGACGGCCCTGCTCGAAGCCCGGCCGCTGGCCGCCAACGAACACGAGCGGCGCGAGCTGCAGACCGCGGTGTCGCCGCGGGTCGCCTGGGCGCCGCAGGACTTCTTCGAGGCCAAGCGCGAGGAGCTGTACCTGCGCCATGCACGCTTCGACGACACCTCCGACAACCTCGAGCCGCACCTGAAGGAAGGCCCCGGCGGCCTGCGCGACGTGCAGACGCTGAACTGGATGGCGCTGCGGATCATCGGGACCGCCGACCTGGAATCGCTGATCGCGTTCGGCCAGCTCGGCGCCGATGAGGTCGCCACCCTGGAGCGCGAGCGCCGCGCACTGTCGCGGCTGCGCTTCGGGCTACACCTGGAGGCCGGCAAGCGCGAGGAGCGGCTGCGCTTCGACTACCAGAAGTCGCTGGCCGCGCGGCTGGGCTATGTCGATGCCGACGGCACCCTGGCGGTCGAGCACATGATGCAGGGCTTCTACCGCAGCGCCGCGATCGTGCTGCGCATCGGCGAGCGCCTGCTGCAGCGGTTCGAGGAGCAGATCGAGGGCGAGGCCCGGCCCGAGCCGCTGGGCGAGCGCTTCGAGCTGCGGCGCGGCTACCTGTCCGCGCGCGGCCTGTCGGCGGGAGGCGGCGAGTGGCCGCGTTCGCCGGAGGACATCTTCGCGCTGTTCGCGACCTGGGCCGCGCCGTACGGCATCGCCGCGCAGGCCCGCGATGGCAGCAGCGATGCCGGTGCGCCCGTGCGCGGGCTGCATTCGCACACCGCGCGCGCGCTGGCCGAGGCGCTGCCGCAACTGCCCTCGTATGCGGAGGCCGACCCGGCGCTGCGCGGGCAGTTCGTGCAGTTGCTGCGCGGCCCGCAGCCGGTGGAGACGCTGACCCGGATGGCGCGGCTGGGTGTGCTCGGGCGCTGGATTCCGGCGTTCCTGAAGGTTTCCGGGCGGATGCAGTTCGACCTGTTCCATGTCTATACGGTCGACCAGCACACTCTCGCGGTGTTGAAGAATCTCGCCGCCTTCGCCTCGGGCCGGCCCGACCCGCGCTTCGCACTCGCGCACCAGATCTGGCCGCGTCTGCGGAAACCGGAACTGCTTCTGCTGGCCGGTCTGTTCCACGACATCGCCAAGGGCTGCGGCGGCGACCATTCCGAACTCGGCGGCGACGACGCGCGCGCCTTCTGCAGCGCGCTCGAATTGCCCGAGGCCGACACCGCGCTGGTCGAGTGGCTGGTGCGCAAGCACCTGCTGATGTCGATGACCGCGCAGAAACAGGACATCGCCGATCCCGAGGTGATCCACCGCTTCGCCACCACCGTGGCCGACCGCGAGCGGCTCGAACACCTCTACCTGCTGACCTGCGCCGACATCGCCGGCACTTCGCCGAAACTGTGGAACGCCTGGAAAGACCGGTTGATGGCCGACCTCTACACCGCGACCCGGCTGGCGCTTCGGCGCGGGCTCGAGCACCCGCTCGCGGCCGAGGAGCGCAGTGCCGAAACCCGCGAGGCGGCGCACGCGATGCTGGTCGCATTCGGCTGCGGCGACGCCGAGATCGAACAGTTGTTCGCGCGCATGCCCGAGGCCGGTTTCCAGCAGGGCCGGGCGGATCAGCTCGCCTGGCAGGCGGCCTCGCTGCGCGGCATTGCCGAGGGCGCCACCTGCGTGCGCGCCCGGCCGGTGGCCGCGCACCCCGGCGCGCTGGAAGTATTCGTGCATTCGCCCGATTGCGACGGGCTGTTCGCCGCGATCGTCGCGATGCTCGACCGGCTTGGCCTGGCGGTCCAGCAGGCGCGTGTGCTCGACGGCCCGCACGGCACGATTTTCGATACCTTCGAGGTGATCCCGGCCGACCCGCGCCAGATCCCGCCGGCCGAAGATGTCGAACGCGCCCTGGCCAACGCGCTGGGCGAGCCGCTCGATCGGATCAAGCCGGCGCGTCGCACGCTGCCGCGGCACCTGCGGCACTTCCGTTTCGCACCGCAGATCGGCTTTGACGCCACCGCGACCGGCCGCACCCTGCTGAGCCTGGTCTGCACCGATCGGCCCGGCCTGCTGGCCGATGTCGCCCAGAGCCTTCGCAACCAGGCCATGCGCGTGCACGATGCGCGCATCGCGACCTTCGGCGAGCGGGCCGAGGACGTGTTCCAGATAACCACCGTCAGCGCGGAGGGGCGCGAGCAGCCGCTCGACGAACCGCAACAACAGGCATTGCGCGCGGTACTGCTCGCGCGCCTGGAAGGAGACGCACGATGAGTACCGGAAAGCCGGCCAAGAAGGCGGGCAGGAAGACCAGCAAGAGGGTCAGTGATAAGACTAGTAAGAAAGCCAGTAAGAAGGTCAGCAAGAAAGTCGGTAAGAAAGTAGGTGAGCCGGCTGGTAAGAAGGCCGGCAGGACGGCGGGCAAGACGGCTGCCGGTGCGACCAGGGCCGCCACCGGAGCGGTCAGGAAGAAGGCCGCGCCGGCCGGGCCGGGCCTGGACGATTTGCGGTTCATGATCGACAGCGCGTTCGAGCGCCGCACGATGCTCACCCTGGACGAGATCGAAGGCTCTACCCGGCCGGCGGTCGAGCGGGTGATCGCCGGGATCGAGAGCGGCGAGTTCCGCGTCGCCGAACCCGACGGCCAGGGCGGCTGGGCGGTCAACGAGTGGCTCAAGAAAGCGGTGCTGCTGTACTTCCGCACCCAGGACATGGAGCTGGTGGAGTCCTACCCGTCGCCGTTCTGGGACAAGGTGCCGGCGCGCTTCGCCGATTTCGACGAGGCTGCGTTCCGCCGGCTCGGCGCGCGCGTGGTGCCGGGCGCGATCGTCCGCCGCGGCGCGCACATCGGCCGCGACGTGGTGCTGATGCCGAGCTTCGTCAACATCGGCGCGCATGTCGGCGAGGGCACCATGGTCGATACCTGGGCCACGGTCGGGTCCTGCGCGCAGGTCGGCAGGCACTGCCACCTGTCCGGCGGCGCCGGTATCGGCGGCGTGCTCGAACCGCTGCAGGCCACCCCGACGATCATCGAGGACCACTGTTTCATCGGCGCGCGCTCGGAGGTGGTCGAGGGCTTCATCGTTGGCCACCACAGCGTGATCGGCATGGGCGTGTTCCTCGGCCAGAGCACCCGCGTCTACAACCGCATGACCGGCGAGATCAGCTACGGCAGCGTGCCGCCGGGCAGCGTGGTGGTGTCCGGGCAGTTGCCGGCCCCGGACGGTTCGCATTCGCTGTACTGCGCGGTGATCGTCAAACAGGTCGATGCCAAGACCCGCAGCAAGACCAGCATCAACGACCTGCTGCGCGGGTTGGCGGACTGATCCGGTCAGTTGTAGGAGCGGCTTCAGCCGCGATCCAGATCCTGGTCGCACGAGGTATTTCCAGATCGCGGCTGAAGCCGCTCCTACAGCTCCGAGGGATGCCGATCTGCATCGGGATCCGGCCTTCGCGGGGGTGACGGCAAAGGAGGCAGGAATGACAGCCATACAAGCAGGAACATCATCAATGATCACCACCCTCTACGGCCTCAGCAACTGCGACACCTGCCGCAAGGCGCGCAAGTGGCTGGACCGCTTCGGTATCGAGCACAGCTTCGTCGATTACCGCGACAACCGGCAGACGCCGGAGAGGCTGACCCAGTGGAAGGATGCGCTCGGCGGCTGGGACGCGATGGTCAATAAGTCCTCCACCACCTGGCGAAATCTCGCGCCCAACCGCAAGACGCCCGGCTCGGACGCGGAGTGGAAGCTGTTGCTCAAGGAATACCCGCAGTTGATCCGCCGCCCGGTGGTGGTGACTGATGAGGGCGAGGTGAGCCAAGACTTCAGCGACAACCGTTTCAAGCAGCGCTTCGGGGTCGATACGTGAGCGCCGTACTCGAACTGACCCGCGATCTCATCGCGCGCCCCTCGGTCACGCCCGACGACGCTGGTTGCCAGGCATTGATTGCCGGGCGACTGGAGGCAGCCGGTTTCCAGTGCGAGCACCTGTGCTTCGGCTCGGTCGACAATCTGTGGGCCGTGCACGGCGGACAGGCCGGAGAGGCCTCGGGCCCGACCCTGGTGCTGCTGGGCCACACCGACGTGGTACCGCCGGGTCCGCGCGAGGCCTGGGCCAGCGATCCCTTCGTGCCGGAGATCCGCGATGGCGTGCTGTACGGCCGCGGCGCGGCCGACATGAAAGGCAGCGTGGCGGCTTTCGTCATCGCGGCCGAGCGCTTTGCGGCCGCGCATCCGCAGCATGCGGGGAGGCTCGCGGTGCTGCTGACCTCAGACGAGGAGGGCAATGCGATCGACGGCGTGCGCCGGGTCGCCGGCCTGTTCCGCGAACGCGGCGAGCGCCTGGACTGGTGCATCACCGGCGAGCCTTCATCGACCCGGAAACTCGGCGACCTGCTGCGCGTGGGCCGCCGCGGCAGCCTGTCGGCGACGCTGACGGTACGTGGCGTGCAGGGCCATGTCGCCTATCCCGACAAGGCACGCAACCCGGTGCACCTGGCGATGCCGGCGCTGAGCGAACTGGCGGCGCGGCAATGGGACCAGGGCTTTGAAAGCTTCCCGCCGACGAGCCTGCAGATCAGCAACGTCCAGGGCGGTACCGGCGCGACCAACGTGATCCCCGGCGAGCTGCGCGTGCTGTTCAACCTGCGCTACAACCCGAACTGGCACGCCGAGCAACTGGAGCGCGAATGCGAGGCGTTGCTGAGCGCGCACGGCCTCGACTTCGAGCTGGTCTGGCATCGCAGCGGCGAGCCGTTCCATACCCCGGAAGGCCCGCTACGGCGGGCGGCGCGCGAGGTGCTGGCGCAGTTCGCCGGCGCCGCGCCGGAGGAAAGCACCGGCGGCGGCACCTCCGATGCGCGTTTCATCGCGCCGCTGGGCACCCAGTGCATCGAGATCGGCCCGGTCAACGCGAGCATCCACAAGGTCGACGAGAACGTGTCCGTCGCCGACCTGGAAGCGCTGCCGGATATGTATCTGGCCCTGATCGAGCGCATGCTGCTGAAGGCACCCGCCACGACCTAGCCTCCGCTTTTGTAGGAGCTGCGTGAGCTGCGACCGCGCAAGCGTCCGTCGGGACGAAATCGCGACTCACCTCGCACCTACAGATGCCTGTCACTTGGCGGGCGTCAACCGCAACTGGTGCCGCGGCTCACCCGGCAGGAACGGCGTTGCGCGCCCGTGCACCCAGTCCTCATGACCCGCGCCCCAGAACGGCGACAGCGGATGCCCGCTCTGGCCGCCGGGCATGTGCGCGATGCCGTCGTCCTCGTGGCCGGGTGCGACCACCATGCGTTGGGATGCGCCGAAGCCGGGCCCCTGCACGCGCGGCATGTGGGTGTCACCGGGTAGCGGGTCGTCCGGCATGCACAACGCCGACTTGGCGAACGCCGGCAGCGCGCCGGCCAGCGGATGGCAGATGTGCGCGGTGTTGCGCTCGCCCCAGGTGCGTTCGGCCAGCGGACCGCGGCCGCCGAGTTCATCATGCAACGCCTGGGCGGCGTCCTCGAACAATGCCTCCCAGGACGCGAACCGGCGTGGCAGCAGGTGCGCCGGCTGTTGAGTCACCAGCGGCCACGCCACGCCCTCCAGTTGCGCCAGCGCCGGCATTTCGAACCCGTCACCCAGCGCCACCTGGGCCGGCGCGGTCAGCCCGTCGGCAATGCGCTCGTGTACGTTCAGGCGCCAGGCCCGCACGAGCCGGTAGCTGGTCGCGTCGACCGCGGCGCGCCCCTGCCAGTCCTGCGCCGCGGCGGCGAGTGCGCGTAACGCCGGGGTCGGCGACGCCTCCGCCTGCGCGTGCAGCAGCATCCACCAGCGCTGCAGGAACAAGGCGCGATCGTCGAGCTGGATCGCCAGCAGGTCGCCCTCGTCGAACAGTCGCTCGGCGAACAATCCATTGCGGATCTGCGCTGCTCGTGCGCCGAGCGCATAGCCGCCATCGCCGATCCGTTCGAGCATCTCGCCGCCGACCACCCGGTTGTTGGCGGTCCACAGCCGGCCCGATGGCGGGTCGACCAGTGCCGGGCTGTCGCTCGTGGTCAGGGACCACGGCTCGCAGGGCGGGTCGACATCGGGCTGCAGCGACGCATGCGCGGGCGGCGCGCGCTCGGCCGGCGCGTGCTCGGGCGGAGTGCCGGCGACGAGCTGCCCCCTCGGGCAGCTTTCCGTGTGTTGCGGCAACGGGCCGAGCAGCCGCCACGCGATCCTGCCATTGCTGTCGCCGATCACCAGGTTCTGGGTCGGGATGCCCGCGCCATCGGCAGCCTGCAGCGCCTGGTCGAGCGAACCGGCGTGCATGAACTCGCTCAAGCCCAGCGTCAGCGAGCTTGGCAGATGGGCCGCCCAGCGCAACGCCAGCGTGCTGCCGTCAGGTTCGCGATGCAGGATCGGGCCCCAGCGTGTCTCCTGGACCGGCAACACGACGTCCTCCGCGCCTGCGACTTCGATGATCTCGCGCGTCGTGGTGATTGCTGGGCAAGCCCGGCCCTGTGCATCGCAAGCGGGCTGGAGCTGCCAATCGAGGAAATCGCCGTAGCTGTTGGTGAAGCCCCACGCCACGTGGCCATTGCTGCCGACCACCACCGCGGGCAGCCCCGGCAGGGTGAAGCCGCTCGCGTCGACGTGCCCGCCGGGCGCGCGCGGGTCGGGATAGCGCAGGCGCGCGCGAAACCAGATGTTCGGCGCACGCAGGCCCAGGTGCATGTCGTCGGCGACGATCGCGCGGCCGTCGCGGGTCAGTGCGCCGGCGACGGCGAAGTTGTTGCTGCCGGTGACCGGCGGGGGCGGCAGCGCGGGCAGATCGGCATCGCGCGGCGCCGGCAGCGTGCGCAGGTCGACCTGCCCGGCGTCCGGCAGCACCGCATCGCCGCGTGCGGCGCCGATCAGCGGCGCATCCCAGCGGCTGCCGTCATGGGTGAGCAGCGCGAACAGCGCCGGCGGCAGGTGCGGCCGCATCCGCCACAGCGCCAGTTCGCGCGCGTTGCGTGCATCCTGCAGGTCGAAGTACATCGCATAGCCGGTCAATGCCGAGTCCGCCAATTGCCACGGCTCCGGCTCGGCGCGCAGCAACAGGTACGGCCAGGGCCGGGTGTCCAGATCGGCCAGGCCGGCGTTGACGCCGTCGACGTACGCCTGCGCCATGGCCCGTTGCTCGCCGAGGATGGTGTCCAGGTGCTCGCTCACCCGCGCCCGCATGCGGTGCACCCGTCGTTTCCGATCGGTTTCCAGCGCGACGGCGCCAAACAGGGCAGCCAGTTCGCCCGCGGCGGTCCGGCGCATGAGGTCCATCTCGAAATAGCGCTCCTGCGCATGCACGTAGCCGAGAGAGCGCATCGCGTCGGCCTGGCTGGCCGCGTCGATGGTGACCACGCCCAGGGCGTCGCGCTCGATGCTCACCGGAGCGGCCAAGCCGCGCACGGCGAGCTCGCCATCCAGCGCCGGCAGGCTGCCGCGCAGCAGCCACCAGGCCGTCGCCGCCACCAGCACAGCACACAGCAGGAGCAGCGCCAGCACGAGCAGAGCGCCACGTTTGAATCGTCGGATCATGGATTCCTCCCCGCCGCGAGCTTAGCCGATGACCGGAGCTGCCCGGTCCGCCGCGAAAGGCCGCGTTCTACCCCGCGATGCTTGTAGGAGCGGCTTCAGCCGCGGCCGGCGCCCATCGAAGATGCCAACCCCCGCAGTGCTTTCGAAGTCGACCAAATATCCACATCCGCGGCAGCGAAAATCGAGCCGCTCAGACGGGCACTCCTTTGCCGAAGCGATCGTTGACCCTCGCGAGGCACTGTTGATGGTGACCGGCCCGGCCGAACGCCGGTCTTCAGCTCCGCGCCTAGCAGGCGGATCCGCGCCTCGGCGACGTACGGTGATCCCGTCACCCGGCCGCTCCAGGGCCGGTCCGAGCTGTGAGCGGCCCGGGTCTATTTGCCGCCGGCAGTCAGCCGCGCGATGTCCTTCCTGACCGCCTCCAGTCCCGGTTCGAGCGCGGCGCTGCGGCGGTAGTCGGCGAGCGCATCCTGGGACTGTCCGCGTTTTTCCAGCAACTGGCCGCGGCGCCAGTACGCGCCTCCAATGGATACGTCGTCGGGCAGTGACTCGTCCATCGCGATCACGCGCTCCAGGGCGGCAATGCCCGCGTCGATGGAATCGCCATTGATGGCTGCGCGGCGGCCGAGCGCGTACAGCAATCTTGCATCGTCGGGCGAGCGGGCCAGCCCGTCCTCGAGCACCGCCGATGCCGCGGTGGTCTGTTCTGTGCGATCGAGCAGCCCGATGAGTGCTCGGCGGTAGCGGGATTCTCCAGGCGCCAGCCGCACTGCGGCGCGCAGTTCGCGCTCCGCTGCAGCGCCTTCCAGCGTAAGGGCGCGAAGATAGTGGCCGCCGGCCGGGCTGCGCTCGGCAAAGCTTGCGATCTCGGCGGCGGCCTTGTCCTTGCCGCCTCCCATGAAGCCGGGCGCCAACGTGTAGAACTGCACGAGCCCCTCGCGGGCGCCCAGGTGGTCCGGGTCCAGCCTCGCCGCTGCCTGGAATGCGTCGCGCGTCTTGATCGCCCAGCCCGGTTTGCGCAGCAGGCTCGCCTCCATGGCCATGCGTCCGTAGGCCTGCCCCGCGTGGTACCAGGCTTCGGCGTCCTTCGGGCGCGCAGCGACGGCGTGCTCGCCTGCGGCGACCGCCGCGTCGACCGCCGGGTCGCGGGCCCATGCTGACGTGCTAAGGACGGCCAGCAGGGCGGCGGCCAGTGCCGCGCGACGGATGGTGTTGCGGGACGAACGCTTGCGGTGCATTTCAGTCTCCATTGAAGTTGCGCCTCCTAGGCCATTCCCGGCGGTCATCAGAGCCTGCCGAAAGTTCTGCGGTAACACAACGGCGCGCGCGGGGTGCCTCGATCCTTCCGGTAGAAGTGACGGCAAGGAGCGAGGGAATGTTGCTGTTGCCTCACTGGTGAGGCAGAAGCAAGTCTCCCCCGGCCCCTCTTTTCCAAAGAGGGGAGCAAAGCCAGAGAGTAGAGATCGCGGACATGGCGCTGCCGCGTCATCGGGGGTAGCGCGCGGGGTTCTCGTGTACTTGGTTGCCCGGATCCTGCCGGAGGTGCCGGCGCAGCCAGTCAGCGAAGTCGGGTTCGGACAGGGAGCCTTCGGCGAGGGCGAGATACTTTGGGTACAGGGCGAGATCGTCGGCCAACAGGATGGCGTGGTTGAGCATGATGAAGGTTTCGCACACCACGGCGGCGGTGCGTTTGTTGCCGTCACTGAAAGGGTGGTTGCGGGCCAACCCGAAGGCAAGGCTGGCCGCCAGGGCGGCAAGATCCGGCAGGGGATCGGCGTAGGCGTGCAGCTGTTGCGGCCGAGCAAGAGCTGAGTCGAGCAAGCCCTCATCGCGCACGCCCGGGATGCCGCCGTGTTCGGAGATCTGGCGGTCGTGAATGGCCAGGACGAGCGGCTTTCCGATCCAGACAATCATTGGCTACCCGCCTACTGCGCGAGCTTGTGCAGCAGGGCGCGTCGCTCGCGCATGACCCGCTCGGCCACCTCCATCTGCGCGGCGAGTTCGGGATCGAACACGGTGAGCTTGATGCCGTCGGGGGTTTCCAGGGCGAATAGTTCGTCGCCCTTTCCAAGGCGCAGACGGGCCAGCAGGTCCTTGGGCAGGATGACGCCGGCCGAGTTGCCGATGGTGGTGATCTTGAGTTTCATGAGCGCGGCTCGGACTTTGTTATAACGAGCGTTATACTTTTCGCCGGGGCCTTACGCAAGCGTGCAGGCGCGCTTGCGTGAATCTGGGTCCATATCTGCGGGGGGCAATGTCAGGACGGCGTAGTCGAGGCGGCGAGAACGGATGCGCGCGATCTGGTGCAAATCTCCCCCGGCCCCCTTTGTTCCAAGAGGGGAGCTCAAGCGAGGCGACCGTCGCGCGCGAGGGCACTCGCGTGTTACTCGATGCTGAGGTCGTCGACCTTTTGCCACCCCCGCGGCAACAACCCACCGCGCGTGGCGCGGCTGCCGACGTAGCCATCCAGGTCCTTCCAGCTCAACGTCATGGTCCTTGCGCCGGACTGCACGCTCAGGCTGCCGCCGGGGGAGACCACCGCCACCGCGATCACCCGCTCGGTGCCGAGCTTGGCCCTGGGGATGTCGATCAGCTTGTTGCCCTTGCCCTTGTCGAGCTCCGGCAGGTCGCTGACCGGGAACGCCAGCAGGTGGCCGGCGCTGGTGGCGACCACCACCCGGTCCTGGCCGACGTCGGTCACCGTTGCCGGCTGGATCACCTTCGCCCCGGCGCTCAGCGACAGCATCGCCTTGCCGGCTTTCTGGCGGCCGGTGAGGTTTTCGAAGCGGGTCACAAAGCCGTAGCCGTGGCTCGACATCAGCACCAGGCGGGTGTCGGACTCGCCGCTGGCGAGGGCCTGGAACGAGGCGCCCGGTGCCGGCGAGAAACGGCCGGTCAGCGGTTCGCCGTTGCCACGCGCCGACGGCAGGCCGTGCACGATGGTCGAATAGGCGCGCCCGGTCGAGTCCAGGAACGCAACCTGCTGGGTGCTGCGCGAACGTACCGCGGCGAGTACGCCGTCGCCTTCGCGGTAACTCAGTGACGCTGCGTCGACTTCATGGCCCTTGGCCGCGCGCACCCAGCCCTTCTGGCTGAGCACCACGGTCATCGGCTCGCTCGGCACGAGCTCGGTCTCCGACAGCGCCTGCGCCGCGCCGCGCGCGACCAGCGGCGAGCGCCGGGCATCGCCGAACTTTTTCGCGTCGGCCAGCAGTTCGTCCTTGACCAGCTTCTTGAGCTTGGCCTTGCTGCCGAGGGTGGCGATGAGCTTGTCGCGCTCGCTGGCGAGCTCGGTCTGCTCGGCGCGGATCTTCATTTCCTCCAGCCGCGCGAGCTGGCGCAGTCGGGTTTCCAGGATGTAGTCGGTCTGCTCCTCGCTGAGCTTGAAGCGCTGCATCAAGACGGGTTTCGGCTCGTCCTCGCTGCGGATGATGCGGATCACCTCATCGAGGTTGAGGAACGCGACCAGCAGGCCTTCCAGCAGGTGCAGCCGGCGCTCGACCTTGTCCAGTCGATGGGTCAGGCGGCGGGTCACGGTGTTGGTGCGGAACAGCAGCCACTCGGCCAGGAACGCCTTGAGCCCCTTGACCTGCGGGCGACCATCCACGCCGATCACGTTGATGTTGACCCGGTAGCTCTTTTCCAGGTCGGTCGTCGCGAACAGGTGGCCCATCAGCTGGTCGATGTCGACCCGGTTGCTGCGCGGGATCAGCACCAGGCGGGTCGGATTGGCGTGGTCGGACTCGTCACGCAGGTCCTCCAGCCACGGCAGCTTCTTGGCGCGCATCTGGCTGGCGATCTGCTCGATGATCTTGCCCGGCGAGGCCTGGTACGGCAGCGCGTGGATGACGATGTTGGTGCCGTCCTTCTCGTACAGGGCGCGCACGCGCACGCTGCCCAGGCCGGTCTCGTACATCTGGATCAGGTCGGCGCGCGGGGTGATGATCTCAGCAAAGGTCGGGTAGTCCGGACCGAGCACGTGCTCGCACAGGTCGCTCGTGGTGGCGTCGGGGTCCTCCAGCAGGCGGATGCAGGCGCTGACGATCTCGTTGAGGTTGTGCGGCGGCACGTCGGTGGCCATGCCGACCGCGATGCCGGTGGTGCCATTGAGCAGCAGGTGCGGCAGGCGCGCCGGCATCCACGAGGGCTCCTCCAGCGTGCCGTCGAAGTTGGGGTCCCAGTCGACCGTGCCGTGGGCAAGTTCGCCCAGCAGCACCTCGGCGATGGGTGTGAGCTTGGATTCGGTGTAGCGCATCGCCGCGAACGATTTGGGGTCGTCGCTGGAGCCGAAGTTGCCCTGGCCCTCGACCAGCGGATAGCGGTACGAGAACGGCTGCGCCATCAGCACCATCGCCTCGTAGCAGGCGCTGTCACCGTGCGGGTGGTACTTGCCGATCACGTCACCGATCGTGCGCGCGGATTTCTTCGGCTTGGCGCCGGCGTTGAGGCCGAGTTCGCTCATCGAGTAGATGATCCGGCGCTGCACCGGCTTCAGGCCGTCGCCGATGAAGGGAAGGGCGCGGTCGAGCACCACGTACATCGAGTAGTCGAGGTAGGCGCGCTCTGCGTACTCGCGCAGGGGGATGGTTTCGAAGCCGTGGAATGCCGGGCGTACGGGATCGGTCATGGGGCGCTGCGTACTCGTGTGAGGCGTGGCGGGATTCTACCGGGTGGCGGGCTTGGCGCTGTTCAGCGCTGCATCGGTTCGGGACGCTCGCGTAGCAGGCTGTTGTCCCTGCCGCCGCGGGGTTGGCGGCTAGGGCCGCGTTCGGTCGTTGCTCCTGCTTGCTGTTGGAGGCGGGCGAACGAGCCTTGCATCGACAACCAAGATGAATTGCAGCTTCGGCCCGATGCGCCTGCGCTGCCGCCAGGCGCATCCGCTGCCACGGGGGCGGCGTATATGGCCATGACAGAATCGTTGAGGGGGCGGCCGATGCGTGTTGCCGCGACAACACAATCCGGTGGGAAGTCAGTGCAACCGCCACACGCGGGGCGCGGTTTGGCTACACTCGGCGCCGACCAGAATTCAATGCGGGGATGGCATGAGCGACGTGGCGACGCAGGCCCTGAGTGCAAGTGGGGACGATGGCCTGGCTGGAGTGCTCGCCTCGGTGGCCAGTGGCGACGCCAAGGCCTTCGAGCAGTTGTACCGGGCGACCTCGGCCAAGCTGTTCGGCGTGTGCCTGCGGGTCATGTCCGACCGCGGGGAGGCCGAGGACGTACTCCAGGAGGTCTACACGACCGTCTGGCGCAAGGCCGACCAGTTCGACGCGACGCGTGCGAGCGCGGTCACGTGGCTGGCGATGATCGCCCGCAACAAGGCCATCGACCGGCTGCGCGCGACCCCCGCGGCGGCGCGCACCGCGCCGATCGAACTGGCCGAGACGGTGGTCGACCCCGGTGCATCGCCGGCCGGGAGCGCCGCGGCGGCGACCGATCGCGAGCGCCTGGGCGCCTGCATGGAGCAGCTCGATACGCGGCGGCGCACGCTGATCCGCACCGCTTTCTTCGATGGAGCGACCTACGAGGAGCTGGCCACGCGGATCGGTTCGCCGCTGGGATCGGTGAAGAGCTGGATCCGCCGCGGCCTGCAGCAACTGCGCGCCTGCCTCGAACAATGACCGGCCTTTGCCCATGAACATCCGCGGACACGATTCCGAACACGACTCCGAGCAGGAGCCACCGAGCGCTGACCTGCACGCCGCCGAGTACGTGCTCGGCGTGCTCGATGCCGACGCGCGCCGCCGCGCACAGGGGCGGATCGAGGCGGAGCCCGCCTTCGCCCGGCTGGTCCACGCCTGGGAGCAGCGCTTTGCGGCGTTGGTCGCCGAGATCGCGCCGGTCACCGCGCCCGCGCATGTCTGGCCGCGGATCCGCACCCGCCTGGGCTGGTCGCCGATCGACGGCGGTCGCGGCGGTTTGCTGCAGACGGTGGGCTTCTGGCGTGGCGCGACGGCCGCGGCGCTGGCGACCGCGGCGGTGCTTGCGATGGTCGCTGTCCTGCGCCCGGTCCCGCTACCGGAACCGCTGCCCCCGCCTACCCCGATCGTCACCGCGCTGGAGCCGGCGCCCCCGCTGGCCGCGGCCCCGGTCACCACGCTCACCGACGACGACGGCAACGCGGCGTACCTGGCCAGCATCGATGTGCGCAACCAACGCGTGCGGGTGATGCCGGTACCGGCTGCGCCCGACAGCGAGGGCCGCGTGCCGGAGCTTTGGCTGATTCCCGAAGGCGAGGCACCGCGTTCGCTTGGCGTGATCGACACCGCGACCGCGCGTGAGATCGAGATTCCGGACGACCTGCACCGTGCGCTTGCGGTCGGGTCGCTGCTGGCGATCACGCTGGAGCCGGCCGGCGGTGCGCCGCAGGGCGTACCGACCGGTCCGATCACGGCCAAGGGTGCGATCGAGCGGATTTGACTCGATCGGATCTGAGTCGAGCGGATCTGAGTCGAGCGGATGTGATCGGCCCCGGTCCCGGACCGGCGGCCGCACCCACCGGCCCTGCAGGTGCGCCCATGGGCGCACCGGTGCAGACCGACCGTAGCCTACGGTTGCCAACCGAACGCGGCGCGCGGCGGTGATCGTGCAGACGGCGCGCGCCCTTAGGCGACGCAGGCGTACCCGAGCGCTGGTCAGTTGGCGGCTGGCAGCCAGTCCTGCTGGATCGCATACGCGGCCCAGTAGCTGCGCCAGTCCGCGCCGCGGCAGCCGGTGCAGGGATGCATGTGCACCATCCGCAGCATCCAGAACCCGGGCTTGTCGTATTCGAACGTCGCGATGCCATCGGCGTCGGTCTGGACCGTGCGCGCGCTACCGTCCGAGGTGAAACTGCCGGTCGGGTGATGCAGCACGGTCAGGGTGGCGTCTGCCAGCGGCTCATCGTGGAAGAGCACCTGCGCGCGGAGCCGTTGGTCGGCCGCGGGCGCCTCGGGCGCATCCAGCAGCACGATCTCCAGCGGCAGGCCGATGACCTCCGAGTGCACCTCGTGCTCACCGGCGTCCGGGCCGGTGACCAGTACCTTGATGTGGCGCGTGTAGCGTTCGCGGTCCTCGCCGGACGCACCGGCGGCCTGCTGCTGTTGCAGGGCCAGCATGTCCTCGAGGTGTTCCTCGCGCAGGTAGTCGGCGAACTGCTCGTGCGGCAACGCAAGCGTCACCGGACGACGGTCGAGCACCACCATCGCCGGCGTCGGCGTATCGCGCGGCAGCGTGTGGAACGGCATCGCGCCTTGGCGGGTGTCCTGGATGATGCTGCGCGTGCCGTCGGGCGTGACCAGCTGCAACGAGGCCGTGCTGCCGGCATCGTAGGCGCGCACCTCTTCGGCGTGGAGGGTGTCGCCCAGCTGCATGCGAACCGCCGGCGGCGCGTTCTCGGCGGCGCGCTCGCCGGCCAGCCAGAAGTCGTGTGCGGCCGCCGGGGCGGCGAACAGGCCCGCCAGGACCACTGCGGAAAGGAGCTGAATGGAGCCGTTCGCGCTGCTCCGGTCACGTGAATTGGCCAATGATGCTCTCCTGTAACAAGGGTGGAATTTTGCCGTGGCGCAACCCCGGAGCTGCGGTCGACCCGGCTCGGCGGCTCGCACTGGGGCGTCGCGCTGATCGTGTTCATACGTATAACACCGGCTCTTTGGAGGCAGTGTTGACAATCCCATCACCGCACCGCAACATACGCGCCCCGCACCGCTGCATGCCGTGCGGGTTTGCCCGGGTGGCGGAATTGGTAGACGCACTAGCTTCAGGTGCTAGCGGGGGCAACTCCGTGGAGGTTCGAGTCCTCTCCCGGGCACCATATTCAACGGACGACCCCCGCGCTGCGGGGGTTTTTCGTTTGTGCCGGCGGTCCTGCATTCCACCTCGGCCGGGTCGATTTCGTGACCGTTGAAGTCGGCGTCGAACAGGATCGCCCTGAGCTGCACGGCGTGGTTTTCTTGCGGCGACTGGGACATGGCTGGTGGGAAGGGCGGGTGCGCCGCCGGTATCGCCGAGGCCGCGGCAGCACGCCGTGAAGGCGCCCCGGACGCCGCCTTTTTTTGCGCCACCACTCCGACGTCGCCTTCATCGTGATGTGCGACCATGACGTGATGACAAGAAAACCACCGAGCGGCGACAAGAATCCCGGCAAACCTGGTGCCGGCAAGCGCAACCAGGCGTCCACCGACCCGCGCAAGGGCGCAGGCAAAAGTGCCGGCAAAGCCGCCGGCAAGCGACCGGGCTGGATGCCGGAGCCGCCGCCGCGCGGGTTCAAACCGGCGTCGCCGGGCCGGGCGCCAGAGCATGATCCCTACGCCGAGCGCGAGGCCGCGCGTTACGAACAGCCGATCGCCAGCCGCGAAATGATCTCGCAGCTGCTGGCCGCGGCCGATGGCCCGATGCCGGCCGAGGCGCTGGCCGGGAAACTGGGGTTGACCGCGCCGGATCGCTTCGACGCACTCAGCGCGCGGCTGCGCGCGATGGTGCGCGATGGTCAGCTGCTGCAGAACCGCAAGGGCGAGTTCGCGCCCGCCGAGCGCATGGACCTGATCGCCGGCAGCGTCATCGCCAATCCGGACGGGTTCGGCTTCCTGCGACCGGAGGCCGGCGGCGATGACCTGTTCCTGCCGCCGTTCGAAATGCGCAAGGCGCTGCATGGCGACCGTGTGCTGGCCAGCGTCACCGGCATGGACCGGCGCGGCCGCCGTGAGGGCGCGATCGTGGAAGTGCTCGAGCGCCGGCTCAACCGCCTGATCGGGCGTTACACCATCGAGGCCGGCATCAGCTACGTGGTGCCCGACGACCGCCGCATCCAGCGCAACGTATTGATCCCGCCGGAGGCTCAGAAAGACGCGCAGCCGGGGCAACTGGTGGTGGTCGAACTGGTGCAGGCGCCGGATCCGCGCCGCCCGCCGATCGGCCGGGTCCTGACGGTGCTCGGCGACAAGCTGACCGCCTCGCTGGCGGTGCAGGCCGCGATCCACGGCCATGAGATCCCGCACGAGTTTTCCCAGGCGGTGCTGGACCAGGCCGCGGCGGTGCCGGTTGAGGTCGATGCAGGCGTTGCCGCGCAACGCGTCGATCTGCGCGCGCTGCCGCTGGTGACGATCGACGGTGAGGACGCCAAGGACTTCGACGACGCCGTGTACTGCGAGACCAACCGCGAAGGTTTCCGGCTGGTAGTCGCGATCGCCGATGTCTCGGCCTACGTCAAGCCCGGCACGCCGCTGGACGAGGAGGCGACCAGACGCGCGACCTCGGTCTACTTCCCCGGCTTCGTGGTGCCGATGCTGCCCGAGACGCTGTCCAACGGCATCTGTTCGCTCAAGCCCAAGGTCGATCGCCTGTGCTTCGTCTGCGACATGCAGATCGACCGCAAGGGCCAGGTCACCGGATCGAAATTCTACGAAGCGGTGATGAACTCGCACGCGCGCCTGACCTACACCCAGGTCTGGAACGCGGTTGGCGAGGGCATCCTGGACGAACTGCACCAGGATGCCGTGGCGCAGATCGGCTCGCTGCTGCCGCACGTGCAGCGGCTGCACCAGCTGTACGCGATCCTGTCGAAGGCGCGCGCCAAGCGTGGCGCGATCGAGTTCGAGACCAGCGAGGTGCGTTTCGTGCTCGGCACCCAGGGCGAGGTGGTGCAGGCCGGCATGCTGCAGCGCAACGACGCGCACAAGCTGATCGAGGAATGCATGATCGCGGCCAACGTCGAGGCGGCGAAGTACCTGATCGACGCCAACGTGCCGGCGCCGTACCGCAACCACGACCGCCCGCCTGAGCAGAAGTACGCTGACCTGCAGGAGTTCCTCAAGGAATTCAAGCTGAAGATGCCGAGCTGGGGCCAGGTGCACCCGCGCGACTTCACCGCGCTGCTCAAGAAGGTCCGTGAACGGCCCGATGCGGCACTGATTGAATCGGTGCTGCTGCGCAGCCAGAGCCTGGCGGTGTACGCGCCCGACAACATCGGCCACTTCGGCCTGGCGCTGGAGGCCTACGCGCACTTCACCTCGCCGATCCGGCGCTATCCCGATCTGCTGGTACACCGCGGGATCAAGCACGCCTTGAGCGGCGAGCGGCCGGAGAAGTTCAGGTATTCGCCGAGCGAGATGGCGGCCTTGTCGCTGCAGAGTTCCGAGCGCTCGCGCCGGGCCGACGAGGCCGCGCGCGAGGTCGACGACCGCTACCGCGCGGCGTGGATGGAGCAGCACGTCGGCGGCCAATTCGAGGGTACGATCAGTGGCGTGACCAGCTTCGGGTTGTTCATCGAGCTCGACGAGTCGAAGGTCAACGGACTGGTGCACGTCACCCAGTTGCCCAACGACTACTACCACTTCGACCCGATCCGCAAGACGCTCACCGGCGAGCGCGCCGGCCGCGAGTTCCGCCTCGGCGACCGCCTCGCCATCATCGTCATGAAGGCCAACGTCGAGGATCGCAAGATCGACTTCCGCCTGGTCGATGACGGCGGCAAGGACGGTGGCGGTGCCCAGCCGCAGCCGCCGCGGCGCAAGAAAACGAAGTACTGAGGACTCCGTAGAGCGGAGCTTGCTCCGCTGCCGCGCCACAGCCGACGATTTCAACGCAGCCGACCGAGGGCAGCCGAGCAAGCTCGGCTCTACGGCTCCGGAGCGGTCGTAGGCTGCTGCATATAAAATTTTGCGCTCTTGGCGCTCTTGGCGCTCTTTGCGCTCTTTGCGTCCTTTGCGGACCAGACAAGCGCTTCTACCCACGGACCCGCTACATGAGTCAGAAACAATGGATCGCCGGCATCAACGCGGTCACCGCAGCGCTCGAACACGACGCCGAGCATGTGCGCGAGGTGCTGATCGAGGCCGGCGCCAAGAACCCGCGCCTGATCGAGATCGAAAGCAGCGCCCGGCGCCGCGATATCGACGTGCGCCGGGTCAACCAGCAGGCGCTCGCCGGCGTGGTCGGCACGCTGCGGCACCAGGGAGTGGTCGCGCGCTACGCCGCGGCGAAGACTTGGGACGAGAACGAACTCGAAGGTCTGGTCGAAGCCGCCGAAGGCCGCGCGTTGATCGTGATCCTCGACGGCGTGCAGGACCCGCACAACCTCGGTGCCTGCCTGCGCAGCGCCGCGGCCGCCGCTGCGACCGCGGTGCTCATCCCCAAGGACAAGTCGGTGCAGGTCAACGCGACCGTGCGCAAGACCTCCGCCGGCGCGGCCGACAGCGTGCCGGTGATTCCGGTGACCAATCTGGCGCGCGCGATGCGCGACCTGCAGCAGCTCGGGGTCTGGCTGTACGGGCTGGCCGGCGACGCCGATACTTCGTTGTATGCGCTGGACCTGCGCGGCAACGTCGGCCTGGTGCTGGGCGGCGAGGGCGCCGGCCTGCGCCGGCTCACGCGCGAGAACTGCGACCAGCTGGTCAAAATCCCAATGCCCGGCAGCGAGAACGTCGAGAGCCTGAACGTCTCGGTCGCCACCGGCGTGACCTTGTTCGAGGCGGTGCGCCAGCGCGTCGCAAGCTGAGAGGTCCTGTTGTAGGAGCGGCTTCAGCCGCGATCCGCCGTCCAGCATTGCGGCGCCGGCGCAATCGGACGAAGCCAAAAAGCAGGAGCTCGCGGCTGAAGCCGCTCCTACAAGTGCAAAGAGAAACGTAGCCACCGGTTTGGAGACATTGCGATGCCCTGGATCATCCTCGTACTGGCCGGACTGTTTGAAATCGGCTGGGCGATCGGCCTCAAGTACACCGACGGTTTCACTCGGCTGTGGCCGACGGTCGGCACGGTTGCGGCGATGGCGGTCAGCCTGGGTCTGCTCGGCATCGCGATGAAATCGCTGCCGGTCGGGACCGCCTACGCGGTCTGGGTCGGGGTCGGTGCGGTCGGCACCGTGATCCTTGGAATCGTGCTGTTCGACGAGCCGATGAACGCGTTGCGCATCGGCAGCGTGGCGCTGATCGTGGCCGGCCTGATCGGCCTGAAACTCGCCACGCCGTAGCGGTTCTTGCTGTAGGAGCGCCCCATGGGCGCGATGGCAAACTGGACAAGCGTACCTGTCCGATTCCGGTTAGCGCCCATGGGGCGCTCCTACAAGGGCAGACGCGTAGGGGAGGGCCGTCCTACGGCCGCGTGGGCAGCGGCGTCGGCCAGGCGTTGACGATCTTGCAGAACAGTTCCGCGGTGCGCTCGGCGTCGTACACGGCCGAATGCGCCTCGTCGGCATTCCAGGCGAAGCCGGCAGCGGTGACTGCGCGCGCCAGCACGGTCTGGCCATAGGCGACGCCAGCCAAGGTCACCGTATCGAACACGCTGAAGGGGTGGAACGGATTGCGCTTGTGGCCGCAGCGCGCGACCGCGGCGTTGAGGAAGTTCAAATCGAAATGCGCGTTGTGGCCGACCAGGATCGCGCGCTGGCACCCGTGTTTCTTGCAGGCGGCGCGGACCGGGGCGAACACATGGTCGAGCGCGGGCCGTTCGGCCTTGGCCAGGCGGAAGGGGTGGTCGATGATGATGCCGGTGACTTCCAGCGATTTCGGGTCGATGTCGGTGCCGGGGGCCGGCGTGACATGTGCATGCGCGGTTTCGCCCGCGACCAGCAGCCCATTCTCGTCCAGATCCAGCGGAATGGCGGCGATCTCGAGCAGGGCGTGGCGGTTCCAGTCGAAGCCGCCGGTTTCGACATCGACCACGACCGGCAGGTAGCCACGAAAGCGCGTCGCCAGGGTCGGAGGCGCAACGCCGCTGGTGGATGTCGTGGAAGCGACAGCCACGGGTGGGGCATCGGTGCCCGTGGGATCGGTACTCTGCATCGCGAAAGCCTAGCAGAGACCGCACATTCGGCAGATCAGGAAGCCATTCGCAGGCTGGGCTGACAAGCCCAGCGCTTGGCCTCAGGTGTCAGCCCAGCTTACTTTCGCGCGGTGCCGAGGACGACGCCGCTGGCGCGCATCTGTCGCAGCAGCGCATGACCCTGCGCGATGAAATCCGCAACCTCCCCGGTGCCGGCCTCCTGCGCTAGTGCCTGCAGATGCTCCCGACCGCTGAGCTCGGGTACTTCGCCGAGCCGCTGCAGCAGCCGGTATGCGAGCGGACTAAGATCGGAGAAGCGGACGCTGCCATCGGATTCGCGGCGCAACAGCAACAGCGTCGGCGTGTCCGGTGGCGCGGCCGGCTGGTGGTCCGGACCGAGCCGGTGCACTGGCCAGCGGTAGGCCAGTGGCCAGGCCAGCGGCGAGACCAGCGGCGCGGCTTCCAGCAGATCACCGCTCGGGTCGAAAGCGGTGTCGGCAGCGGTCGCCTCGGATATCTGCAGCGCCAGCTCGACCCACTCGTAATGCGCCAACTCGTACAGGAAGGGCGGGTCGGTCGCATCCATGCGCGTTTCTAGGTAGCGCAGAAATTCGCGCGCGATTTCCGGGAACAACGGGGTCTGGCAGCGATGGTCGCGGTAGAAATCGCGCACCAGGATCCGCCACCGGGTATCACCGAGCAGTCTGCGGATCACCGGGAAATTGCCCGCGAGCAGGCTTTCGATGTTGTTGAACAGCAGCTCGCGGTAGACCGAAAGGCGCCGGTCCTCGATCCCGCCCGGCGCCGGGTGGTGGTCGGGGTCGCGCAGGTGGCGGGTCAATGCAAGCTGCTGTTGGCGCAGCGTGGCCGGAGGATCAGGCGCTGGCATGGCGTGGAACAGAACCGGTCGCGTTGTCGCGCAGCAGGCGGCGCACGGTGCCGAGTTCACCGAGCAACTCTGCGTACGGCGGGAAGTTGAAGTCGCGCTCGAGCACGGTCGGGCGCGGGCCGAAATGCCGGTACGCGGCGGCCAGCAGCGCCCACACCGCATCTTTCACCGGCGCACCGTGGGTATCGACCTTGAGATCGTCGGCTTCGTCGAAATGCCCGGCCACGTGGATGCAGGCAACGCGCTCGCCCGGTAGCGCGGCCAGGAATTCCTGCGCGTCATAACGATGATTCACCGCGTTGACGTAGATGTTGTTGACGTCCAGCAGCAGGTCGCAGTCGGCCTCGGCCAGTACCGCGTTGATGAAGTCGATCTCGCTCATCGCTTGCGCATCCGCTCCGAGCGGGTGCGCGGCGTAGTAGGAGACATTCTCGACCGCGATACGGCGACCGAGCAGGTCCTGTGTCTGGCCGATGCGGGCCGCCACATGGCGCACCGCCTCCTCGGTGAACGGGATCGGCAGCAGGTCGTAGAGCTGGCCGTCGTCGCTGCAGTAGCTCAGGTGCTCGCTGTACAGGGCCACGCGGTGCCGGTCGAGGAACCGGCGCACGCGCGCGAGGAAGGTTTGGTCCAGTGGGGCGAAGCCGCCGAGCGACAGCGACAGGCCGTGGCAGGTCAGCGGGTGGCGCGCGGACAGCGCTTCCAGCGCCTCTCCGTAGCGACCGCCGATGCCGATCCAGTTTTCCGGTGCGCATTCGAGGAAATCGAAATCCTCCGGTCCGGCCGCCTGCAGCGGGCCCAGCAGGGCCCGCCGCAAGCCGAGACCGGCCGCGCCATCTTGGATCCGACGCAGCTCGTTCATTGGTTCAACTCTGGGCGTGGCCCGAGGCCACCAGCTTCAGGCTGGACCAGCTCAGGCCGAACCGCCGCACTTGCCTTCACCGCACTTGCCTTCCATGTTGGCCTTGGCCGCGGCCGGTTCGGTCTTTGCATCGCCACACTTGCCTTCACCGCATTTGCCCTCGTGCGCGGCCTTGAGCTCGTCGGCGCTGATCATGCCGTCGCTGTTGGCGTCGTAGCGGGCGAAGTTGCTGGCGTCGCCGTCGTGGGCGGCCGCAAACTCGGCCTGGGAAATGCTGCCGTCATGATCGCTGTCCATGGAATCGGCGGAGTGGCTGGCGTCACCGCCGCACTTGCCTTCACCGCACTTCCCTTCGGCTGCCTTCTCGGCTGCCTCGGCGTGCTGGGCGCCGAGCATGTAGCCGCCGGTCAGGTCGCTCATCGCGAATGCGGACGACGACAACGCGAGACCACCGATCAGGGCGGCGGCGAGGGCAACGGGCTTGTTGTTGTGCTTTGACATGGTTGGAGTCCTTGGTGGTGGTCGAAAAAACGGCCTAGCGTAAAGCCGCTGTCGTTAGTAAATCGTTTTCCATCGTCGGTGGCGGGCGCAGCACCGCAAGCCGAGCCGCACACCCCCTCCACTACGGCCAAAACCCCGCCGCGGATGCGCCCGGGGTTCCAGAGTCGGGAGTATGCGGGCCACGGCGGTCCAACGGGATCCAAAACGAAAGCGGGCGGGCCGTCATCGGCCCGCCCGTCGTCGAGATCCGCTGGGCAGATGGCCGCTACGGTGCGACGGTATTGCTGTCGTCGCGCTTCTCGCGAGGCGGCAACTGCTCCTCGCCCTTGACCAGGAACCACACGTTCTCGGCGATGTTGGTGGCGTGGTCGCCGATGCGCTCGATGTTCTTGGCCATGAACAGCAGGTGCGTGCACGGGGTGATGCTGCGCGCGTCCTCCATCATGTAGGTCAACAGTTCGCGGAACAGCGCGGTGTAGGCGGTGTCGATCTCGGCATCACGGGCGCGGATGCGCTGCGCGGCTTCCACGTCACTGTCGCGGTAGGCGATCAGCACGTCACGCAATTGCTGCACCGCGAGCGTGCCGATCGCGTGCATGCCGTTGATCTGCGGCAGTGGCGGCGACAGGTTGAGCGCCTTGGAGCGCTTGGCGACGTTGGCGGCGTAATCGCCGATGCGCTCGATGTCGGAGGCGACCCGGATGGCGGCGAGTATCTCGCGCAGGTCGCGCGCCATTGGACCGCGCAGGGCCAGCTTCATGACGTCATGGCTGATCTCCTGCTCCAGCGCATCGATCGCCTCGTCATTGCCGATGATGCGCGCGGCGGCCTTGTCGTCGCGGCGCTGGACCACGTCGAGCGCGGCCTCCAGCTGGGCCGCGGCCATCTCGCCCATGCGCAGGGTTTCGTCGAGCAGGCGCCTGCGCTCGTCGTCGTAGCTTTTCACGATGTGGTCATGCATAGGAGTCAAATGAAAACAGTCATTGGTGAAGGGGGACGGCTTTTCCGGCTCGCCGTTTACGGCTGTTCACGACGCATCAGCCAAACCGACCGGTGATGTATTCCTCGGTCTGCTGCTTGCTCGGGTTGGAGAAGATCGTGCCGGTGTCGCCGTGCTCTATCAGGTCGCCCAGGTACATGAAGGCGGTGTAGTCCGAGACGCGGGCGGCCTGCTGCATGTTGTGGGTCACGATCGCGATCGTGTAGTCGTTCTTCAGGTCGGCGATCAATTGTTCGATGCGGCTGGTGGAGATCGGGTCCAGCGCCGAGGTCGGCTCGTCGAGCAGCAGCACGTCGGGCCTCAGCGCCACCGCGCGGGCGATGCACAGGCGCTGCTGCTGGCCGCCCGACAGGCCCAGCGCGCTCTGCCCGAGCTTGTCCTTAACCTCGTCCCACAGCGCACCCTGGCGCAGCGCGTGCTCGACGCGGTCCTTCATGTCCGACTTGGACAGCTTCTCGTGGTGGCGGATGCCGTAGGCGACGTTCTCGAAGATGGTCATCGGGAACGGCACAGGCTTCTGGAACACCATGCCGACCTTGCTGCGCAGCCGGTTCATCGGGTACTTCGGATCGAGGATGTTGTCGCCGTCGAGCAGGACCTCGCCGCTGGCGGTCATCTTCGGGTAGAGCGCGTAGATGCGGTTGAACACGCGCAGCAGCGTCGACTTGCCGCAGCCGGACGGGCCGATCAGCGCGGTCACGCGCTTTTCCGGCACCTCCAGGTCGATGTTGTTGAGCGCCTTGAACTTGTCGTAGTGGAAATCCAGGCCACGCGCGGCCAGCTTCACCGCGGCGGCGCCCATCGTGGGGCGCTCGGGGGCGGCGAGATTGATGCGATTGCGAGTGGTGGCGTCATTCATGGCCGAGGTCCGGACGTCGGGTACATAGGAAAGGTCAGTCATGGGAGATCCTGTTGCGCAGCACGATCCAGCGCGCCAGCAGGCTGATGACCAATACGAACATGGTGAGGATGAACGCACCCGCCCACGCCAGGCTGTGCCAGTTCTCGTAGGGGCTCATCGCGTACTGGAAGATCACCACCGGCACATTGGCCATCGGCGCGGTGATGTCGGTGGTCCAGTACTGGTTGTTGAGCGCGGTGAACAGAAGCGGTGCGGTCTCGCCGGAGATGCGGGCCAGCGCGAGCAGGATGCCGGTGACGATACCCGGCAATGAGGAGCGGTACAGCACCTGCACGGTGACTTTCCATTGCGGCACACCGAGCGACAGCGCCGCCTCGCGCATCTGGCTGGGCACCAGCCGCAGCATTTCATCGGTGGTGCGCACCACCACCGGCAGCACGATGAACGCCAGCGCGATGCCGCCGGCCAAGGCCGAGAAATGCCCCATCTGCGCCACCACCAGCGTGTAGACGAACAGGCCCAGCACGATCGACGGCGCCGACAGCAGGATGTCGTTGACAAAGCGCACGGTCTCCCCCAGCCAGCTGCGCTGCGAATACTCGGCCAGGAACGTGCCGGCGAGCACGCCGACCGGCGCGCCGATGGCAATGCCGAGCAAGCTCATCACCGCGCTGCCGAAGAACGCATTGAGCAGGCCGCCCGAATCCCCCGGCGGCGGCGTCATCTGGGTGAACAGTTCCAGGTTGAGCGAGCCGATGCCCTTGCTCAGCGTGGTCCACATGATCCACACCAGCCAGAACAGCCCGAACACGGTCGCCAGCACGGCCAGGACCTGCGCGATCAGGTTCTTGGCGCGGCGCACGCCGTACAAGCCCATGTTGTTTGAAAGCATGTTGCCTGAGAGCAGGCTCATCAGTTGCCCTCTTTCTTGGCGAGTTGGCGCAGCATCAGGCGCGCGATGGTCAGCACCACGAAGGTCACCAGGAACAGCACGAAGCCCAGCGCGATCAGTGACGACAGGTACATCGGCGAGTCGGCTTCGGTGAACTCGTTGGCGATGGTCGCGGCGATCGAGTTGCCCGGTTCCAGCAGCGAGGCGGTCAGGCGGTGCGCGTTGCCGAGCACGAAGGTCACCGCCATGGTCTCGCCCAGCGCGCGGCCCAGCCCGAGGAAAATGCCGCCGATCACCGCCGAGCGGGTGTAGGGCAGCACCACGTCCCAGACCACCTCGGTGGTGGTCGAGCCCAGCGCGTACGCCGACTCCTTGAGCCGCGTCGGCACGGTCAGGAACACCTCGCGCATCACCGAGGAGATGAACGGAATCACCATGATCGCCAGCACAAGCCCGGCCGTGCCCATGCCCAGCCCAAGTGGCGGGCCGGAAAAGAACATCCCGATGAACGGAATCTCGCCGAGGTTCTCGTCGACCCACGGATAGACGTATTCGGCCAGGAACGGCACCAGCACGAACAGGCCCCACATGCCGTAGATGATCGAGGGAATGCCCGCCAGCAGCTCGATCGCGGCCCCCACCGGCCCGCGCAGCCACTTGGGCGCGATTTCAGTCAGGAACATGGCGATGCCGAAGCTGATCGGCACCGCGATCAGCATCGCGATCAGCGCGGTGACCAGCGTGCCGTAGATCGGCACCAGCGCACCGAATTCCTGCAGCACCGGGTTCCACTCATCGCGCCACAGGAAGGCGATGCCGAATTTCTCGAACGCCGCGCGCCCGCCCCACAACATCGACAACGCCGCGGCTGCCAGCGACACCAGCACCACCACGCCGGCGCCGGTGACCAGCCAGCGGAAGCCACGGTCGGCGCGTGCGTCGACGATGTCGCGCTTGCCGGCACCGGCGGAGGGGAGGGTCGTGGCGTTCATTGGCGGCATCGTGCTGTCTGTCTTCTCACCTCACCATTCTAGGACATGGGGAGAAGATGCCCGTCGGGCGGATGAGGGCGGGGCGGATGAGGATCAGGCGGATGAAGTCGGGTGGCGGGGCGCTGGACTCGAGCCCGGCAGCGGGCCTGCGAGCGTGGCACGCCGATGCGACGGATACCACGCGAGCGGCCGGAGCCGCGCCCGCACCCGGCCCCCCGGCACCCGGCCCCTCCCGCAGCAGGGGGCCATCGACGGGTGGTGCTTACTGGATCTCGGCCGCCCAGTACGCCTCGACCTGCTCGACCAGCGGCTCGGGCAGCGGCACGTAGTGCAGCTCGTTGGCCTGCTGCTGGCCGTTCTCCAGCGCCCAGGCGAAGAAGTCGAGCGCGTCCTGCGAACGCTCGGCATTGCGGGGCTGCTTGTACATCAGGATGAAGTTGGTCGCCGTCACCGGCCATGACCCGGCGCCTGGGGCGTTGGTGATCACCAGGCTGAAGTCCTCCGAATTCGCCCAGTCGGCGCTGGCCGCGGCGGCCTGGAAGGATTCGGCATTGGGCTGGACCCAGTTGCCGTCGGCGTTCTGCATCGAGGTGTAGGACATGCCGGTCTGGGTCGCGTAGGCGAGCTCGACGTAGCCGATCGCGCCGTTGATCTGCTTGACGTAGGCCGCGACGCCCTCGTTGCCCTTGCCGCCGACGCCGGTCGGCCAGCTCACCGAGGTGCCTTCACCGACCTGCTGGTCCCACTGCGGGCTGACCTTGGACAGGTAGTTGACCCAGTTGAAGGTGGTGCCCGAACCATCGGAGCGGTGGACCACATTGATCTCCGCGTCCGGCAGCTCCACGCCCGGATTCAGCGCGGTGATCGCCGGGTCGTCCCAGCGGGTGACCTTGCCCAGGTAGATGTCGGCGATCAGCGGGCCGGTGAGGCGCAGCTCGCCGGGCTCGATGCCTTCGACGTTGACCACCGGCACCACGCCGCCGATGGCGGACGGGAACTGCGCCAGACCGGCTTCGGCCAGTTCCTCCGGCGACAGCGGCTTGTCGGAGCTGCCGAAGTCGACGGTGCCGGCCTTGATCTGGGCGATGCCGCCACCGGACCCGATCGACTGGTAGTTGATGCGTGCGCCGGTGGCCTGGTTGTAATCGGCCGACCACTTCGACAGCAGCGGGTAGATGAAGGTCGCACCGGCGCCGGTGATCTGGGCGTTGACCTGGTCGTCGGCCGAGGCGGCGGCGCCGGGCAGCGGCGGCGTGCCTGCTGACGATGAGTTTGTGTCGTTGCCGGAGCATGCGGCAACGCCCAGGGCGACGGCAAAGGACAACAGGGCGAGTCGGACTGACGAGCTGTTCATGCAGGACTCCATCATGAAAGGTGCCGGCCGGCGGATCGGCAGGTGCGGCCATGGAATGATGTTTTTGTTACATGGTGATGACACCGACGCCATCACCGCCGGAGTGATGACAGCTGTGGTGATCGGCCGCTGTGATGAAACGAGGGCGGGCGAGGGCGGCAGGCCAAACCTGAACCGGCCTTTGCGTTGGCGAAGCGGGGTCGATCCCGCAAGCGTACGCGGGCCCGAAGGCCCGCGTACGCCAGCATCACGAGGGAGAGAGGACCCGTGATTCAGAACTGCAGGTTGGCCGCCCAGTACGTCTCGATCTGCTCGACCAGCTCCTTCGGCAACGGCACGTAGTGCAACGAGGCCGCCTGGGGCCCGCCGTTGGCGTAGGCCCAGCGGAAGAATTCGCGGGCCGCCGTGGAGCGCGCGGCATCGGCGGGCTGCTTGTACATCAGGATGAAGTTGGTCGCCGCGATCGGCCACGCATCCGGCCCTGGGGCATCGGTCATGACCAGGCTGAAGTCCTGCGCGCCGCGCCAGTCGGCACTGGCCGCGGCGGCGGCGAAGCTCTCGTCGCTCGGCACGATGTAGCGGCCGGCCGCGTTCTTCAGCCGCGAATACGACATCTGGTTCTGCAGCGCGTAGGAAAGCTCCACATAGCCGATGCCGCCCTTGATCTGCTTGACGTACGCGGCCACGCCCTCGTTGCCCTTGCCGCCGATGCCGGTCGGCCACTTGACCGAGGTGCCTTCGCCGACGCTGGCCTTCCATTGCGGACTGACCTTGGACAGGTAGTTGACGAAGTTGAAGGTGGTGCCGGAGCCATCGGAGCGATGCACCACGGTGATCTTCATGTCCGGCAGTTGCAGCCCGCCATTGAGTGCGACGATGCGCGGGTCGTCCCACCGGGTGACCTCGCCCAGGAAAATGTCGGCCAGCAACGGTCCGTCCAACTTCATCGCCCCGGCCGGGATGCCGCTCACGTTGAAGATCGGCACCACGCCGCCGATCGCCGAGGGAAACTGTGCAAGCCCGTGCTTGCTGAGCTCTTCGGGCCTAAGCGGCGCATCGGAGGAGCCGAAATCGACGGTGCGGGCCTTGATCTGGGCGATGCCGCCGCCGGAGCCGATCGACTGATAGTTGATCTTGTTGCCGGTGGCCTGGTGGTAGTCGGCCGACCATTTGGAAAGCAGCGGATAGATGAAAGTCGCGCCGGCGCCGGTGATATCGGCCGCGTGGACGTTGCTGACGAACGCCGCGGCCAGTGCGAGCGCGGCGAGACGGGACTTGCGAGCGGTGTGCATGGTGATCCCCTTGAAGTGAATGCGGGCGAGGCCTGCCCTGCGTGCATTCCACAACCGTTTGCTGACAGCGCGATGTAGCTGGCGTGTCACTGCGATGACAGCGGCGCACGTCCGCCCGGTCCTGCGAACTGGTCAGAGGAGGGGGAGTGATCTCCCGGACAAGCTCGCGCCCAGGGGGCGCTCCTACAAACGTCCCCCGTCGTGCGGTCACAGGCTGGGCTGCCAAGCCACCGTTCGTGTTTTCGATCGCCCGGCTGGCAGAAGCGCTGGGATTAGCAGCCCAGCCTACGGGTTCTGAGATCCTGTGGCGGGCGACGGCAGCGGGCGAGAGTGCTAACTCGCGCCGAGCGCATCGTTGCCCACCTCTTGTCATATTACCGTCATGAAAATCACATGCGGCTGTCAGATTGGCTGCGCACGCTATGAGTCGTCCTGGCGGGCTCCTGATGCCGCCCTGAAGCACACCTTGCGCCTCACGCACTTCATTGCCATCTACCGGGGAGTTTCGATCATGCGTTCTACCATCCTGACTGCCGCCATTGCGGTTGCCCTCAGCAGCATCACCTTCGGCGCCCAGGCGGCTCCCGGCGATACGGCCGATCTGGAAGCGCTGAAGGCGCAGCTCGCTGTCCTGCAGGCCAAGGTCGCGGAGCTGGAAAGCCGGACCGACGCGCAGTCCGACATCAACATCGCCACCCAGCAGAACGTCGAGAAGCTGGCCAGCCCGGCGACCAAGGTCGAGACCAAGGGCGGTATCAAGCTCACGTCGGCGGACGGCAACTTCGCCGCCTCGCTCGGCGGCCGCATCCACTTCGATGCGTATGCGTTCGACCGCGACCTGGCTGATACCACCGGCACCACCGACTTCCGTCGCGCGCGCCTGACCCTGGCGGGCAAGGTCTACGGCTGGGACTACAAGATGGAGCAGGACTTCTCGGCCGGCAGCACGACCGAAGGTTTCCGCGACGTGTTCATCGCGCGCAAGGCGCTCGGGGGCAAGTTCACCATCGGCCAGTTCAAGCCGTACCGCTCCATGGAGGAGCTCACCAGCTCCAATGAGATCACGATGATGGAGCGTCCCTTCGCCTCCGCCAGTGGGCTCTACAGTGGTCGCCAGTTCCGCCAGGGCGTGGGTTACCTGACTGCCGGTGGCAACTTCACCTTCGGCGCTGCCGCCTTCGCCTTGCGCGATGCCGCCGGCCCGCGCAACGAGGGCGTGGGCGCCGCCGCGCGCGCGACCTTCTCGCCGATCAACAACGACGACAGCACCTTGCACTTCGGCGTGTCGGGCAGCACCGAAAACGCCAACAAGAACTCCGCCAACATGCGCGCGTCGGTGGCCTACGCCGGCCGCCGTGGTCCATCGCAGACCATCGCCACCACCACCGGAGCCAGCGGCGACTCGGTCGATACCGTGGGCCTGGAGTTCGCCGGCGCTTTCGGCCCGGCCTATTTCCAGTCCGAATACGCCCGCGCGAGCTTCGGCGCCCCACTGGGTGGCGACCAGGACGTCGACACGTTCTACGTGATGGGCAGCTGGATGCTGACCGGCGAGCACAAGCCGTACAAGTCCGGCACAGGCGTGTTCGGTTCGCCCAAGGGCCAGGGCATGTGGGAGCTGACCGCTCGCTACGACAGCATTGAAAACAACGACATCGCCGATCTGGAAGTGCGCTCGACCACCGTCGGCATGAACTACTACTTCAATCCGAATGTCCGCCTGATGTTCAATTACACCCGCGGTGACAACGAGTTCACCGGCGACCAGACCGGGCAGTACGCGGTGCGCACTCAGTTGAGTTTCTGATTGAAGCGGCAAGTCGCTCGCTGCGCTCGCTGTAAAAGGTAAGCCGGCGGCGGCTGCGCCGCCTGTCAGTAGAAGCAGAGGCAAGGCAAAGGCAACGGCGGATGCTGTTGCCTTTGCTGTTACTGGCGCCTTGCAGCGAGCGTAGCGAGCGACTGCTCCGGCGGCACAGCCGACCGACTCACCCGCGGCTATCCCGGCTCACCGGGCGTCTTGTCCTTGTACCGGCAGATGTCGCGCACCAGGCAGTTCGGGCAGTCCGGCCGGCGCGCCTTGCAGACGTAGCGCCCATGCAGGATCAGCCAGTGGTGCGCATCGGGCAGGTACTCCGTTGGCACCGCCTTGAGCAGGCCGTCCTCGACTGCGCGCACGGTCTTGCCCGGGGCCAGGCCGGTGCGGTTGGCGACGCGGAAGATGTGGGTGTCCACGGCCATGGTCGGCTCGCCGAAGGCGGTGTTGAGCACCACGTTGGCGGTCTTGCGGCCGACCCCGGGCAGCGCCTCCAGTGCGGCGCGCTCACGCGGCACCTCGCCGTGGTGCAGGTCTATCAGCTGTCCGGCCATCGCCACCACGTTGGCAGCCTTGGTGTTGTACAGGCCGATGGTGGCGATGTAGGGCTTGAGCCCGTCGACGCCGAGCGCGGCGATCGCCTGCGGCGTATTGGCGACCGGAAACAGCCGGTGGGTGGCCTTGTTGACCCCGACGTCGGTCGCCTGCGCCGACAGCGTCACCGCGACCAGCAGTTCGTACGGCGTGGAGAACTCCAGTTCGGTGGTCGGATGCGGATTGAAGCTCCTGAAACGCGCAAACATCTCCGCTGCTTCGGCGCGGGTCACCCGCGGCCCGCGTCGCGGCGCACGCGTGGGTCGGGGCGAACCGGCGGTACCCGCAGGCCGCCCGCTCATGGCTTGCGCGGCGCGGCCGCGCGGGCCTTGGCGCGTGCCAGTGCGGCGGCTGCGGCGGGTGGCAGACCGGGGCGTATGCGCTCGGCCGGAGTGGTCGAGGCGACAGCCGTAGGCGCACGTCGCGTGGCGCGTTCGGCTGCGCGGCGCTCCAGCCGCGCATTGCGCGCGTTGTAGCGCTCACGCGCTGCCAGTGCGCGCCGGCGGTCGTCGCGCGCGGCCAGCAGCATCGTGGTGCAGGCCGCGCCGCATCGTGCGCAGCCTTGGGTTTCGAGCAGGCCTGCAACGAGGGCGCGGTCGATGTCGCCGTTGCTTACGGCGGCCACGATCGCATGCGCCGCCGCGCCTTCGGCGTCGTGGCAATCGCAGACGGGGCAGGGGATCGTCATGGCTATCGTGTCACCGGGAGCTGTCATTCCGAATGCAGCGTAGATCTGCTTGTCGGGCGGCATGCGGCGCAGCAGGTCCCACACTGCGCCCCGGGATCGGCGTTCAAGCGCCCTTGAACGTCGGCTTGCGGCGCTCCAGGAATGCGCCGGTGCCTTCGCGCATGTCTTCGGTCGCGAACATCAGGCCGAACTGCGCGGCCTCATACTCGAGCCCCTCCTCGATCCCGCACTCGCCGCCGACGTTGATGCAGTCCAGCGCGCCGCGCAGCGCCAGCGGCGCCGAGTCGGCCAATTGCGCGGCGAGCTTCAGGGTTTCGGCCTGCAGTTCGGCCGTCGCAACCACGCGGTTGACGATGCCGAGCTCGTGCGCCCGACGGGCGTCGATCGGCGCGCCGAGCAGGCACAGCTCGAGCGTCGCGGCGCGTCCGGCCAGGCGCAGCAGGCGCTGGGTGCCGCCGAAACCGGGAATCAGGCCGAGGTTGATCTCCGGCTGGCCGAGCTTGGCGGTATCGGCAGCGATCCGCAGATGGCAGCACATCGCCAGTTCCAGCCCACCGCCCAGTGCGAAGCCGTTCACCATTGCGATGACCGGCTTTGACAGCTTTTCCACGCGCCGCATCATGCGTTGCCCGCGCAGCGAGAAGTCGCGGCCCTGAACCGGGCTCAGCGTGTTCATCTCGGCGATGTCGGCGCCGGCGACGAAGGCCTTACTGCCGGCGCCCGTCAGCACCACGGCGCGCACGCCGGCATCGTCCGCGGCTGCGGCGAATGCCGCATCCAGGGCGTCCAGGGTGGCCGCATTGAGTGCGTTCAGCTTGTCGGGACGATTGACCGTAATCAGGCGGACCGCGCCGTGGTCGGCGATGTTCACGGGGGTGTCGGGCAGGGTGGCTTCGGACATGGGTGACCTTCGGTTCGAGGGGGCGGCGGTGACGGGCGCAGACAGCCGATGGGAACTACCCTGACCCCGCGCTGTCATAGCGGTAGGCGTCAGTGGCGGTTAAGCCGTGCCACCGTTATCCTACCGCGTCATTTCGGGGCGGCTCGACCGACTTGATTTCACTCTCGGGGCAGTGCACCGCCTCAACGCTCGGAAAATGGCACGTGTCCAACCGCGTCGAACTGACCGGACGGTCCGGCCGCTTCGAGTCCATCACCGGAGGTTCCACCGAATGAAGTTGCGTTTGATCTCGGCCGCAGTTGCCGCCCTGGTTCTGACCGCGGGCAGTGTCGCCGCCCAGGACACCACTTCTGAAGCAGGCAAGTTGAGTTATGCGCTCGGCTACGACCTCGGCCGCAACGTCAGCGGCAGCGGCGAACAGGTCGAGGTGGATTCCATCATCAAGGGCTTGCGCGACGGCATCGCCCAGCAGGAGCCGGCGGTGCCGGTGGAGGATCTGCGCGCGGCCGTGCAGGGCATGCAGCAGCGCCAGCAGGCCAAGGCCAAGGCCGAGTGGGAGCAGGCCGCGGCGACCAACAAGGCCCGCAGTGACACCTTCATCGCGCAGAACAAGGCCAAAGCCGGCGTGCAGTCGCTGCCCAGCGGCGTCCAGTACCGCGTGATCGAGACCGGCAACGGTGCCAAGCCGACCCTTGCCAGCACCGTCGAGCTGCAGGTCGCCGGTCCGTTCCCGTGGGGCGAGCGCCCGGCGGACGCCAAGGCCAACACGGTTCCGGGGGCCAAGATCAGCGAGATCGAGATGCCGGCCATGCGCGAGGTGCTGTTGCAGATGCCGGTCGGCTCGAAGTGGGAAGTGACATTGCCGCCGGAGCAGGCCTACGGCGCCGACCCGCGTACGCCATTCCCGCCGAACGTCGCCGTGCAATTCGACGTCAAACTGCTCAGCGCCGAGTGACCCTTTGGCCCGCTCGCGCATAGCGCGAGCGGCTTTGTCAAAGGGTCATCCCCGCAAAGGCGGGGATCCACCGATCCGGGCTACCGTTCGCGCATGGTGTGCGGGCGGCATCGCGGTTGTAGGGTGGGCACGCTCCTGGTGCCCACCGCCCCGGAAGCCGCGAAGGCCGTCACCCTGCGCTGGCGAAGCAACGATTGCTCCGTCGCGCCGGCTCCTGCCGGCGCAACTTTTTTCAGGCCGGTATCACCGGCCGTGGTCGAGCTCATGAATTCGTCGTCCTTCCGAGCCGTGCTCAGCCCCTGTACCGGCGTCTGCAGTCTCGACGAGGAGGGCCTCTGCGAGGGCTGCCACCGCACGTCTTCGGAAATCGCGCACTGGTCGCAGATGAACGACGACGAGCGCCTGCAGCTGATGGAGGCGGTGCTGCCGTTGCGCGAATCACGCCGCAGCTGAGTGCAGCCGTGCAGGGTGGCGGCGCTGACGCGAACGCGTCTTGTAGGCTTGCCAGGTGAACCTTGTCCTGCCCGAATGCCCTGACCTCGCCGCCGCGTTGCATCCGCTGGGGGCGCCGCCGACCGGGCCGGGCTGGAACCGCGCCGAGCTGCATGACCTGATCCCCGCGGCGGATACGCTGGTCGAGGCGGCGGTACTGGTCGGGCTTGTACCCCGTCCCGACGGCACCCGGGTGTTGCTGACGCGGCGCACCGATGCGCTGCGCCACCACGCCGGACAGGTGAGCTTTCCCGGCGGCCGGCTGGAGCCGTTCGACCACGATGCGGCCGCGGCCGCGATCCGCGAGACCGGCGAGGAGCTCGGCATCGCGCCACGGCAGATCCACGCGCTGGGTTATCTCGACCCGCTGGCGACCATCACCGGGTTCCGGGTATCGCCGCTGGTCGCGCTGATCGACGCCGGTTATGTCGCCTGTCCCGATCCGGACGAGGTCGCCGAAGTATTCGAAGTGCCGCTTGGCCTCCTGCTCGATCCGGCCTACCTGTCTTCGCACGTGCTGGACTATCGTGGCCGTCCGCGCGAGGTGTTCGAGTTCCGCTATCCCGCGCAGCGCATCTGGGGCGCCACCGCCTCCATGCTGCTGAACCTGCGGATGCGACTGGAGGCGATCCGATGATGCCTGCGACGAAGTCCTGGACCACGCTGGTCGATGCCGGATCGCTGGGCCGCGCGCTGGCGGAGACCCCGACCGAAGCGGGTGATGCCGATACGCCGATCGTGATCGACGCGCGCTTCTCGCTGGCCGACCCGGCCGCCGGCGAAGCGGCCTACGCGCAGGCGCATATCCCCGGTGCGCGCTACGCGCACCTGGACCGCGACCTGGCGGACCATTCCAAGCAGGGAGCCGGTCGTCACCCCTGGCCCGATGCCTGGGACTTTACCGCGGTGCTCGGCCGCTGGGGCATCACGCCGAAGCGTCAGGTGGTCGCCTACGACGCCGGCGATGGCGCGCTTGCCGCGGCGCGGGTGTGGTTCCTGCTGCGCGCGCTGGGCCATGAGCGGGTGGCGGTGCTCGATGGCGGCTGGACGGACTGGACCGCGAGAGCGCTGCCTGTCCAAAGCAGGGTCCCGGCGCCACCAGCGACCACTTATGGCGCCGGGTTCGACCAGCATCGCCTGCTCGACACCGCGCAGGTGCAGGCGCACCTCCAGCGCGGCGGCCTGCTGCTCGACGCGCGCGCAGCAGAGCGCTTTCGCGGCGAGGTCGAGCCGCTCGACCGTGTCGCGGGACACGTGCCGGGCGCGGTCAACCGCCCCTACGTCGACAACCTGGACGGCGGCCGGTTCAAGCCGGCCGAACGGCTTGCGGCGGAGTTCCTCGAATTGCTCGACGGCCACCCGTCGGGCGACGTGGTCGTGATGTGCGGCTCCGGCGTCACCGCCTGCCATCACCTGCTGGCGATGGCGCATGCGGGGCTGCACGACGCAAAGTTGTTCACCGGCTCGTGGAGCGGCTGGATCAGCGATCGGTCGCGGCCAGTGGCGGCCGGCGAAGATTGATTCCCCTCTGGAAAAGGGGGGCAAGGGATTTGCTCTTGTACTGCTGTCAGAGCAACAGCAACGGCAAATCCTCCCCAACCCTCCTTTTTCAAAGGAGGGAGTCAAACGCGAGGGAACCTCCGGAGGGAGGCCGTAGGCTGGGCTGACAAGCCCAGCGCTTTTCGGCCCGGTAACCGGCCGCCAATGTGTATCGCCGGGACCACCGCGACGCTGGGCTTGTCAGCCCAGCCTACGGTTCAATCGACCTTGCCGGCTGCTTTGCGGCGGGAACGAACTAATGGGAACGGCTACTTTCCCAGCTTGGCCACCAGCGCACGCAACGCGGCCTGGGTGCCGGGCGCGTACCAGGCGTCGATGAAGCGCTCCAGTTGGATGTGCTCCGGCTGCAGCGCCTGGATCAGGTCCGCCCGCGCGATCGCTCGGGTCTGCTGCATCGCGTCGCGTGGCAGGGCCAGCAATGGTTCCAGCCACCGGCATGCGTTCGCTACGACCTGGTCGGGTTCGGCCAGTTCATCCACCAGGCCCAGTTGCACGGCGCGTTCGGCGTCGACCAGCTCCCCTGCAATGAGCATGCGTTCCGCGCGATAGGGACCCACCAGACGGCGCAACAGCCGCTGGATGCCTTCGGGCGCGACCAGGCCGACCTGGGTCTCGTTGAGGCCGATCCGTAGCGGCCTGGCCAAATCGGAACCCGACGCCATCACCCGGTAGTCGCAACACAGGGCGAGCACGCAGCCACCGGCGGGCGCGTGCCCCGCCATCGCCGCGACCACCGGCACCGGGCTGGCGGCCAGTGCGCGCGCGGCGTCGAAGAACGCCCGCCAGGCCGCCATCAGCGCCTCGCGGTCATCGCCGAGAGAAAGCAGGTGCGGCACGTCCAGCCCAGCCGAAAACACCTTGGCCCCGCCGGACAGCACGATGCCGCGGGCCTCGCCGGCGAGCGCGGCGGCAAGCGAGTGGCGCAGGTCGGTGCACAGGCCGGGATCGAGCGCGTTGACCGGCGCGCGCGCCATTTTCAGTTCGACGATGTCGCCGTCGTGGGCGATGGTCTGCACGGAAGTCATGGGGTCACGTCCTGCGCCCAGCGATAGCGCACGGTGTAGGTCAGTCGGGTCTCGCCACCGGCGGGCACCGGAACCCGGAATTCGGCATGATGCGCGTCGGTCTTCTCGGCCGGCACGTTGCTGTCGGTGATCTCCCAATCGCTCCAGCGCGGCAGCGGCTCGACCACGCGGATGGTCGTGGGGGTCGGCTTGGCATTGCGCAGCGTGATCGCGAACGATTCGGTGATCGTGCGGCCGGTGCGGTCGACACGGAATGCGGTGTTCTCGCGTTCGGCGGACAGGTCGAACGCGGCGCCGACCTCGAGCCGGATTTCCGCGCCTGCGGCGCTGTGGCCCAGTTCTGATTCACCGAGGAACTCGCTGCCGTCGAACACGCGGACCCGGCCGGCCGGCAGGGGCTGCCCGAGGCCGGCGGCTTCGCTGTTGTGCAACGACACCGCGGCAGTCACCGGGATCTGTCCGGTGGCGCCGCGGAAACCCGGTCCCAGCATTGGCTGCGGCGGCTGCCACTCGGGCGCGCTGGCGTCGACCACGTAGGCACGTTCGCAGGCGATCGCGGGGCGGCGCGGGAACAGCGGCACGCGTTCGATGGCGCCATTGGCGATGCGGCTGGTCGTGGGCAGGTCGTAGGCGTGGTACTCGCCGGAGGTGCGCCGGGTCGGCATCGGTGCCGATGCGGCGTCGGCCGCGAGGTACGCGCTTTCAGCGCGGCCGCGCAAGCCCGGCGCCTGTTTCTGCACGCGCTCGGGTTCGCCCGCCACCAGCGAGAGCCGGGCATCGGCGAAGGTCACGCCCGAGCGGTTGGCGACCAGCGCGGCGCCGTCGAGCGCAAGCGTGCAGTCGTCCCCATCGGCCAGCGTCGCCAGGTACTCGGCACGCCAGGCCATGCCACCCATCGGGTAGTTCAACAGAAAGCGCGCCTCGCCGGCCTGCTCCGCACGGACTGTCCACTGCAGCGCCGCCTGCTGCGGCAGCAGGTTGGTGTTGTCGATGATGCTGAAGTTGTCGTAGTCGCCGATCACCTTGATCCGCCCGTCGGTGAGCGCGAGGGTGAGGCCGTCGCTGGCCGAGAGCAGCGTGCCGCTGTCGGTCTGCTTGGCGCCGCCGGAAGTATGTTCGACCGACACCCGGTGTCCGATTGCCTTGCCCAGCACGTCCTGGGTGCCGGTGAGTGGCGCGATGAAACGCTGCCCCTCGATCGTCACGTTGGACGCCAGCGGGCGCAGGGTCGCCGCTTCGACGTCCATCGCCGGCGGCACGCTAGTGGCCGATATCGCGTTGCTGCCTGCCGTGAGGTTGTAGAGCAGCGGGCGCTCGACCAACGCGTAGCCCGGCATGCCCGGGGCGGCGCGTTCGACCCCGGCCAAGGCGTCGTAGTCTCCGCTGTAGATCGTGAGCCGGGTGTCCGCCGGTGCACCGGCCGGCGCGGTGCGCGCATCGGCGGGACGGGCGTCGCCGGTGGGGATCGGCGGTTGCACGGGAAGGGCATTGTCTGGCGCGCCTTGCGGCGAACATGCGGCGAGCACGCACGCCGTGGCGAGCAGGGACAAGGAACGGTGCATCGCGAACTCCGGTCGTGGCCTGTCGGTATCATAGGCCGATGATCCGTATCCGTCGCTCGATGGCGCTGTTGCTGGTGTGGATCGCGTTCAGCGCGCTGCCCGCCTGCGGGCGCGGCTGCGATCCGGCGGTGATCGACGGCTGGGTGCGACTGCCGCCGGTGGCGATGCCGATGCTGGCCGGCTTCGGCCGCATCGAGAACGAGTGCAGCGCGCAACCGCTGATCATCGTCGGTGCCAGCAGCCCGGCTTTTGCGGAGGTTTCGCTGCACGAGACCCGCGTCGCCGACGGCATCAGCCGCATGCGGGCGGTCGACGAGTTGCCGGTCGCTGCGGGCCAGCCGGCGATGCTCCAGCCCGGTGGCCTGCACCTGATGTTGATGCAGCCGCATGTGCCGCTGCGGGCCGGTGAGCGCGTAGCCATCGAGTTCCAGTTGAAGGACGGTGGCACCTTGCGCGGCGAGTTCGAGGTGCGCGGGCCGGGCGGGTGAGGCGGGTTGCGGTCGGAGTATCGGGGCAGAGCCTTTTTTGACGCGGATCAACGCGGATGGAAGCCGCGGATAGGCAGAAGCGGTGATGTGGTCGGGGTGCGGCGCGGCTTCGGCTGTGACCTGGCAAGGTCTTGCTCGAATCGGCGTTCGCTCGCGGCTGACGCCGCTCCTACAAAAAGACGAAGCCTTATCCGTGTTTATCCGCGTTGATCCGCGTTGATCCGCGTCAAGGCTCCTCCGACTCGCGCGCCGACGACCCCTCACCCTCTCTCGAGGGGGCGCGAGTGGACGCTGCGCGCCCTTGTAGGAGCGGCTTCAGCCGCGATCTGGAACACCTCGGTCGGACGAGGATGCGATCGCGGCTGAAGCCGCTCCTACAGATGCGAAACGGTGTATCCGCGTTGATCCGTGAGGATCCGCGTCAGGGCTTCTCCGATGTCGCATCCACCGAGCACACTTCCCGCACCGCGTGCGGCAACGGCGCGGCGCGGCCGCTCTGGCGGTCTATCCACACCATCACCACGTTGCCGTCGCAGAACAGCACGCCGGGGTTGTCGGCGGCGACGATGCGGTGGCCGACGCTCACGCTGGTGTTGCCCAGGCGCTCCACGAACAGCTCGATCACCACCTCGCTGGGCCACTGGATCGGGCGGCGGTAGTTGAGCGTCGCCGCGGCGACCACCGGGGCGACGTCGTCGTCCAGACCCTGGCCGGGCACGCTCAGCATCCAGCGTAGCCGCGCCTCTTCGAGATAGCTGAGGTACTTGGAATTGTTGACGTGGTTGAACGCGTCCAGGTCGCGCCAGCGCACCGGCATCGGCACGCGGATCAGTTCGATCGGCTCCGGCGTGCGGTCCGGCGGCTGCGCATCGGGACCGTCCTGCGCAGAGCGACCGGCCTGCCGGTCGCCGACGGTGCTGGCGGCAAGTTCCCTGGGCGACCTGCGCGCCGGCTTCGCGGGCGCTTTCCCCGCGGGTACTTTCCTGGCCGACGGCTTGCGCGGCTTGCGCTTGGCGGCAGGCTTAGCGGCCGGCTTGTCGTCGGCCTTGGCGGGCGGCGTGGCGTCCTGGCTCATGCGGCTGACTTCTTCTTGACGGCCTTGCGGCCGGCCGGCGGCTTGGCGCGCGGGCTGGGCTTGTCGGGCGTTTCCCCGGCGCGGTCGGTCGCTCTGGCCAGCAATGGGGCCAGGAAGCGGCCGGTGTGCGAATCGACCAGCGAGGCGATGTGCTCCGGCGTGCCGGCGGCCAGGATGGTTCCGCCGCGGTGGCCGCCTTCGGGGCCGAGGTCGATCACCCAGTCCGCGGTCTTGATCACGTCCAGGTTGTGCTCGATCACGACCACGGTATTGCCGTCGTCGCGCAGGCGGTGCAGCACTGCGAGCAAATGTTCGATGTCGTGGAAGTGCAGGCCGGTGGTCGGCTCGTCGAGGATGTACAGGGTCTGTCCGGTGTCGCGGCGGGAAAGCTCCTTCGACAGCTTGACCCGTTGCGCCTCGCCACCGGACAACGTGGTCGCCGACTGGCCCAGCTTGATGTAGCTCAGGCCGACGTCGATCAGCGTTTCGAGCTTGCGCGAGATCGACGGGATGACCTCGAACAGGTCCAGCGCGTCCTCGACGGTCATGTGCAGCACGTCGGAGATGTTGTAGCCCTTGTAGAGGATCTCCAGTGTCTCGCGGTTGTAGCGCTTGCCGGCGCAGACATCGCACGGCACGTAGACGTCGGGCAGGAAGTGCATCTCGACCTTGATCAGGCCGTCGCCCTGGCACGCTTCGCAGCGTCCGCCGCGCACGTTGAAGCTGAAGCGGCCGGCCGCATAGCCACGCGCCCGCGCTTCGGGTACCTGCGCAAACAGCTCGCGCAACGGGGTGAACAAACCGGTGTAGGTCGCCGGATTGGAGCGCGGTGTACGTCCGATCGGCGACTGGTCGATATCGACGACCTTGTCGAACAGCTCGATGTTCTCGTGCGTCCGGTAGGGCGCGATCGTCTGCGAGGCGCCGTTGAGTTCGTTGGCGGCGATCGGATACAGGGTGTCGTTGATCAGGGTCGACTTGCCGGAACCCGACACCCCGGTGACGCAGGTGAACAGCCCTGCTGGAATGTCCAGGTCCACGGTCTTGAGATTGTTGCCGCTGGCCCCGCGCAGGTGGAACATCGCTTTCGGGCTGGCCTTGTGCCGTTTGGTCGGGATCTCGATGCGGCGCTTGCCGCTGAGGTACTGGCCGGTCAACGAGCGCGGCGCCTCCAGCACGTCGGCATATTGCCCCTGCGCGACGATCTCGCCGCCGTGAGCGCCGGCGCCCGGACCGATGTCGACGATGTAGTCGGCCAGCCGGATCGCTTCCTCGTCGTGTTCGACCACGATCACGGTGTTGCCGATGTCACGCAGCCGGGTGAGGGTGCCGAGCAGGCGCTCGTTGTCGCGCTGGTGCAGGCCGATGGAAGGCTCGTCGAGCACGTACATCACCCCGACCAGGCCCGCGCCGATCTGGCTGGCGAGCCGGATGCGCTGCGCCTCGCCGCCCGACAGCGAGTCGGCCTTGCGCTCCAGGGTCAGATAGTCCAGGCCGACATCGACCAGGAAGCGCAAGCGATCGCCGATCTCCTTGACGATCTTGAGCGCGATCTCGCCGCGCCAGCCCGGCAGGTCAAGCCCCTTGAAGAAATTCAGTGCCTCATCGACCGGCAGCACCACGATGTCCGGCAGCGGCTTGTCGGCCACGAACACGTTGCGTGCGGCGCGGTTGAGCCGCGCGCCGCCGCACTCGGTGCAGGCGCGTTCGCTGATGTACTTGGACAGCTCCTCGCGCACCGCGGACGACTCGGTCTCGCGATAGCGGCGCTCCAGGTTGGGCACGATGCCCTCGAACCGGTGCTTGCGTTGCTGGCGGCTGCCGCCTTCGGTGATGTAGGTGAACGAAAGCAACTCGTCCCCGCTGCCAAACAGCACCGCGTTACGCACGTCCTCACCGAGCGATTGCCAGGGCGCATCGACGTCAAACTGGTAGTGCCTGGCCAGCGACTGGATCAGCTGGAAATAGTAGGCGTTGCGCCGGTCCCAACCGCGCACCGCGCCCGTGGACAGGCCCAGCTCGGGATGCACGACCACGCGCGCGGGATCGAAGAACTGCGCGATGCCGAGGCCGTCGCAGGTCGGGCAGGCGCCGACCGGCGAGTTGAAGGAGAACAAGCGCGGTTCCAGCTCCGGCAGCGAGTAATCGCATACCGGGCAGCTGTATTTCGACGAGAACAGCATGGGGGCGGCGCTGGCGTCGGCCGCTTCCGGCGTCCTGCCTCCCGCGGCACTTGCGCTGTCCTGCGCGGCGTCCAGCGACTGCACCTGGGCCATGCCGTCGCCGAGCTTTAGCGCGGTTTCGAACGACTCGGCCAGGCGCTGCTGCAGGTCCTCGCGCGGACGGAAGCGGTCGATCACCGCCTCGATGGTGTGCTTGACCCGCAGCGCCAGCGGCGGCACGGCATCGATCTCGTAGAGCTCCCCGTCCACGCGCACGCGCACGAAGCCCTGCGCGCGCAGCTGCTCGAATACCTGCGCATGCTCGCCCTTGCGCTCGCGTACCACCGGCGCAAGCAGCATGTAGCGCTGCTCAGCGGTTGCTGAGTCCTTGCCCAGCGCGATGACCTGGTCGACCATCTGGCTGACCGTCTGCGCTTCCAGCGGGTAATGGTGCTCGGGGCAGCGCGGGCTGCCGACCCGCGCGTACAGCAGGCGCAGGTAGTCGTAGATCTCGGTGATTGTGCCGACGGTCGAGCGGGGATTGTGCGAGGTCGACTTCTGCTCGATCGAGATCGCCGGCGACAGCCCCTCGATGTGGTCGACATCGGGCTTTTCCATCACCGACAGGAACTGCCGCGCGTAGGCCGACAGCGACTCGACATAGCGGCGCTGGCCTTCGGCGTAGATCGTGTCGAAGGCCAGCGACGATTTGCCCGAGCCCGACAGCCCGGTGATCACGATCAGCTTCTCGCGCGGCAGATCGAGATCGATGTTCTTGAGGTTGTGCGTCCGCGCACCGCGGATGCGGATGAAATCCATCGCCATCTGGAGCCTGCAGGGGTAGGGCAGCCGCGTGTGCGCAACGGCGAACCGATGAGCCTATCGAGTGCACGAAGTGGGGGCAAATCGCGGGAATGGAAGGTCGATGAGGGCGGAAGTGCGACCTGTCGTAGGAGCGGCTTCAGCCGCGATGCGGAAACCGTCCGCGCTTGCGCCGACTCCACAATCGCGGCTGAAGCCGCTCCTACTGGGGCTGCCGGTCCGCGGGTCCCGATGGTTGCCGTAACCCGGTGAACCTCCTACAATTCCGCTTCTGTCCGCCCGAGATGGGGCGCGGCAGCGACCAAAATAACTACAGAGGAATCCGGTCATGTACGCAGTACTGGTCACCGGCGGTAAGCAATACCGCGTGATGCAAGGCGAGACGCTCCGCGTCGAGAAGCTCGAAGCCGAGGAAGGCAACGAAATCAAGTTCGACAACGTGCTGATGCTGGGCGATGGCGAAGGCGTGACGCTCGGTGATGCGCTCAAGGGCGCTACCGTCACCGCCAAGGTGGTCGGCCACGGCCGCGCCGACAAGATCCGCATCGTCAAGTTCCGCCGCCGCAAGCACCATCGCAAGCAGATGGGCCATCGGCAGCACTACACCGAAATCGAGATCACCGGCATTGCCGGTGGCAACAACAAGTAAGGAGAAGCCGCCATGGCACAGAAAAAGGGCGTAGGTTCCACCCGCAACGGCCGCGACTCCAACCCGAAATACCTCGGCGTGAAGATGTACGGCGGCCAGGCCATCGAGGCCGGCAACATCATCGTGCGCCAGCGCGGCACCCAGTTCCATCCGGGCAGCGGCGTCGGCCTCGGCCGCGACCACACCCTGTTCGCACTGGTCGACGGCAAGGTCGAGTTCTCGACCAAGGGACTCAAGCGCCGCCGCACCGTAAGCATCGTCGCGGCAGGGTAAGCGCGATACGCAGTTGTATCAGGAGCCCCGCTTCGGCGGGGTTTTCTTTTGGGAGCAGGGAAAAGCGCTCCCGTTCGCGCCGTCGTGCATCCTCGCTGTGCGTCAGCCGTCGGTAGATGGTCGCGAGGCGTGGCCGAGCGGCCGGCGCCCCTTTTCGACGTTTTTTCCTGTCCCGTCCGCAGCCGGCTAAACTTCCGTCGTTGCGTCTCCCTCCGTTCCCTGTTCCCCATTCCCTGTTCCCCGCCTCTATGAAACTGGTCGACGAAGCCGAAATCACTGTCAGCGCCGGCAACGGCGGCAACGGCTGCGTCGGGTTCCGGCGTGAGAAGTTCATTCCATTGGGTGGGCCCGATGGCGGCGACGGTGGTGATGGCGGCAATGTCTGGCTGGTCGCCGACGAGAACCTCAACACGCTGGTCGACTTCCGCCACCAGAGGCAGTTTCGCGCCAGGCGCGGCGAGAACGGCATGGGCCGGCAGATGTACGGCAAGGCTGGCGAGGATATGGTCATCACCGTGCCGGTCGGCACCGTCATCACCAACGTCGAGACCGACGAGGTGATCGGCGACCTGACCCGCAGCGGTGAACGGTTGCTGGTCGCCAAGGGTGGCAAGGGCGGGCTCGGCAACATGCACTTCAAGAGCTCGACCAACCGCACGCCGCGCCGGGCGCTGCCCGGGCTGCCGGGCGAGGAGCGCGGGCTCCGCCTCGAACTCAAACTGCTGGCCGACGTCGGCTTGCTGGGCTTCCCGAATGCCGGCAAGAGCACCCTGATCCGCGCGGTGTCCGCGGCGACGCCGAAAGTCGCCGACTACCCGTTCACCACCTTGTACCCGAACCTTGGCGTGGTCAGCGTCGAGCAGTACCGCAGCTTTGTCATTGCCGATATCCCGGGCCTGATCGAAGGCGCGGCCGATGGCGCCGGGCTGGGTGCGCAGTTCCTGCGCCATCTGCAGCGCACCCGGCTGCTGCTGCACCTGGTCGACATCGCCCCGGCGCTCGGGCTCGAAGACCAGGGCGGGGCGGGCATCACCCCAGCCGAGCAGGTGCGTGCGATCGAGCGCGAGCTGGCGAAACACGACCCCGAGCTGCTGGACAAGCCGCGCTGGCTGGTGCTCAACAAGATGGATCTGCTGCTGGAGGAAGAACAGCAGGACGCCGCTCGGGCGGTGATCGAGGAACTGGGCTGGAGCGACCGGTGGTTCATGGTCTCCGCGCTGGGTCGCGAAGGGACCCGGCCGATCATGCTGGAGGTGATGGCGTTCTTCGACCGCCAGCGCGCAGAGGCCGCCGAAGCCGAAGTCGGCGGCAATGCCCCCTGAGCGTGCGCGTCGCTGGGCTCCCTCCTTTGGAAAAGGAGGGTTGGCGAGGATGTGTTCTGGTCTGGAGGCGCAGCGCCGGGGCGGCGCAAATCCCCCTTGGCCGCCTTTTTCCAGAGGGGGGGAGACGTGCCCGGCGGCGACCGCGCCGACCGCCGACGGTGGGCACAAAAGGCGTGCCCACCCTATGCAGCCGCGCGGGCTCGGCTCTACTCGGAGCCAACGCGCAGGCGTAAAAAAACCCGGCCGAAGCCGGGTTTTTTCGGGCGTCGCCAGCGGACGATCAGGCAGCCTTGAGCGCGTTGATGCGGGCGCTCAGGCGGCTCTTGTGGCGGGCGGCCTTGTTCTTGTGGATCAGGCCACGCGCGCTGAAGCGATCGAGGATCGGCTGAGCGGTCGCGAAGGCGGTCTCGGCGCCGGCGGCGTCGTTCTCGCCCAGGGCCTTGAGCACCTTCTTGACGGCGGTGCGCAGCATCGAACGCTGGCTGGCGTTACGGGCATTGCGCACGACAGTCTGCTTGGCGCGCTTCTTGGCGGACTTGATGTTGGCCACGGCGTATTCCTGGAAACAAATAAGAGAGAGAAAAAGAGGGAATCGGGCTTGCGGAAGACAAAGCTGCGCAACACCAGACCGAAAAGTATGGGCGACTCAAAGGGCCGGGTCAAGTATCGGCCCGCCGGAGGCCCGGCATGAGTGCGCTGGGCGTCCCCGGTACCCCGGGCGCGCCGCCGCCGACTGGTCCCGAGCCGTCGGGCCCGCCGGGGATGCTGCGCTCCACCGCGGTGTTCAGTGCGATGACGTTCCTGTCGCGGATCGCCGGCGCCGCCCGCGATGCGATACAGGCGGCGCTGTTCGGCGCCGGACCGGCGGTCAGCGCGTTCGTGGTCGCATACCGCATCCCCAATTATCTGCGGCGGATCTTCGCCGAGGGCTCGTTCTCGTCGGCGTTCGTGCCGGTGCTCACCGAACTCAAGCAGAAGGGCGATCAGGAGGCGCTGCAGGACTTCCTCGACCACGTGGCCGGTGCGCTGCTGGCGGTGGTGGTGCTGGTCAGCGGCATCGGCATGCTGCTGGCGCCGTGGATCTCGCGGGCGTTCCTGATGTTCGCCGATGCCGATGCCGCCACCGTGCCGCTGGCCGCGGACATGTTGCGGATCACTTTCCCGTACCTGACCTTCATCTCGATGACGGCGCTGGCCGGTGCGGTGCTCAACAGCTTCCGGCAGTTCGGGCTGCCGGCGCTGACGCCGGTGCTGCACAACCTGGCGGTGATCGGCGCGATGCTGCTGCTGGCCGGGTACCTGGACGTCCCGGAAAAGGCGCTGGCCTGGGGCGTGCTGGCGGCGGGCGTGCTGCAGTTGCTGCTGCTGTGGCCGGCGATGGGGCGGCTGGGCATACGCCCGCGCTTCAGGTTCAACCTGCGCCACGCGGGCGTGCGCCGGGTCATGAAGCTGATGCTGCCGACGATCTTCTCGTCCTCGGTGGCGCAGGTGAACCTGCTGGTCGGCACCGCGTTCGCCTCGCTGCTGGTGGTGGAGGCGCAATCGTGGCTGTACTACTCCGACCGCCTGACCGAGCTGCCGCTGGGGCTGTTCGGCGTGGCGATCGGCACCGTGATCCTGCCGCAGCTTTCGCGCAACCATGCTGATGCGGACGCCGAGGGCTATTCCAAGTCGCTGGACTGGGGGCTGCGCACGGTGCTGCTGCTCGGCATGCCGGCCGCGCTCGGGCTGGCACTGCTGGCCGAGCCGCTGACCGCGGCGCTGTTCAACTATGGCGAGTTCACCGAGCTCGACACGCGCATGGTCGGCTACAGCCTGGTCGCGATGAGCGTCGGCATCCCGACCTTCATGCTCAGCAAGGTGCTGCTGCCGGCGTTCTTCGCGCGGCAGGACACCCGCACGCCGATGCGCGCGGCGGTCATCACCGTGGTCGCGAACGTGCTGCTGACCGTCGCGCTGGTGACCCCGCTGTGGATGGCGGGCTATCTGGGCGCGCACGTCGGGATTGCGGCGGCGACCGCCCTGGCCGGCGTGCTGAACGCCGCGCTGCTGTGGCGCTACCTGCGCCGGCAAGGCGTCTACCGGCCGGAGCCTGGATGGGGCCGCTGGGTGCTGCGCATTGGTGCGGGGCTGGTCGCGATGGCGATCGCAGTGCTCGTGGTGCGGCAATGGGTCGGCGACTGGACTGCGCTGTCGCTGTGGTGGCGCTGGCTGTGGTTGCTGGCGGCAGTGGCCGCGGGTGCGGCCGCGTACGGCGGGACGATGGTGCTGCTGGGGCTGCGGCCGCGGCATCTACGGCATTAGGATGCACGTGGTTGCGTCACTCCACATCGCGGGCATGGCCCGCTCCTACAAAAGCGCGGCCCTTTGTAGGAGCGCCCCATGGGCGCGATGCACGCGATCGCGTCACTTCACATCGCGGGCATGGCCCGCTCCTACAGCAGCGCGGTGCCTTTGTAGGAGCGCCCCAAGGCGCGATCGCTTCTCGCGCGGTCTTGCTCGAAGCGCATCGCGCCCGTGGGCGCCCCTACAGATGTCATCACGCGTGCCTGGACATGCCCGGCTGCCGGCCGCGCGCCGGTATACTCCGGCGCGATGAGCAGGCTGTTTCGTGACGTCGGGGGCGGGCCGCGGTGCCCGCACGGCAGTGTGGTCTGCATCGGCGCATTCGACGGCCTGCACCTTGGGCATCAGGCGCTGGTGCGCCACGCCGTGGCCCGCGCGCGCGCGATGGACCTGCCGGCGGTGGGGCTGACGTTCGAGCCGCTGCCACGCGAGTTCTTCGCCGCCGACGCGCGACCGCCGCGGCTGCTCTCGACCAGGGCCAGGATTGAGCGGCTGCTGGTGCTGGGTTTGGACCAGATCGGGCTGCTGCGTTTCAACCGCGCGCTGACTTGCCTGGACGCCGAGGCATTCGTCAGGCGTGTTCTGGTGCAGCGGCTGTCGGCGCGCGAGGTCTGGGTCGGGCCGGGGTTCCGCTTCGGCAAGGCACGCGGCGGCGACATCGAGGTGCTGCGGCGGATGGGCGCGGAGCTCGGATTCGCCGCACACGAGATCGCGCCGGTGGCGGTCGATGGCGAGCGCGTGTCGAGCACGCGCATCCGCGAGGCGCTGCAGGCGGGCGACTTCGCCACCGCCGCCCGGCTGCTCGGCCGGCCGTATGCGATCAGCGGCCGGGTGGCGCGCGGCCGGCAACTGGGCCGCACGCTCGGCTACCCGACCGCCAACCTGCGCTTTGCCGCCGGCATGGTGCCGGCGCTGTCGGGCATCTACGCGACCTGGGTGCATGGCGTCGCCGGCCCGGGCGACGAGCGCCGGGCGTGGCCGTCGGTGTCGAGCCTGGGCACGCGGCCGACCGTGGACGGCACCGAGCCGCTGCTCGAGGCACACCTGTTCGACTTCGATGGCGACCTGTACGGCCACCGCATCGAGGTCGAATTCGTCGCCAGGCTGCGCGATGAGTTGAAGTTCTCCGACCTGCCGGCGCTGACCGAGCAGATGCACCGCGACGCCGCGCAGGCGCGCGACCTTCTTTCGCACGACCAACGACGAGCTTTCGCGTGACTTCCGACGCCCCCGCAAATCCCTACAAATCCACCCTGCACCTGCCAGCCACCGAGTTCCCGATGCGCGGCGACCTGCCCAGGCGCGAGCCGGAGACCCTGGCGCGCTGGGAGACCGACGGCCTGTATGCGCAGATCCGCGAAAAGGTGCGCGGCCGCGAACGCAGCTTCGTGCTGCATGACGGCCCGCCCTACGCCAACGGCCCGATCCACATCGGCCACGCGGTCAACAAGGTGCTCAAGGACATCGTGGTCAAGTCGAAGCTGGTGTCGGGCTTCGATGCGCCGTATGTGCCGGGCTGGGACTGCCACGGCCTGCCGATTGAGCTGGCGGTCGAGAAGAAGTACGGCAAGGTCGGCGACAAGATCGACGCGGCGACGTTCCGCGCAAGGTGCCGCGAATACGCCGCCGAGCAGATCGACCAGCAACGCCGCGACTTCAAGCGCCTGGGCGTGCTCGGCGACTGGGAAAACCCCTATCGCACGATGGACTTCCGCTATGAGGCCGACATGCTGCGCGCGCTGGCGAAGATCGTCGAGCGCGGCCATCTGGTCCGCGGCGCCAAGCCGGTGCACTGGTGTTTCGACTGCACCTCGGCGCTGGCCGAGGCCGAGATCGAATACGCCGACAAGCAGTCGCCGGCGGTCGATGTCGCCTACCACGCAAAGCACCCGAAGGCACTCGCGGCGCTGTTCGAGGTTGCCGTCACCGATGGACATCTCGAGCAGGGCACCGAAGTCGCGATGCCGATCTGGACCACCACGCCGTGGACGCTGCCGGCGAGCCTGGCGGTGGCGGTCGGCCCAAAGCTCGATTACGTGCTGGTCGAAGGCCCGCACAACGCCGCCGGTGGCCGCCGCTTGCTGGTGCTGGCCGAAGCGCTGGCTGCCACCGCGCTGGCGCGTTTCGGGGTCGATGAGGTGGTCGTGCATGGCCGCGCCACCGGCGCCGAACTCGACGGGCAGGTGTTGCATCATCCCTTCTATGCCGAGCGCGACATTCCGGTGCTGGTCGGCGACCACGTCTCGGCCGAGGACGGCACCGGCGTGGTCCACACCGCGCCCGGCCACGGCCAGGAGGATTTCGCAATCGGCCAGCAGTACGGCCTGATCGAGAAGTACAGCGCGGCGCAGCTCAACCCGGTCGATGCGCGCGGCGTTTACCTGCCGAGCACCCCGCCAATGGCCGATGTCGACTTGGCCGGCACGCATATCTGGAAGGCCAACGAGGCGATCGTCGAGGCGCTGCGCAGCAGCGGCCGGCTGCTCGCGTTCGCCCGCATCGACCACAGCTACCCGCACTGCTGGCGGCACAAGACGCCGGTTGCGTTCCGGGCCACGCCGCAGTGGTTTATCTCGATGGAGCGCGCCAACCTGCGGCGCGACGCGCTCGCGGAGATCGGCAAGGTCGCCTGGGTGCCCGAGTGGGGCGAGGCGCGCATCTACGGGATGATCGAGGGACGCCCGGACTGGACGATCTCGCGCCAGCGTTACTGGGGCGTGCCGATCGCCCTGTTCGTGCACCGCGAGACCCGCGAGCCGCATCCACGTGCCGCCGAGCTGATGCGCGAGGTCGCCGAACGGGTCGAGCGCGAGGGCGCCGATGCCTGGTACGCGCTGGATCCCGCCACGCTGCTGGGCGCGGAGGCGGCGCAGTACGAAAAGATCACCGACATCCTCGATGTCTGGTTCGATTCCGGCGTCACCCACGAATGCGTGCTCGCGCAGCGCCCGCAGGACGGGCTGCGCAAGCCGGCCGACCTCTACCTGGAAGGCTCCGACCAGCACCGCGGCTGGTTCCACAGCTCGCTGCTGACCGGCGTGGCGATTGACGGCGTTGCGCCATACCGGCAGGTGCTCACGCATGGCTTCACCGTCGATGCGCAGGGCAAGAAAATGTCCAAGTCGCTCGGCAACGTGGTCGAGCCGCAGAAGGTCATCAACGCGATGGGCGCCGACGTGCTGCGGCTATGGGTCGCCTCGGCCGACTACCGCAACGAGATGTCGGTGTCCGACGACATCCTCAAGCGCAGCGCCGATGCCTACCGCCGCATCCGCAACACCGCGCGGTTCCTGCTCGGCAACCTGCACGGGTTCGAGCCGGCTGCGCACCTGCGTCCGCTGGACAGCGCGTCTGGTGACGGCATGGTCGCGCTGGACCGCTGGATCGTGCATCGCGCCGACGAGCTGCAGGGCCGCATCCAGGCCGCGTACGAGCGATACGACTTTGCCGAGGTGGTGCAGATACTGTCGAATTTCTGCAGCGTCGACCTGGGCTCGCTGTACCTGGACGTGACCAAGGACCGCCTGTACACGATGCAGCAGGACTCGCGCGGCAGGCGCTCCGCGCAGAGCGCGATGTACCGCATCGCCGAGGCGTTCGTGCGCTGGATCGCGCCGATCCTGAGTTTCACCGCCGACGAGATGTGGCGCTACCTGCCGGCCGTCACCGAGTACGGGCAGCGCGAGGACAACGTGCTGTTCGCCACCTGGTACCAGGGGCTGGCGCCGCTGCCGGCCGATGCGCCGCTGTCGGCGGAGGATTTCAAGCGCCTGCTCGGCCTGCGCGAGGACATCAGCCGGACCCTGGAGCCGATGCGTGCGGCCGGCGGGATCGGCGCGGCACTGGAGGCGGAGATCGCGCTCAAGTGCGGCGTGTCCGACCAGAACTGGCTGGCGCCGTTCGTCGACGAGCTGCGGTTTTTGTTCATCAGCGGTGACGTGACGGTGATCGCCGACGACAGCGCCAAGGAGATCGCGGTCGGCGCCGCGGCGACCGACAAGGCCAAGTGCGCGCGGTGCTGGCACTACCAGGCCGATGTTGGCACTCATCAGGCCCATCCGGCCTTGTGCGGGCGATGCGTGGACAACATCGACGGCGAAGGCGAGCACCGCCGCTGGTTCTGATCGTAGGGTGGGCACGTTCTTTGTGCCCACCCATCGCGCCGAGGACCGATGGTGGGCACAGACAGCGTGCCCACCCTACGATTAGGATTTCGTGTCGCGATCTTCCAGTGGCACCGGCCGCACTTTTCGGCGACGAATCATTCCAGCGCCGAAGCCCCGGACCCCCACTTTCGCGGGAATGACGACGCAAGAGCAACACCACGAGCAGACATCACGACCACAGTGAACCCGGCCGCGCCGGGGACGAGCAAAAAAGCACATGCAGAACCCCAAACCCAATGCCCTGTCCTGGCTCGCCGTATCCGCCCTGGTCCTGCTGCTCGACCAGCTCAGCAAGCTGTGGGTGTTGACCTCGTTGCCCGAATACACCGCCATCCCGGTGATCGAGGGCGTCTGGAACTGGTATCGCACCTACAACACCGGCGCGGCCTTCAGCTTCCTGGCCGATGCCGGTGGCTGGCAGAAGTATTTCTTCGTGGTGCTGGCGGCGGCCATCACCGGCCTGCTTGGCTGGTGGCTGGCGCGCACGCCACGCAGCGACTGGAAAACCGCCCTGCCATATGCGCTGGTGATCGGCGGCGCAATCGGCAACGTCATCGACCGCCTGATCCATGGCCACGTGGTCGACTTCATCCAGTGGCACTGGCGCGACCATTACTGGCCGGCGTTCAACATCGCCGATTCGGCCATCGTGGTCGGCGCGATCGGGATCGCGCTGTACGGGCTGTTCAGCGGCAGCAAAACCAGCGCCCGCGGGCAGGGGTAAAATCAACGCCATGGATGTCCTGCTCGCCAATCCCCGCGGCTTCTGCGCCGGCGTCGATCGCGCCATCGAGATCGTCAACCGCGCGCTCGAGACGCTGGGTGCGCCGATCTACGTGCGCCACGAAGTCGTGCACAACAAGTTCGTGGTCGACGACCTCAAGCAGCGCGGCGCGGTGTTCGTGGAGGAGCTCGACGAGGTGCCCGACGGTGCCACCGTCATCTTCAGCGCGCACGGCGTGTCCAAGGCGGTGCGCGAGGAGGCCGAGCGGCGCGGGCTGAAGGTGTTCGACGCGACCTGTCCGCTGGTGACCAAGGTCCACCTGGAAGTCTCGCGCCACTGCCGCGCCGGGCGCGACGTGGTGCTGATCGGCCACGCCGGCCATCCCGAGGTCGAGGGCACGATGGGCCAGTGGCGGCGCGAGGCCGGCGCAGGCCGGATCCACCTGGTCGAGGACATCGACGATGTCGCCACGCTGGTGGTCGATCAGCCGGAGAACTTCGCCTATACCACCCAGACCACGCTGTCGGTCGATGACACCCGCGTAGTGATCGACGCGCTACGTGTCCGCTTCCCGGCGATCCAGGGCCCGCGTCACGACGACATCTGCTACGCCACCCAGAACCGCCAGGACGCGGTGCGCGAGCTGGCCGTCCGCTGCGACCTGGTGCTGGTGGTGGGTTCGGTCAACAGCTCCAACTCCAACCGGCTGCGCGAACTGGCCGAACGCGAAGGCGTGCAGGCCTACCTGGTCGACGGCGCGGACGAGATCGACCCGTGCTGGATCGAAGGCCGCACCCGCATTGGCGTGACCGCCGGTGCCTCGGCCCCGGAAGTACTGGTCCGCGGGGTGATCGATCGCCTGCATGCGCTAGGTGCTGCCAAGGTCACCGAGCTGACAGGCAAGCCGGAGAACATGGTGTTCGCGCTGCCCAAGGAACTTCGGCTGCAACTGGTCGGCTGAGCGTCCCGCGTCCGACGCGGCCGAGCAGGGCACGCGGCTGTGGCATAGCGCTCGGTACACGCCAGCCGGATGCACCGACTGACGTTTCGCACGACGGCACTCGTCTGTCCCCGAATATCCCATCGGCGCATTGTTTCGGGCGATCTCCGCTGCACCTGAAAAGCCGGCACGATTTGCCGCTGGCCCCCTAGCCCCTAGCCCCTAGCCCCCTGGCCCCCTGGCCCCGGCCGGCACGTCCATGCGCCTCCTCGATGATCCGTTGGCGCGTTGCAAGCGCTCGCATCACCTTCACTGCGCGGCCGTCCTGGCACTTGCCACCGCCGACGAACGGCGCATCCGACTGCGACAGGCACGCGTAACCCCAAAACTTCACGGTGCAGGCATCGGACCGCCGGCAGAGTGCCGCGAGGGGTAGGACGCGGCCGGCATTCTCATGATGCGGACCGCCAGCAGCAGACGAGGGATGCCCCCGCATCCCCATCCATCATCGAGGAGTGCTCCCATGAAACGTACATGCATCGCCATCGCAGCCGCCAGCCTGGTGCTGGCAGCAGGCGCGGCAACCGGATCCAGCCACCGCGAAGCACCAGAAATCACCGAGATGCCGAAGGTCGATAACACGGACGTTTACATGTTTCGCAGCTATGAAGCGGGCCGCGAAGGCTACGTGACCCTGCTCGCGAACTTCCAGCCGTTCCAGGACCCCTTCGGCGGCCCGAACTATTTCACGATGGACGACGATGCGATCTATGCCATCCACATCGACAACGACGGCGACGCGCGCGAGGACATCTCGTATTTCTTCCGCTTCCACAAGAGGTTCCGCAACCTCACCGTGCCCGTCAACGGCAAGAACATTCCGATACCGCTGGTCAACATCGGGCCGTTCGGCTCGACCGACGAACAAAAGACCAACCGCAACGTCATCGAGACCTACACCCTGGTCACTGCCCATGAACGGCAGAACGCCAACGCCAACGCCCAGCCCGAGATCAGCGTTGCCAAAAACCTCAGCGGTGGCGAGGACTTCTTTCCCAAGCCCTACGACAACATCGGCACCAAGTCGATTCCCGAGTACGAGGCGTACGCCGACAGCCACATCCAGCGCGCGGCGCTGAATAACTGCGCCGGCGAGGCGCGGGTGTTCGCCGGGCAGCGCAAGGAAGGCTTCTCCATTGCGGTCGGCGAGGTTTTCGACCTGTTCCACCTCAATCCGCTGGGTCCCATCGATGCCGAGGGCAACGACCTGGACGACAAGAACGTGACCACCCTTGCGCTGGAGGTGCCGATCGCCTGCCTGACCGACGGCAGCCCCATCATCGGCGCATGGTCCACCGCGAGCCTGCCGACCCGCGGCTCCGGTCAAGGGGAGGGGCGCGGCCGTTTTGAACAGGTGTCCCGGTTGTCCGCGCCGCTGGTCAACGAAGTCGTGATCGGCCTGCCGGACAAGGACAAGTTCAACCGCTCGCATCCGCGCAATGACAGCCAGTTCGCCAAGTACGTGACCTATCCGACCCTGCCCGAACTGCTGCAGATCCTGTTCCCCAGCGTGGAGGCGCCGAACGTGTTCCCGCGCACGGATCTGGTCGCGGCATTCCTGACCGGCATCGAGGGCCTCAACATGCCGGAGAACGTCAGGCCGGCGGAGATTATGCGGCTCAACACGTCGATCGAGCCGACGCCGGTGGAGGCGCAGAGCAATCTCGGCGTGCTCGGCGGCGACCTGGCCGGGTTCCCGAATGGTCGCCGGCCCGGCGATGACGTGGTCGACATCGAGCTGCGCGTGGCGATGGGCGTGCTGTTGCCGGAGGCGGATGCGCCGTCCGGGCAGTTGCCGTTCACCGATGGTGCGACGTTGAGTGCGACCGAGTTCCGCGACACCTTCCCGTACCTCAACACGCCGCTTCCGGGCGCGACCGACGACTGAGGGTGCCACGACCCGGCAGCGGATGCTGCCGGGTCGTTCAACGCGTTGGCGGTGCATCGAGCGCCGCCAACAGCACCCGGTCTGGAAGGAGCGGTCGCTGCCGCGACCCTGGGCGCCGGCTTCGCAATTGACCCTCCGGAGCGCAGGCCACTACAATCCCGCTCCTTACGCCGGAATAGCTCAGTTGGTAGAGCGGCGCATTCGTAATGCGTAGGTCGTAGGTTCGATTCCTATTTCCGGCACCAGAACGACCCGTACGACCCTCTTCGGGCGCACGAACAAAAAAATGGGGCCGCGAGTGCACTCGCGGCCCCATTTTTTTCCGTGTGCCCGGCTACTTGCCGAGTTTGCCCAGCGAACTGTCCAGCGCCCGCTTGAGCTTGTGCGCTGCGCCGTTGATCGCGTCGCGCACGGTTTCGGCGTCCTCGGTGGCGGCCACCGGCGGGCGGCCGTCGACCCGGGCCTCCATCGTGCAGTGCTTGTCATTGCTGCCGGCCTTGCCGGCGTTGACGTCGCTCAGATGCACCTCCACCCGCGTGATCTGGCCGCTGAAGCGGCCCAGTACGCTCTCGACCACGGTTTCGACGTGGCTGGCGAGCGACTCGTCGCCCTTGATGTGGCTGTCGGTATTGAGCTGGATGATCATCTGGACGGGACTCCTGGTGGACGCGTCGGGGGAGCTCGCCGGCCTGCGGCGACGAGCGGCTCCAAGGTAGCGCAGCGGGGATGGACTCGATGAGAAGAAAAGGTGGGGCATCGCTGCGCGGCTGCGGCCAGGGTTGAAACGTGCGCCATGCCCGCGTGTCCATGACCTTCGACAGGGCGGCACCGGGAGGGCCGCGGCTATAGTCGGGAGTCATGGTGGTGAAGCCGCCGTGGATTCCCTCTTTGCTTCGCGGGCCGCCGCCGGGTTGCGCGGTGTCGTCGCGCACCTTCGGAGTACCTCTGCATGTCGCGTTTCCTGAGTGTTGTTGCCGCCCTGGCCCTGCCCCTGGCGGCCGCCGATGCCGCCGCCGAACGCCGTATCTCGTTCGCACCCTATGCGCTGCCCGGCTCGGGCACCGTCGCTCTGGCGGTGCGCGAGGGCGTGCCGGGCGAGGGCGCGTTTGCGCAACTCAATGCGGCCAGCAACGGCGCGCTGCGGCGTGCGGTCGATGCAATGCAATTCGAGGGCAAGCGCGGATCCAAGCTGGACCTGCCGGGCCTGGCGGGCTACGACCGCGTCATCCTGCTCGGCATCGGCGAAGAGCCGGTGACCCCGCGGGTGCTGGAGGATCTGGGCGGACGCGTCGGGCAGGAAGGCGCCGCCAGCGCCAGCCCGCGCATCGAGCTGTTGTGGGTGGGGGAGGAGGCCGACGCCGCCGCGCACCTGGCGTTCGGGGCGGCGCTGGGTCAATACCGGTTCGACAAGTACAAAAGCCGGGACGCGGAGGACGACACCGCCGCCAGGGGCGAAGGTGAACTGGTGGTGCGCACGCCCGCCGGCGTGGCCGCCGGCGAGGTCTACCGGGCGCAGTGGCAACCGGTCGCGACGGCGGTCAAGACCGCGCGCGACCTGGTGACCGAGCCGGCCAACGTGCTGTATCCGGAGGTGTTCGTCGAGCGGGCGCGCGAGGCTTTCGACGGCATGCCGAACGTGCGCATCGAAGTCCTCGACGTGCCGGCGATGGAGAAGCTCGGCATGGGCGGGATGCTGGCGGTCGGCAAGGGCAGTGCCCGGCCGCCCCGCCTGCTGGTGGTGCACTACACCGGCGGGGCGCGTGACCAGGCGCCGCTGGCGTTCGTCGGCAAGGGCATCACCTTTGATACCGGTGGCATCTCGATCAAGGGCAGCAGCGGGCTGTGGCGGATGAAGTACGACATGGCCGGCGCGGCATCGGTGACCTCGGCGGTGCTGGCGCTGGCCGGGCGCCGGGCGCCGGTGAATGCCGTGGCGGTGGCGGCGCTGGCCGAGAACATGCCCTCGGGCACCGCTGCGCATCCGGGCGATGTGGTGACCACGATGTCGGGCAAGACCTTCGAGATCATGAGCACCGACGCCGAGGGCCGGATGGTGCTGTCGGACGCGGTGTACTACGCGCAGCAGGAATTCGAGCCCAAGCTGCTGGTCGACGTGGCGACGCTGACGGGTTCGATCGTGACCGCACTGGGTGACGAATATGCCGGGCTGTTCTCGCGCGACGATACCCTCGCCGCGCAGCTGACCGCCGCCGGTGAGCTGGCGGGCGAGGACCTGTGGCGGATGCCATTGCACGAGTCCTACGGCGAGGGTCTGAAGTCGCCGGTCGCCGACCTGCGCAACGGCGGTGGTGGCCCCGGTGCCGGGGTCGGCGCGCATTTCATCGGCAACTGGATTGCGGACGATCTGCCCTGGGCGCACCTGGATATCGCCGGCATGGCCTGGCGCGAAAGTGAAGGTACGCCCACGTCGCCGACCGGGGCGACCGCCTTCGGGGTGCGGTTGCTGGACCGGTTCGTGCGCGAATATCACCAGTGATGGCCAGGGCGCGATCTCTCCGTTGAACCGCAGTGCGGGGAGCACTGGAGCAGATCCTCCCAACCCTTCTTTTTCAAGGGAGAGAGTCGAGCCTCGTCGGAACGAGCCGCTTCACGCCCCACTGCTGCGCGCGGACGCAACATGTTGGTGACTTGCGATCGGGAGTGCACCGTTGGCCGGGATGCATCACATCCGCCGCGGCAGCGGCAGACCGTTGCTGCTGGTCCATGGGCTGGGCGGCAATACCCACTCGTTCGACACCATCCTCAACATGCTGGCCGCCGACCGCGAGGTCATCGTGGTCGACCTGCCGGGATTCGGGCAGACCCCGCCGCTCGACGGCGAGGTCTCGATCGGCACGTTGTGCGATGCGCTCACCGGATTTCTCACCGAGCAGGACCTGATCGGCATCGATGCGGTCGGCAGTTCGATGGGCGCGCGGCTGGTGCTGGAACTGGCGCGGCGCGGTGGCGTGCTCGGCGCTGTGGTGTCGCTGGACCCTGGCGGGTTCTGGCGCGGCTGGGAGCGGCACGCGTTCAACGCCTCGATCTGGCTGTCGATCCGGCTGATTCGCGCGCTGCAACCGGTGCTGCCGCGGCTGACCAGCCATCCGCTCAGCCGCTCGCTGTTGCTGCTGCAGTTCTCGGCGCGGCCACGGACACTGCCGCCGCGGATCGTGCTCACCGAGCTGTGCAGCTACGCGGCCTCGCCATCGTTCGACGAGCTGCTGCACAACCTGTCCTACGGCGAGGAGCAACAGGGCGCGCCTCGCGGCTCGATTGCCCATCCGCTGGTGATCGGCTGGGGCCGGCGCGACCGGGTGTGTTATCCGAACCAGGCAGCGCGCGCGCAGGAGCTGTTTCCCGACGCGCGGCTGCACTGGTTCGAGCACTGCGGCCATTTCCCGCACTGGGACGCGCCGGAGGAAACGGTGCGGCTGATCCTGGCGACGACGGGGGACCACGGCGGGTCCGGGGCTGATGGATCGCTGTCCCGCTAGCGGGCAGAAGCAAACCTCCCCCAGCCCGTCTTTTCCAAGAGGGGAGCAGATCGACCCGGCTCGCAAAAACGCTAGAGCCGAGCTTGCTCGGCTGCACGAGCGCCCGGAGAAAAGCAGCGGAGCAAGCTCCGCTCTACGCTTCGGGTATCAGGCGTACTGCATCTTGCGCGCCATGCCGCCGTCGGCGATGAAATCCTGCCCGGTGACGAAGCCCGACCCGGGCGATAGCAGGTAGAGCGCCAGCGCGCCGATGTCGCCGGGCGTGCCGACGCGTCCGACCGGGTGCTGCGCATGATCGACCTTGCGCAATTTCGGCCGCTTTCGCTCCCCGGGCTTGCCCCAGGCGTCGGTGGGGACCCAGCCGGGACTGATGCAGTTCACCCGCACCGCCGGCCCGGCGCTGATCGCCAGTGCATGGGTGAACGCGACCAGCCCGCCCTTGGCGGCGGCATAGGCCTCGGTGTCGGGTTCGGACTGGCGCGCGCGGGTCGAGGCGATATTGACGATCGCGCTGGCGGTCTCGCTGGTCGCTGCCTCGTGCAGGGCTGCGAGTGCATGCTTGCTGCACAGGAAGGCGCCGCCGAGGCTGGTCGCCAGCCAGCGGTTCCAGTCGACCAGCGCGAGCTCCTGCAAGGGTCCGCTGTGCGGGTCGGGGATGCCTGCGTTGTTGACCAGTCCGTCGATGCGGCCGAAATGCTTCAGCGCGGCCTGGGTGAAGCGGCGCACGTCGGGTTCGCGGGTGACGTCGAGCTTGTGGAAACGCGCGCGCTCGCCGACCTGCCACTCCTCCAGGCAGGCCTGGCCGGCGTCGACATCGAGATCGCCGATCAGCACCCGTCCGCCGGCACCGAGCACCGCCTGCGCGATACCGCGGCCGATGCCCTGGGCGCTGCCGGTGACGAGCACGACCCGGTCCTGCATGGGCGTGGCGGGGTGGGGCGTGATGGGCGGGGGCAGTCGCATGGGGTCTCCGTGGTGGCCGAACATTCCGCGCGAGCATGCCGATGCGTGCGTCAAGGCGCGGCGAGTAGCGCGGTCACGTCACGGCGGCGCCGTGTCATTTCCGCCTTCGCCGGCAAAGACAAGCGACACACCCCACTCTGTAGGAGCGGCCCATGGCGCGAGCTCTTCGCTCAGGTCGCGGAACAGCCTGGCCCGATGCAGCAGGACCCCAGCGGCACGATTGCGGTTCGCTGGCCTCGGGTCGAAAGGCATCGCGGCCATGGGCCGCTCCTACAGGGGTGACGTGGTCCCGAGGAGCGGAGCAAGCTCCGCTCTACGCCGGCGCGGCTGGAGCTGGAAGGAAACGGGCGTTCACCCGAAAGCCGCGTACGGCTCCCCGGCGCGGCGTCGCAGCCACGCCACCGCCCCAAGTCCCGCACGGCGGCCACTGGCGAAGCACGCGGTCAGCAGATAGCCGCCGGTCGGCGCCTCCCAGTCCAGCATCTCGCCGGCGCAGAACACGCCAGGCGGCAGGCCGGTCGCGGCGGCATCGAGCATCAAGGCCTCATCCAGCGCCTCCAGCCGGACACCGCCGGCACTGCTGATCGCCTCGGCCAGCGGGCGCGCGCGCTGCAATACCAGCGGCAGCCGTTTGATGGTGCTTGCGAGTTGCTCGGTGTCCTCGCGCTGTGGGCTGGCCAGCACCTCGTACAGCAGCGCGGCCTTGGCCCCGGTGAGGCCGGCGTGGCGGCGCAGGTGCTCGCTGAGGCTGCGGCCGGCGCGGGGCCGGCCAAGGTCCCGCCGCAGCCGGGCCAGGTCCCGGCCCGGTGTCAGGTCGAGCTGCAGCGTCGCGTGGCCGTCGCGGTCGATCCTGTCGCGCAGGGCCGCGGACAGCGCGTAGACCAGGCTGCCCTCGATGCCGGTGGCGGTGACCACGCATTCGCCCTGCAGCGACTGCTCGTCCCCGGCGGCATCGTGCCAGTGCGCGATGACCGGCTTGAGCGGCGCGCCGGCATGACGGCTGGCGAAGTGCGTGCTCCAGTCGATGTCGAAGCCGCAGTTGGACGGCCGCAGCGGCGCCACATCGACGCCGTGTCGGGCCAGCCAGTGTTGCCAGGCGCCGTCGGACCCCAGCTCCGGCCAGCTGCCGCCGCCGAGCGCGAGCACCACCGCGTCGCCGCGCACCTGCAGCTCGCCGCCGGGCGTGTCGAAGCGCAGCCCGTCAGCCTCGTTCCAGCCGATGCAGCGGTGCTGTACGTGGAAGCGGACGCCGGACTCGCGCAGCCGCCGCACCCAGCCGCGCAGCAGCGGCGCGGCCTTGCGGTCCAGCGGAAACACCCTGCCGGAGCTGCCGACGTAGCTGTCCACGCCCAGCCCGCGCGCCCACTCGCGCAATGCGGCCGCGTGAAAGTCGTCCAGCCAGCGGCCCACCGCTTCTTGCCGCTCGAAATAGCGCGCGTCGAAGCCGGGGCGCGGTTCGCCGTGGGTCAGGTTGAGCCCGCCCTTGCCGGCGATCAGGAACTTGCGCCCGACCGAGCCCTTGGCCTCGTACAGGTCGACCTCGACCCCGGCTGCGCGGGCGACCTCGGCGGCCATCAGCCCGGCCGGGCCGCCGCCGACCACGACCAGGCGCGGAGCAGATGTGGGTTCAGCGGGCATGTCGGGGGAGGGGCTGCGGCGTGGCCGCCATTATGCCGGCGGCCGTGCCGCGTGACCGGGCGCACGTTCTGCCGGACCAGTGGCGCCCGCGCGGCCGATGCTCGATTCGGATCGCGATTGTGTCTCAAGTTCACGCCGCGAAGGCCGCTATCCTGTCGGAGCGGGAACTCGCGTGGGCGGGCCCGATTTTTCCGGCGCGGCGCACGCGCGCCGGCTCCTCCAGTCCGGCTCGTGGCCGCACGGTGACCGATGTCTGCTTCAGGAATTCGACGACGCTCGTCGGAGCGCGCTTGGCTGCAACGGCTCGAAAGCCGTTTGCGCCGACTGACGCGCAGCCCTCTGGCGGCCCTGAGTCCCGAGCAGCGCGCCCAGCTGATCGCGGTCCAGGTCGATGCCTCGCGCCCGGCCTATTCGGGCGTGCTGCTGGGCGGCGCCTGCCTGGTGCTGATCCTGGCCTTGTGCGAGGGCTTGGGTTGGGTCCCGCGGATCGGTTATCCGCTGCCGGTGATGGCCGGCGGCGGCGTGCTGATGGTGGCCCTGGCGGTGGCGGCGCTGCGGGTGGAACAACTGGGGCCGCGCTGGCTGATGGTATCCATCTACGGGCTGGGCCTGGCAGCGCTGATATCGATGCCGATCGATGGCGAGACCAACCAGTTGCTGCTGCGCACCGGACTGTTCAACCTGGTGCCGATCGCGGCGCTGGCGCTGACGGTGCGCAGTTCCTCGGCCATCGGGCTGGTGTCGGTCTTTATCCTGGTCGGCGCGGCGCGGATCTGGATCTACGGTGTTCCGGTGACCGGCGGCGCCATGTACTGGCTGTTCACCTGCACCTCGGTCGCGTTCGGCTTGATGCTGCGCAGCTACCGGATGTCGTTTGCGGTGCATGCGTTCACCGCCAGCCATGCGCTGTGGCGGCAGGCCAGCACCGACGAACTGACCGGGCTGCTCAACCGGACCGGCTGGAACGCCGCGGCGATCGAACTGGTCGCCCGCGCCGGTGAGCGCGGCCAGCAGCTGAGTGCGGTGTTCTTCGACATCGACCGCTTCAAGCGCGTCAACGACACCCACGGTCACGCGATCGGCGACGAGATACTCCGGCACCTGGGCGGGGTCATCACCCACCAACTGCCGCGTGACAGCGTGGCGGCCCGGTTCGGCGGCGAGGAGTTCGTGGCGCTGCTGGCCACCGGCGACAGCGATGATGCCGTCGAGTACGCGCACGACGTGCGCCGGGCGTTTGCCGCGGCGGTGGCGACCTACCGCTGCGGCGTCAGCGCCGGCATCGCACACCAGCATCCGGGAGAAACCCTGAGCGAGTTGCTGAAACGCGCCGATCGCGGCTTGTACGCCGCCAAGGCCGAGGGGCGCGACCGGGTATCGGTGACCGCGTGACAGTCGCGGCGGGTGTTCACTCGGCCGGCTCGAAACGCGATGCGTCGCTGAGCAGCCAGGCAAGCGCCGATTCACGGTCATGAAGCGCTTGAAGGGATAGCGCCGCGCATGTGCGGTGGGCCGCGCCCCCTTGCGCGGTGTTTCGCTCGCCGATGCGTGGGCCTCTTGAGCGGTGGCCGCACGCAAGCGTGCGGATCGCGCCGGTGCGCGACCGTGCTCGGGTATCGTCGGCAGCTTCGATCCTGTGGAGACTGCTGCATGCGCATCCGTACGCTCGCCGCCTCGGCGATCCTGGTCCTCGGCGCCGGCCTGTGCGGCGCCGGCGTGGCGGCGCCGGCGGCGCCGACGCCCGGTGCCGTGGCATTGCCGGCGCCGCTGCGGGACTTCGATGCGTATGTCGATGGCGTGCGCGAGCAGTTCCAGGTGCCCGGCATCGCGGTGGCGATCGTCAAGGACGGCGAGGTGGTACTGCAGCGCGGCTTCGGCGTGCGCGAGATCGGCGGCGATGCGCCGGTCGATCAGCACACGCTGTTTGCGATCGCGTCGCTGACCAAGGCGTTCACCAGCGCCTCGCTGTCGATGCTGGCCGACGACGGCAAGCTCGAGCTCGACGACCGCGTGATCGACCACCTGCCGTGGTTCCGCATGGCCGATGCGTATGTCACCGGCGAGATGCGCATCCGCGATTTGCTGGTGCACCGCAGCGGCCTGGCGCTCGGCGCCGGCGACCTGCTGTACTGGCCAGGCACCGACTACAGCACCGAGGAGGTCGCGCGCCGGCTCAAGCACGTGCCGCTGAGCGGGCAATTCCGCGGCCAGTACGCCTACGACAACATCCTCTACGGCGTCGCCCAATTGGTGATCGAGGCGGCCAGCGGGATGCCGTATGAGGCTTTCCTGCGCAGGCGGATATTCCAGCCGCTCGGCATGCAGGACACCCGCTTCAACAGCGATGCGCTGTTGCCGGGCGACAATGTCGCCAGTGGTCATTCACGCGCCGACTTCACCGAGCTGCAGCCGGCGCCGCGCATGAGCTGGGCCAATGTCTCCGGCGCCGGCGGGCTGTATTCGAGCGTGCACGACATGAGCCGCTGGATGCGCGTGCAGCTCGGCGAGGGCGTCATCGCGCCCGCCCAGGGTGGTGCGGAGGCGCAGCGCTTGTTCAGCGAAAATCGGCACAAGGCGATGTGGTCGATGGTCACGCCGATCCCGATCCGCGAGCCGTCGGTGCCGGAACTGGCGCCGGTGCAGCCGGATTTCCTCGGCTACGCCGAAGGCTGGCAGGTGTCGGACTACCGCGGCGAGAAACTGGTATGGCATACCGGCGGCTGGCCCGGGATGGTGTCGCGGCTGACCCTGGTGCCGGAGCACGAGCTCGGCGTGATCGTGCTGACCAGCGCCGAGCTCGGCGGCGCATTCAATGCGGTGACCATGCGTGTGCTCGATGCCTACCTGGGTGCGCCGAAAACCGACTGGACCGCCGCGTATGCCGCGGCGTTGGCCAAGGCGCAGGACAAGGCCGCCGCGGATTGGGCCGAGCACCAGGCGGCCCGCGACAGACGCTCGCGGCCGTCGCTGCCACTCGCCGAATACGCAGGCACCTATCGCGATCCGTGGTACGGCGACGTGCTGATCAGCCACGACGATGCCGGGCTCGCGGTCAGTTTCGCGCGCACGCCGCAGCTGGCCGGCACCCTGTCGCACTGGCAGCACAATACCTTCGTGGTGCGCTGGAACGAGCGTTGGCTCAATGCCGATGCGTTCCTGAGCTTCTCGCTCACGCCCGATGGCGAGATCCGCGAGGCGCGGATGGAGGCGATCTCGCCACTGACCGATTTCAGCTTCGACTTCCATCACCTGCGGCTGGCGCCGCTTGGCGAGGACGAATAACTAGCCGCATGTGACACGAAAACCTGCCCTGTAGGAGCGGCTTCAGCCGCGATTGGCAACCGGCGTGCACGTCCGGACCGCGATCGCGGCTGAAGCCGCTCCTACGGCAAACCGTTTACGCACTGAAAGGAGTACCCCGATGTCCTACGTCCGCTGCCTACGCGGCCTTGCCTCCGGTGTCGAATACGACGCCGACGTCCCGATGAACCTCGATCCGGTCGACGGTCGCCCGGTCGAGATGGTGCTCGATCTGGAGCGCCTCGCCGCCGAGCAGCCCGACGCGGCCTGGTATGACCCCACTCGCCGCGACATGTGGCGCTTCGGCGGACTGATGGCGCTGGACGTCCGGCAGCCCGACGACGCCCGCCACATCGTCGCGCTCGGCGAGGGCGCCACGCCGCTGCTGGACTACGCGCACCATCGCGTCGCCCACGCCGCCGGCATCGCGCTGCAGGTCAAGGAGGAGGGCAAGGCCCACCCCGGTTTCGGCGCCAACCCGACCCAGAGCTTCAAGGACCGCGGCATGGCGATGGTGGTCGCGCAGGCGCGGCGGCTCGGCCTGGGCAAGCTCGCGGTGCCGACCCAGGGCAATGCCGGCGACTCGCTGACCCGCTATGCGCTGGCCGGCGGGCTGTCGGTGGTGGTGGCGATGCCGGACGACACCCCAATGCCGATCCAGGGCAACGTCGCCGCCGCGGCGCACCGCCATCCCGGGCGCGTGCAACTGGAGCTGGCCGGGCCGACCATCCGCGAATCGGGCGCGCTGCTGAAGGAGCGCTACATCCCGCAGGGGTACTTTTCGGTTGCGACGTTCCAGGAGCCGGGCTGGCGGATCGACGGCAAGAAGTCGCTCGGCCTGGAACTAGCCGAACCCTCCCCCGGCAACACGCGCTGGTCGCTGCCCGATGCGGTGATCTATCCCACCGGCGGCGGCACCGGCGTGCTGGGCATGTGGAAGGCCTGGGACGAGCTGGAAGCGCTGGGCCTGATCGGGTCGCAACGGCCGCGGATGCTGTGCGTACAGAGCGAGGCCACCGCGCCGCTGGTGCGTGCCTTCGACGGTGGCGCGGCCGACACCACCGCGGTGGATGCCGGGCAGACGCTGGCGACCGGCCTCAACGTGCCGGGCGGGGTCGGGCATTTCCGCGTGCTGGAGATCATCCGCGCCAGCGGCGGCGCGGCGGTGGCGGTGAGCGAGGCGGACATCGCGGCCGAACTTTCACGCGTCTGGCGCGACACACGCTGGTGGATCAGTCCTGAAGGCGCGGCCTGCCTGGCCGCGCTGCCGCAGTTGCTCGACCGCGGGCTGGTCAAGCGCGGCCAGCGGGTGGTGGCGGTCAACACCGGCTCGGCGGAGAAGTACCTGCCGGCGCTGCGTCACCTGTTGTAGGCGGCACAGCACCAGCGCCCTAGCTGCACGACCCGGTTTGCTCAAGGTCCGCCGGATCGTCGCTCTTGGCCCCACCTTGCACCTGCGCGTCGCCGACCACGCGATTGCGGCCGGTGCGCTTGGCCTGGTACAGGTGGCGGTCGGCGCGGTTGATGATCTCGTCGTGCGACAGGTCGACCCGCGGGAACAACGTGCACACCCCGGCGCTGATGGTGACCTGCTTCATCGTGCTTGCGAACGCGTGCGGGATCGCCAGCGCCTCGATGTCGCCGCGCAACCGCTCGGCCACGCCCGCCGCGCCGGCCGCATCGGTGTCGGGCAGCAGGATCACGAACTCCTCGCCGCCGTAACGCGCGGCCAGGTCGCCAGTGCGGGCCGCGCCCTGCTGCAGGGCATCGGCAACCTGGCGCAGGCATTCGTCGCCCTTCTGGTGCCCGTAGTTGTCGTTGAAGCGCTTGAAGTCGTCGATGTCGATCATCACCACCGACAACGGCCGGTCCTGCCGCGCCGCGCGGTTCCACTCCTCTGCGAGCTTGTCGTCGAAGGTGCGCCGGTTGGCGATGCCGGTCACCGAGTCCAGTGACGAGATCCGCTGCAGCAGCGCGTTGGCCGCGGCCAACTCGCGGGTGCGCTCCTCCACGGTCGCCGACAGCAGGCGCTCACGGGCACGCAGGCTTCGCATGCGCAGGCGGTACAGCGCCACCACCAGCAGCGACAACGCGCCCAGGCACAGCGCGTAGAACCACGCGGTGCGGTAGAACACCGGCGCCAGTCTGAAGCCCACCGCAGCGCCTTGTTCGTTCCAGACCCCATCGTTGTTGCTGGCGATCACCTCGAACCGGTAGCTGCCGGGCGGCACATTGGTGTAATAGGCGCTGCGGCGGGGTCCGGCATCCACCCAGCCGTTGTCGAAACCTTCGAGCCGATACCTGAAGCGCACCTGGTCCTGCGCCACCAGGCTTAGTGCGGTGTAGTGGAATTCGAAATTGCCGTCGCCGGGCGGCAGCTCGATCTCCACCGCAGGGTGCGCAGCCGGGCCTTGCCCGGACGCAAATTTGATCTGCCGGCCGTCGGCCAACACCTGTTCGATGTGGACCGGCGGGGCCAACGGGTTGGTTGGAATCGACGCGGGATCGACCGCCACCACTCCGGCGTCACTGGCGAACCACAGTCGCCCGTCGGTGGCCCGCCACCCGGCCGGTTGCGAGCCGCCGTTGAATCCGCCGCGCAGCCCGTCGGCCTCGTCGTAGGCAGTGCTCGCGATGCGGTCGATGCGGCCGCCGGCGAACGCATCCAGCTGCGCCTTCGCCACGCGCAGCAATTGGCTCGGATGGCTCAGCCACAGGTCGCGGCCGTCATCGAGGATCTGGTACACGGCCGCCTTGTCCAGCCCGCCTGGGCGGGCGAACGAAAACAACCGCCCGTCGCGGTAGCGGCTCAGCCCGCCATCCTTGCTGCCGATCCAGACCGTGCCCTGCGCATCCTCGTGCAGCGCATAGACGAAGTCGCCGGCCAGGCCGTCCGCGACCGTCCAGGTGGTGAGCTCGCCGTCGGCGATGCGCACCAGTCCGGCGCCGTTGGTACCGACCCACAGGGCGCCATCGCGGCCCGGCAGCAGGCTGCGTACGCCGTGGCCGATTGCCTCGTGGTCGGCTGCGACCGGGCTGAAGCGGCCGTCCGTCAGCCGTCTCAGGCCTTCGGAGCTGCCGACCCAGGCGCCGCCCTCGCGGTCCTCGGCAATGGCATATACCAGCCCGCGGATGCCCTGCTCCGGGCCGAAGGTCTCGAACACACCGTCGCGCCAGAGGCTCACGCCGGCGCCGATCGTGCCGACCCACAGGCCGTCATCGTGGCCACCCACGCCACGGCCGGCCAGCGACACGGCGTTGTCGCTGGCCAGTCCGTCGTCGGCCCGCAACGCGCTGAAGCGGCCGTCGCGAAACCGGTTCAGGCCGCCGCCTTCGGTGGCGATCCACAGGTCCTGGTCGGCATCCTCGTACACCCCGTAGACTCGATCGTGCGACAGGCCCTCGGCGGTGGAGTAGTGGGTCAGCTTTCCGTTGTGGAACCGCTCCAGGCCGCCGGCGGTGCCGACCCAGAGGTTGCCTTCGCGGTCCTGCAACAGCGCCAGCACCAGGTCGTCGGTGAGCCCCTGCGGCCGGGCGAAGGTGCTGAAGTGCCGGTCGTGCAGGCGCATCAGTCCACCGTCGTAAGTCGCGATCCAAAGGCTGCCACTGCTGTCCCTCAGCAGGCTCACAAGCCGGTCGTGGCCGCTGCCGTTGCCGGCGAGGTACCGCGAGAAACGCCCCTCGCTCAGACGCGCCAGGCCGCCGCCGTAGGTCGCGGCCCAGATCGTGCCGTCGTCGTCCTGATGCAAATCGAGGACCAGGTCGCTGCCGAGCCCGTCCTCGGCGCGGTAGGTGGTGAATTCGCCGTCGCGCAGGCGGCTCAGTCCGCCGCCGTAGGTGCCGATCCAGACCGTGCCGTCGCGGTCCTCGATCACCGGGAATACCCGGTCCCCGGCCAGGCCGTCCTCGGTGGTGTAGCTGGTGAAGGTCCCGTCCTGGAGCCGCGACACCCCGCCGCCGGTACCGATCCACAACGCGCCGTCTCGCACCTCCGAGATCGCGTAGACGATGTCGTGGACCAGCCCGTCAGCGGTGGTGTAGCGCGTGAACTGCCCGTCGCGCAGTCGGGTCAGGCCGCCGCCGTAGGTGCCGATCCACAGGCTTCCCTCGCGATCCACGTGCAGCGCGCGGATGTCGTCGTTGCCGATCTGCGGATGGTCGCTGGACTGGAATCGGGTGAACCGGACCCCGTCGAAGCGGGCCAGCCCCGCACCGGTTCCGAGCCACAGATAGCCGTCCGGGGTCTGAGCGATCGCGGCGACGCGGCGGTCGGGCAGGCCTTGCTTGGTGTCCCAGACGTCGTGGACCAGCTGGGTGATCGCCTTGTCCGGATCCAGCGTCACCGCGGGCACGGTGGGGCGGGCGGCGGCGGGTGCGGCGCTTACCAGCAGGCCGGCGGCCAGCAGCAAGCCGGCCGCCACGCGCGCCCAGCCTGCGCCCGCTGGCCGCGCCCGGATGCCGCGCGGCGAGCCAGCACCTCGTGCTGCACGAGCGGCGTTGATGGAATCTGGTGGCTGCAAATCGGTTCCCCCGGGGCATATTACGGCGTCCGGCAGGAATCCTTGAGCGTGGTCGCGCCAGCCGGTCAGCTGCCGCGGGTCGCTCCGGCGTCGCCGTCGGCACGTGCGAATACGATTACGTGTTCCAGGTCCAGCCGGATGCCGATGCGCTGGCCGATAGCGTGGTCGTGGTGCGAGGGCACCAGCGACTGCACCAGGTGGCCGCTGTCGAGGCGCAGCGTGTACAGGAACTGGGCGCCGCGGAAATGGCGGTGCACGATCTGCGCCTGCACCGGCGCATCGTCGTCGTGGATCACGTCGTCGGGGCGCAGCAACACTTCAACCTGCGAACCCAGCGCCTCCGCCAGGTTGCGTGCGGTGGCCTCGCCGAACGCGGTGGCGATGCGGCCCTCGCCGAGGATGTTGGCCGGCAGGAACGCGCCCTCGCCGACGAAATCGGCGACGAAGCGGCTCGCCGGGCGGTGGTAGAGGTCATAGGCGCGGGCCCATTGCTGCAGCCGGCCGTCGCCGATCACGCCGATGCGGTCGGCCATCGCGAACGCTTCGATCTGCGAGTGGGTGACCAGCAGAGCGCCGACGCCGGCGTGCTTGAGCGCGGCCCGCACGTCGAGCGCCAGGCGCTCGCGCAGGTCCGGGTCGAGGCTGGAGAACGGCTCGTCGAGCAGCACCAGTCGCGGCTGCGGCGCCAGCGCGCGGGCCAGGGCGACGCGCTGCTGCTGACCGCCGGACAGCTCGTGTGGATGTCGTTGCGCGGTATCGGCCAGCCCGACCAGTTCCAGCATCTCGCGGGCGCGTGCATCGGCCTGCCTGCGCGGCTGGCGGAACAGGCCGAAGCGCACGTTGTCCAGAACGCTCAGGTGCGGCAACAACGCGTGGTCCTGGAACACCATGCCGATCTGGCGCCGCTCTGGTGACACCTGCACGCCGTCGCCGGTGAGCACCTGGCCGTCGGCACGGATGCTGCCGCGCTGCAGCGGCTCGAAGCCGGCGATTGCGCGCAGCAGGGTGGTCTTGCCGGCGGCCGAGGGGCCCAGCAGGCAGCCGATGTCGCCGCCCTCCAGGGTGAAGGACACGCCCTCGAGCACCGTGCGCGGGCCGTAGCCGACCGCCGCGTTGTCCACCTCAAGCCGCATTGCGCCCCCGCTTTTCAACAGACGTGTGTCGGGTCAACAGGATCACCGGCACCACCCCGGCCAGCACGATCGCCAGCGCCGGCAACGCCGCGCGCGCGTACTCGCCCTCGTTGGTCAATTCGAACACGCGCGTGGCCAGTGTGTCCCAGCCGAACGGGCGCATCATCAGGGTGATCGGCATCTCCTTCATCACATCGACGAACACCAGCAGCGCGGCGGTGGCGAAACTGCCGCGCAGCAGCGGCCAGTGCACCAGCCGTAATTGCCGGGTGCCGGTCACGCCGAGGCCGCGCGTGGCCTCGAGCAGGCTCGGCTTGATCCGCAACAATCCTCCAGAAACCGGCGCGTGCGCCACCGCCATGAAGCGGATGCCGTAGGCGACCAGCAACAGCAGCAGCCCGCCTTCGAGCACCAGGTCCCAGCCATGCGTGTCCGCCAGCCAGGTGGAGAACTGGGCGACCGGCACGTACAGGCCGATCGCCAGCAGCGCGCCCGGCAGGCCGTAGCCGAACGTCGCCAGCCGCGCGGTCGCAGTGGTCGCCAGGCCGGGGCGCTCGCGTGCGGCCATCGCGATCACGAACGCCGCCGCCGTCACCAGCAACGCCGCAATCGACGCGAGGGTCAGCGCGTTGGTCACGGTCTGGAGATAACGCGCATCCAGGTCGGCCAGGTGCGCGAGCGCATTCCACAGCAGGCGCGACAGCGGCAGCAACAGCGCCAGTGCCAGCACCAGCGTGCAGAAGCCGGTCGCCAGCCAGGCGCGCCGGCCCAGCGGCATGCGCAGCGGATTGCGGTGGCCGAGCGCGGCGAAGGATCGACGCTTGCGCGTGGTCGCCTCGATCGCGACCAGCGCCATCACCACCAGCAGCATCACCGCGGCTATCTGCAGTGCGGTATCGGTCGAGAACAGCGCGAACCACGCCTTGTAGATCGCGGTGGTGAAGGTGTCGTAGTTGAACGCCGCCACGGTGCCGAAGTCGGCCATCGTCTCCATCAGCACCAGCAGCGTGCCGCCGGCGATCCACGGCCGGGCCATCGGCAGGCTGGCGCGGGCGAATGCGCGCCACGGGCCCATGCCGAGCGCACGTGCAGCCTCCAGCGCACGGGCGCCCTGGCTGGCGAACGCCTCGCGCGCGACCAGGTACACGTACGGGTACAGCGCCAGCGTCATCACCGCGATCAGCCCGCCGCGCGAGCGGATTTCCGGCAGCGCCGGCGCACCGACATCGCGCAGCCAGCTGGCGACGGGTCCGGCGTAGTCGAGCAGGTCGATGAAGACCACCGCCAGCACGTAACCCGGCAGGGCCAGCGGCAGCACCAGCAGCCATGCGAATGCTCGCCGGCCCGGGAACTCGCACAGTGCGATCAACGCCGCCAGCGCGGTGCCGAGCACCGAGGTGCCGATGCCGACGCCGAGCAGCAGCCACAGCGTATTGCCGCCGACGTGCGGCAATACGTAATCGGTGAGGTGGGCGAGGGTGGCGGCGTCCGGCCGGGTCAGCGACCCGAGCGTCGCCAGCAGCGGCACCAGGCTGGGCAGCGACAACGCGACCGCGAGCCATACCCACGGCGAGGCCGAAGCGCGCCGTGGGCGGGCGGGCAGCACCCGCAATACCGCGGGAGCGGGCTCAGCGGTAGCCGGCACGGTCCATCAGCTTGACCGCCTCGGCCTGCAGGCGGCCGGCTTCGGACACGTTGATCAGGTCCTGGCGATACTCGCCCCAGCCTTCGACCAGCGGCGCCGCGTCGATCCGCGGGTTGGCCGGGAACTCCATGTTCTCGTTGGCGTACAGGCCCTGGGCCTCGCCGGAGGACAGCCACTCGATGAACGCTTGCGCGCCTTGTGCATTGTCGGCATGCGCGGTCACGCCGGCGCCGGACACGTTGACGTGCGCGCCGCGCCCGCCATCGCCCTGGTTGGGCCAGAACGGCGCCACCGACAGCTCCGGGTTGTCGCGCAGCGCACGGCCGAGGTAATAGCTGTTGACGATGCCGACCGCGCAGCGCCCGGCGTCGATCGCCTCGATCACCGCGGTGTCGTTGGCGAACGGCGGCGCGGCGAGGTTGGCGACCCAGCCCTGGACCACTTCCTCGGTGCGCTCGGCACCGAGCGTGGAGATCATGGTCGCGACCAGGCTCTGGTTGTAGACCGAGTTGCTGGTGCGCAGGCACAGCTTGCCGTTCCACTTCGGATCGGCCAGGTCCTCGTAGGTCGACAGCTCCGAGGCCGGGGTCGCCTCCGGATCGTGGACCAGCGTGCGCGAGCGGACCGACAGGCCGAACCAGCGGTTCTCCGGGTCGCGCAGGTTCTGCGGGATGTTGGTCTGCAGCGCCGCCGAATCGATCGGCTGCAGCAGGCCCAGATTGGCCGCCTGCCACAGGTTGCCGGCATCGACGGTGATGAGCACGTCGGCCGGGGTGCGGCTGCCTTCGGCCTGCAGCCGCTCCATCAGCGGCGGCGCCTTGTCGGTCAGGTACTCGATCTGGACCCCGGTCTTCTCGGTGTAGCGATCGAACAGCGGCTTGACCAGTTGCTCGTTGCGCGAGGTGTAGACGACCAGCTCCTGCGGCGCGGCGCCATCGGACGCTGGGGCGGCGCCCTGCGCCTGCTGGCTGGAGTCCTGGCTGGAGTTCTGGCTAGAACAGGCGGCGAGGCCGATCAGCACAGCGCTGGACAGCAGTAGGGTTCGCACGGGAAACACCTCGGGCAAGTGGCAAATGAGAATCACTATTATCCACGACTGGGCTAGGTAGCGGTAGCCGGGGGCCATGCCTGTCTACAAGTTACCGCCGAGCAGAAGCAAATCCCCTGTGTCCCCGTTTTTTCAAAGGGGGAGAAAGCTCGCTCGCCGTCAGCGCTCTGTGACCTCCAGCAACTCCACCTCGAACACCAGCGACCCGTTCGGCGGGATCACGCCGCCGGCGCCCTTGCGGCCGTAGCCGTACTCCGCCGGGATCATCAGCACTCGCTTGCCGCCCACGCGCATCCCGGCAACGCCCTCGTCCCAACCGCGGATCACGCGTCGGGCGCCGAGCAGGAAGGTGAAAGGCTCGTTGCGATCGACCGAACTGTCGAATTTTTCACCGCGCTGGTCGGCGGCGTTCTCGTCATAGTTCCAGCCGGTGTAGTGCACGGTCACGTCCTGGCCGGGCCTGGCGACGGCGCCGCTGCCGATGCGGGTGTCTATGTGGTGCAGCTCGGCGATGCGGCCGCCTGGTGGCGGGCCGGGGTCGGCGCAGGCGGTGAGCAGGCCCAACAGCCCGCAGAGGGCGAAAAGCGACAAACGCGACATGGCCGGCGCACTCTCGAGAAAGCGGGAGCGTCAGGTTAGCGCAGGCCCTGCGCAACCACCGGTGTTGGCCGCTCACCAGGGACGCAGCCGTGCGGCGGTTTTCGCGCACGTCAGGAGCCAGTGGCATAAGCTCGAGCGGTGGTGTTTCCGGAGAGGCGGCGCATGAGCTGGTTGGGCATCCTGATCGTGGTGGTGGTGGGATATCTCGCGCTGAAGGCCGCCGGCCTGGTGTTGAAGCTGGTGTTATGGGGCGTGGTGCTGCTGGGCTTGTATCTGGTGCTCGCGGCGCTGCTCGGGCTGCCGGCGCCGTTCTAACGCGGCGGCGAGCGGTGGCCACCGTGTCGTTCACCCGCTTTTGCCTGCCGGCGCGGTTAGATCGTGGGCCACCGGGCGCACGACCCAGCGCCTCGCCGACGCAGCTCTCGCAAAGAGAGACGGAGAACGCCATGAACGACCGCGCCGCCAACATCAGGCATCTGGCCGAACTGATCCGCGATGTCGATATCGCGATGCTGACCACCGTCGCGCCCGATGGCCGGCTGGTCAGCCGCCCGCTGGGCACACAGGACGTCGAGTTCGACGGCGACCTGTGGTTTGCCAGCGAGTACGACAGCGGCAAGGCCGCCGAGATCGAGGCCAATCCCCACGTCAATGTCGCCTACGCCTCCAAGGGCAAGAACAGCTACGTCTCCGTCGCCGGTCGCGCCTCGCTGGTGCGCGACCGCGACAGGATCGAGCAGCTGTGGTCGCCGGCGATGAAGCTGTTCTTTCCCAACGGCAAGGACGACCCGAACCTGTGCCTGATCCGGGTCGAGGCCGAGAGCGCCGAGTACTGGGACGGGCCCGGCACGGCCATGGGCAAGGCCCTGTACTTCGCGCTGACCGCGGTGACCAACAACCCGGGCAGCCTGTCGGAGAACGAGCGCATGGACCTGCGGCACTGAGGCCGCGGAGGCCCTGTCGGAGCGGCTTCAGCCGCGATCGAATGCATGGCCGATGTCCGGCTCCGGATCGCGGCTGAAGCCGCTCCTACGAACGTGGGGCTACCGCGTCACACCGCGCCGCCGGCCGCATGCCCCGACGCCCAGGCCCACTGGAAGTTGTAGCCGCCGAGCCAGCCGGTCACATCGACCACCTCGCCGATGAAATACAGCCCCGGCACGCGCCGCGACTGCATGGTGCTCGATGACAGTTCAGCGGTGTCGACCCCGCCCAGGGTGACCTCGGCGGTGCGGTAGCCCTCGGTGCCGCTGGCGACCAGTGGCCAGCGCTGCAGGATCGCGGCGACCTCGCGCAACTGCGGTGCGGTGAACTGCTTCATCGGCCGCGCCGGCTCGACGTGCGGCAGCCACACCTCACACAGGCGCTGCGCGAAGCGCTTGGGCAACAGGTCGCCAAGCACGGTCTTGAGCTCGGCGGCGGGGCGCTCGATGCGCAGCAACTGCAGGGTCTCGAGCGCGTCGCGACCGGGCAGCAGGTCGAGCTGCAGGTCGTCGCCGGGCTGCCAGTACGAGGACACCTGCAGGATCGAAGGCCCGCTGAGGCCGCGATGGGTGACCAGCATCGAATTGCTGAAGCTCTGCCCATTGCATTGCGCGGTGACCGGCAGCGCGATGCCGCTGAGTTCGGCCAGACGCGTCTGGTGCTTGCCGCTGAGAGTCAGCGGCACCAGCCCGGCGCGGGTGGGCAGGACAGCGTGGCCGAACTGCCGGGCGAGCTCGTAGCCGAAGCCGCTGGCGCCCATGCTCGGGATCGACAGCCCGCCGCTGGCGACCACCAGCGCCGGTGCGGAAAACGCGCCGAGCGTGGTGTGCACTGCGAACCCGCCCGCGGGCGCGGCGTCTCCGGCGTCGTGCAGCACCCGCTGGACGCTGCAACTGGTCTCCACCCGCACCCCGGCGGCGGCGCATTCGTCCAGCAGCATCTTCACGATCAACTTGGACGACTCGTCGCAGAACAGTTGCCCGAGCTCCTTCTCGTGGTACGCGATGCGGTGGTGCTCGACCATCTCGATGAAGTGCGTTGGGGTGTAGCGCGCCAGCGCTGACTTGCAGAAGTGCGGGTTGGCCGAGAGGTAGTTGTCCGGTGTGGTGCCGGTGTTGGTGAAATTGCAGCGGCCGCCGCCCGACATCAGGATCTTCTTGCCGATCCGGTTGGCGTGCTCGATCACCAGCACGCGCTTGCCGCGCTGCCCGGCGGTGATCGCGCACATCAGTCCGGCGGCGCCGCCACCGACGACCACCACGTCCATTGCTTGCCTGTCCGCCGGCGGCATGGGCAGCGGTGCGGTCACGCGCTCATGCGTCGGCGGCGGCCATGCGCACGCCCGGCCGCAGCACCACGTTGATGGTGTCGCTCATCAGTTGCGTCTCGCCGTCCTGGATCAGGCAGTTCAGCCGCATGCCGCGCTGGATCAGGGTGACCAGCGCATCGACCACGTCGGTAGGGATGTCGATCACGGTGAGGTTCTTCAGCCGCGACAGCGACGGGGCGATCTTGTCCCACCAGATGTCCGAGCCGCGACCGCCGTAGTTCACCACCACCACCTGCTGGGCGCGGCCGCAGGCCTTCTTGATGCGCGACTCGTCGGGCTGGCCGAGGTCGATCCATTGCTCGACGTCGCCGATGTAGTCGCGGCGCCACAGGTCCGGCTCGTCCTCGCTGCTGAGGCCGCGGCCGAACTCCAGGCGCTCGTCGGCATGCAGCGCGAACGCGATCAGCCGCACCATCAGCCGCTCGTCGGTCTCCGAGGGATGCTGGGCGAGAGTGAGGTTGTGGGTGGCGTAGTAGTGCCGATCCATGTCGCTGATCTGCAGTTCCGCCTTGACCACGGTGGATTTGAGCGCCATGAGGGTGAGGGCCGGCCGGAAAAGGGCCGTTATTCTAACTTCCGCGCAGCCGACGCTCCGGTCAGCGCTCCCGCGGCGTGCGATCGCGGCTGAAGCCGCTCCTACAAGAGCGCCGCGTTTTCCGCGCGTCGCGCAAGCCTCTGAATACCCCTTCCGTGGAATGGTCCCGTGATTTCACCTCTGGCACGGTGCGGGAGGGACAAAAGGAACGCGCGGGCACCGCGTCATGACCAGTGAGTCCCACGCGCACGACATACGTGCATCCCCCTGGACAAGGAGACTGAAATGATCGGGACGAAGAAGTCACTGATGACGGCTGCGCTGGCTATCGGCGCGGCCTTGATTGCCGGCTCTGCCCTCGCGGGCGAGGGTGAACATGATCCGCCGCCGCCTCCGCCGCCGCCTCCGCCCGAGGAACTGCTGTTGTGTCACAACATCGGCGGGCCACGAGACCTGGGCGCCAACTGCGAAGCCACCGGCAACTGCACTTTCATCCTGCAGGACGGGTCAAGAATCATCCTTACCGGCAATCAATTCCTCGGGATCGTGATCGGGGCCAAGAGCGAAAAAGCCATCGCGGCCCACCTGGCCCATGGCGATGGTTGGGCCATCGGTCCGATCTATGATCCACCGCTGCACCTGGCGTCGGTGGTGGGGCCGCATCAGGCATCCAATGTGGAGTGCTTTGCAGAGCGGGAATTCCCGCAGCCGCCGGAGCCGGGCAACTGACCCGCGCAGCGGTGCAGGGAACGCAACAGGGTCTGCCGCTTCATGAGGGGGCAGGCCCTTTACCAGCGCAACCTGGATAGAGAATCACTGGCGCCCGCCGCCTGCAGGATCACCAGCGCGCGGCGGTGCACGCCGAGTTTGGCGAAGACGCTCTTGAGGTGCTTCTTGACGGTGTCTTCCATGATCCCGAGTTCGCGCGCGATTTCCTTGTTGCTGCAGCCCCGTCGCAGCCGCGCAACGACCTGAAACTCCCTTCGCGTGAGCGTGTCCATGGCGTGGGGGCGGTCCGGATCGGATGCCGCGGCTTCCGCAGGAGGCAGTGGCCACGTCGGGTCGGTGACGACATGGGCCAGCAAGCGGCGCGATAGCCACAGCTCGCCCTTGCTGACGGCGCGGATAGCCTTGAGGCAGAGATCGGGCGGGCTGGTGGTCAGCAGCAATCCGTGAAACCGGTTGCGCAACACGTCGGCGACCGCGCTGCGGCAAATCTCTTCCGACACGAGGAGCACGCGCACACGGGGGCAGCGCTGGCGGATCCATTGCAGCGACATCGGATCCAGGCGGTCCAGCAACGCCTTGTCGAGCAGCAGCACCCTGGGTTGGTGGCGCTCCAGGCAGGTCGTCAGGCGGGTCGGGTCCACGACCGGCTCGCCCTGGATCTCGATGCCGGGCCTGGATGCCAGCATGGACCGCCAGGCCGCTTGCAGGGGCTGGCGGTCCAAAGCGGTCATGACCGTTATCGCTGCCGCCGAGACCCCCAACTCCCCGAGCACAAGCGGTGCCGGGTAAGGGGCTGCGTCTGAACGCACAGCGCGGTCTTGTCCTGCGTGTATCGTCATCAACCTGTTCCAGTGAACAGCAACCGGGCTTGTCCTGGTGTCGCACCTCCTGGCGGCGCATGGCGAGCCAGGCGCGCTGACCAGACAGGAACCCCAGGCGCCCCCGAAGGTGCCGTTCCCTGCCCACCACCACTTCCGTACCTCGGGGGAACGCGGGTGCGATCGTCGAGCGGACAAGCCGGTGCTTGATTTCTGCAGTAGCGCAAGCGGGGCGGCCGCTTGGTGCCGGTGCCGCAGCACTTGAATGGCTGCCCGGCACAATCCGGACACCCCAACGGACGCCGCAGGGCAGGACAATTACCCTGTCCGCATGAAACCACCGCCTCCGAACGCCGATGGCATCGCCGCGAGCCGTCTGCAGTTGCCGCCGGGGCCGTGGGCGACGGTGCTGGACGGGCTGTGTGCGCGCTTTCCGGCAATCACGCGGGCGGCGTGGCTGGAGCGGTTTGCGCGCGGGCGAGTGCTCGATGAGGCGGGGCGGCCGATCGAGGCGGATGCGCGTTATCGGGTCGGGGCGGAGGTCTACTACTTCCGCGAGGTCGTGGACGAGCCGCGGATTCCGTTCGCCGAGCGCATCGTCCATGCCGACGCGCACCTCATCGTCGCCGACAAGCCGCACTTCCTGCCGGTAACGCCGGCGGGCGGCTTCGTCGCGGAGACGCTATTGGCACGGCTGGTGCGGCGGCTCGGCAATCCCGATCTGGTGCCGCTGCACCGCATCGATCGCGATACCGCCGGGCTCGTGATGTTTGCCACCGATCCGCGCACGCGCGACCGCTACCAGGCGCTGTTCCGCGAGCGCCGCATCGGCAAGCGCTACGAGGCCATCGCGCCGGCGCTGCCGTTGCTGAGGTTCCCGCTGGTGCGGTGCAGCCGCCTGGTCGCGGGCGAGCCGTTCTTCCGCATGCGTGAGGTCGACGGCGACGCCAACAGCGAGACGCGCGTCGACGTGCTGCAGCGTGGCGGCGCGCTGTGGCGTTATGCGCTGGAGCCGGTGAGTGGGCGCAAGCATCAGTTGCGAGTGCACATGGCCGGGCTGGGGGCACCGATCGCGAACGACGCGTTCTATCCGGAGCTGCGCGAGCGGCAGGCCGATGATTTCGAACGGCCACTGCAGTTGCTGGCGCAGTCGTTGAGGTTCGTCGATCCGCTGAGCGGCCATGAGCGCATGTTCGAGAGTCGGATGGCGCTGTAGGAGCGGCTTCAGCCGCGATCGGATGCATGGCGGCTCGTCCGGTCCCGGATCGCGGCTGAAGCCGCTCCTACAGGTTACGAGCCTTCACGCGTCCGACGCGCCGAACGCGGTGTCATGGCCTACACCGCTTGGGCTGCGATCCATGTTCTTCGACTCCTGGAACGACCTGCTGCGCGTACTGCTGGTCGGCATCTGCGCCTACGTCGCGCTGGTCGTGCTGCTGCGCGTGTCGGGCAAGCGCACGCTGACCAAGATGAACGCCTTCGACTTGGTGGTGACGATCGCGCTGGGCTCGACCCTCGCCACGATCCTGCTGAGCCGCGAGGTGTCGCTGGCCGAGGGCGTGCTGGCGCTCGCGCTGCTGATATTCCTGCAGTTCCTCATCACCTGGCTGTCCTCGCGCTGGCGCGCGGTGCACGATCTGGTGGCCAGCGAAGCGACCCTGCTGTTGCACGAGGGCGAGTTCCTGCACCAGACGATGCGCAGGGAACGGGTCAACGAGCAGGAGGTGCGCCAGGCGCTGCGCAACCACGGGATCGATGATCCCGCCGATGCCCGCGCGGTGGTGATGGAGACCGACGGCAGCTTCAGCATCATCAAGAAGCGCAGCTAAAGGTCGTGGCGCGACGACGTCAGTCTTCCGGCCGCTGCTTCTTCAGACGGCCGAACCAGGTGAACACCGCAAAGTTGAGGATCGCCAGTACGATGGCGTGACCCCAGTAGCCGAAGCCGGCCGCGGCCCCGATCGCCCCGACCACCCAGATGCTCGCGGCCGACGCGGTGCCGGAGACATAGTCGTCGTGCTTGAGGATCGCGCCGCCGCCGACAAAACCAATCCCCGTCATCAGGCCCTGCATGATGCGGGCGGTGGCATCGGGGGCGTCGTCGCCGATGAACTCGCGCGCGATCAGCACGTATGCGCATGCGCCCACTGACACCAGCGGAAACGTGCGCACGCCCATGATGTTGCCGTGCCGCTCGCGGTTCCAGCCGATTGGAAACGCCAGAGCGAGCGCGCCGAGCAACGCGAGGTAGTCACTGAGGTGTTCCAGCAGGCCGCCGGTCGATATCGTCATTGCGCCTCCACTCCGGTGGGCTCAACGCGGCGCGCGCGGTTTGAAGGGCTTACGCGCACCGTCACCGTGCGGTTTACCGCCGTGCGGCTTGCCCCCGCGTGGCGCATGGCCCGGCTGCGGCCCGCGGCTTCGGCCACCGCTGGCGTCTGCGGCCTCGGCGTGGCGGATGCGCAGCGGCTGGCCGGCGACATAGACGCGCTTGAGGTGTTCCATCAACTCGCGCGGCATGCCTTCGGGCAGGTCGACCAGACTGTAGTCGTCGCGGATGTCGATGCGGCCGATGTAGCGGCTTTCCAGGTCGGCCTCGTTGGCGATCGCCCCGACGATGTTGCCCGGCTGCACGCCGTGGGCGTGGCCGACCTCGATCCGGAAGGTCTCCATGCCTATGTCACCGACGCGCGGCGCGGCACGCTCGGGCGCGCGCGATGGCGCCGAAGCGTCGTCCTCGAACAGGGCCTCGCCCGCGTTCTGCTGCGCCCTGGGCGGGGTGAACTGCCGTTCGGCATGGCGCGGCGGCGGCGCATTGCGTTCGTCGAAGCTGCGTGGGCTTGAATCCCGGGGCGGGCGTGGAGCACGGGCCGCAGGTTCGCGGCCCTCGCGCGGGGCGGCGTCGCGCGTGCGGCTGTCCGGGAACGCGCGTCCTTCGCTGCGCTGCGGCCGCTCGGGCGGGGCGTCGATCAGCAGCGGCGTGTCCCCCTGCACCAGCTTGGCCAGCGCTGCGGCGATCTCGACCATCGGCACGTTGTGCTCGGTCTCGTAGCGCTCCACCAGCTCACGGAACGCGCCGAGGTCTTCGCCACGGGTCTCGGTGATCCGGCCCAGGAAGCGCGCCACGCGCTGGTCGTTGACCGCCTCGACGCTGGGCAGCGACATCTGCTCGATCGGCTGCCGGGTGGCGCGTTCGATGGCGCGCAGCATGCCGCGCTCGCGCGGAGCGACGAACAGGATCGCCTCGCCCTTGCGGCCGGCACGGCCGGTGCGGCCAATGCGGTGCACGTAGCTTTCGGTGTCGTAGGGGATGTCGTAGTTGAGCACGTGGCTGATGCGGTCCACGTCCAGCCCGCGCGCAGCGACGTCGGTCGCCACCAGCACGTCGATCTTGCCGTCCTTGAGGTTCTGGATGGTCTTCTCGCGCTGCGCCTGCTGCACGTCGCCGTTGATCGCCGCGGCCGAGATGCCGCGCGCGGCCAGCTTGCCGGCCAGCTCGTCGGTGCCCAGCTTGGTCCGGGCGAACACGATCATCGCGTCGAACGGTTCGGCTTCCAGGATCCGGGTCAGTGCATCGAGCTTGTGCACGCCGCTGACCGCCCAGTAGCGCTGGCGGATGTTGGCCGCGGTGGTGGTGGTCGACTTGATCGCGATCTCGACCGGATTCTTGAGGTATGTCTGGGCGATGCGCCGGATCTGCTGCGGCATCGTCGCCGAGAACAGCGCGACCTGGCGCTCGGCCGGGGTCTTTTTGAGCACGGTTTCGACATCGTCGATGAAACCCATGCGCAGCATCTCGTCGGCTTCGTCCAGCACCAGGCAGCGCAATTCCGACAGGTCCAGCGAACCGCGCGTAAGGTGGTCGATCACCCGGCCGGGCGTACCGACGATGACCTGCACGCCGCGCTTGAGCGCATTAAGCTGCGGCGCATACCCCTGGCCGCCGTAGATCGGCAGCACGTGGAAGCCGGGCAGGTGCACCGCGTATTTCTGGAACGCCTCGGCTACCTGGATCGCCAGCTCGCGGGTCGGCGCCAGCACCAGCGCCTGCGGCTTGCGCCGCGTCGAATCGAGCTGGGCCAGGATCGGCAGCGCGAACGCGGCGGTCTTGCCGGTGCCGGTCTGGGCCTGGCCGAGCAGGTCGCGGCCTTCCAGCAGCGGTGGGATGGTGGCGGCCTGGATCGGCGAGGGCGACTCGTAGCCGACATCGGTCAGGGCGCGCAGCAGTGGTTCCGACAGCGCAAGATCGGTGAACTTGAAGGGGGGGGCGGGCGTCTCGGCGCTCATCGCAGGTCTCGTTGACGCCGGCGTGGGGCCGGTCGGGAAGACCGCATAGTCTAGCCGCCGGACCGGGTGCCGGCGTGATCGGAAGTGGCTTCAGCCGCCCGCGTGGAAAGACGCGCGGTGTTTCGCGACCGGTACAGCGCGCCCGGCTGCGCAAGGTCGCGGCTTGCGCCACTCCGGTATCGGGCTCGCTTCCATTGCGGTCGCCGGAGCGCGCTCGCGCCCGGCGATCCGGACCGACTAGCCGCTGCCGACGGAGCTGCCCGGGGGTGCCGCGGGTTCCGGCCCAGTGGCCGTGTCCGCCTTGGCTGACTGTTTCTTCGCGAGCTTTTCTTCTTTCTTCTTCTTCTTGGCGATTTCGCGCTGTCGCTTCTCGAAATTGTAGTTCGGCTTCGCCATTGGGCACTTTCTCCTACGGGGGATGGCGCCCAGTCTAGGGCATGCGCCGCGACGGCGCCGCCGCATCACCCCGCGTGCAGGTCGCAGTCACTAGGCTGTGCAGCCCGATCGGCCCGGCTTTGCCCGTCTGCGCAAGGCGCGTCCCGGCTGAGTCTGCGCTTCAGTCCGATGGCATCTACAGGGAGCCGCCATGCTGGAATTCGAGTTCGACAACCGTTTCATCCGCGAATTGCCAGGCGACCCCGATGCCGGCCCCGGCATCAGACAGGTGCACGGCGCCGCGTGGTCGTCGGTGCAGCCGACGCCGGTCGAGGCGCCGCTGTTGTTTGCGCATTCGGCCGAGATGGCGGCGCGGCTCGGCATCGATGAAGCCGACGTGGCCACGCCCGAGTTCGCGCAGGTGTTCGGCGGCAATCGGCTGCTCGATGGGATGCAGCCGTACGCGGCGAACTACGGCGGCCACCAGTTCGGTCACTGGGCGGGGCAACTCGGCGACGGCCGCGCGATCACCCTGGGCGAGACGATTGCACGCCCGAAAGGCGCTCCCGAAGGCGAGCGCTGGGAGCTGCAACTGAAGGGGGCGGGGCCGACACCGTACTCGCGCAGCGCCGATGGTCGCGCGGTGATGCGCTCCTCGATCCGCGAGTTCCTGTGCAGTGAGGCGATGCACCACCTCGGGGTGCCGACCACGCGTGCGCTGAGCCTGGTGGCGACCGGCGAGGCAGTGGTGCGCGACATGTTCTACGACGGCAACGCCAGGCCCGAACCCGGCGCGGTCGTGTGCCGGGTGGCGCCGTCGTTCATCCGCTTCGGCAACTTCGAGCTGCCGGCTTCCCGCGGGGAAGCCGCGCTGCTGCGGCAGCTGGTCGAGTTCACCATCGATCGGGACTTCCCGCACCTAGCAGGCGAGGGCGATGGCGAGGCGCTCTATGCCGCCTGGTTCGGCGAGGTCTGCGAGCGCACGGCGGTGCTGATGGGGCACTGGATGCGGGTGGGTTTCGTGCACGGGGTGATGAACACCGACAACCTGTCGATACTCGGCCTGACCATCGACTACGGCCCCTACGGCTGGATCGACAACTACGACCCGGACTGGACTCCCAACACCACCGACGCGCAGAACCGGCGTTATCGATTTGCCCAACAGCCGGCGGTGGCGTACTGGAACCTGGGCCGCCTGGCCGGCGCGCTGTCGCCGCTGTTCGACGGAGTCGAGCGGTTGCAGGACGGGCTGAAGCGTTATGTCGATGCGTACACCGCGGCCGATCGCAGCAACACCGCGGGCAAGCTGGGGCTGGTCGAATGCACCGAGGGCGACCTGGCGCTGATGCAGGCCCTGCAGGACCTGCTGGTCGCAGCCGAGGCCGACATGACGATCTTCTTCCGCGCGCTGGCTGACGTGGACCTGTCGGCGCCGTCGCCCGCGCCCCTGCAGGAGGCGTTCTACGATGACGGCAAGCGGCGTGCGGCCGGGCCGCAGTTGCGCGAGTGGCTCGACCGCTACGCCGCCCGTGTCGCGCAGGACGCCTGGACGGCGCAACAGCGACGCCAGCGCATGCAGGCCAGCAACCCGCGTTACGTGTTGCGCAACTACCTGGCCCAGCAGGCGATCGACCGCGCCGAGCGCGGCGACCCCGGCGGGGTGGTCGAGCTGCTGGAGGTCATGCGCCGGCCCTACGAGGACCAACCGGGCCGCGAGGCCTATGCGCAGCGACGGCCCGATTGGGCGCGGTCGCGGGCGGGGTGCTCGATGCTGTCGTGCAGTTCCTAGCTATGGCACCGGCTGTGGCGTGGAGCCGAGTTCGCTCGGTTGCCTCGTTCCCTGGTAGAGCCGAGCTTGCTCGGCTGCTGTTCTCGGCATTCCGGTGAAAGGCAAGCGGAGCAAGCTCCGTTCTACGGCAGGCGCGGTCCTTCCTTCGTATGTCGTGTAGAGGCTCGAAATGCCGGATTACCCCGCGTTCACCCTCGGCGCGGAATGCTGTCGGTATCCGAGGAGCATGAGCATGCACATGACCATCATCCGCGCTGCCCGAATCCTGCACCACGTGATCCCCACCCGTTCCGCCGCAGCACGTCCGCGCCTGTGGCTTGCGGCCGCCGCGCTGGCGTTGCTCGCTGGTTGCGCCACCGGCATCGGCGGCTTTCCCGGTGGGCAGCAGTACCCCGGTGCGTCCGGCCCCGGCTACGGCGCCAACGCGCTGGTCGGCACCGTGGAGCGCGTCGATGCCAGCTACGACCGGATCCTGCTGACTGCGCAGCCGTCGCAATACCAGCGTGGCTCGCGGGTGGAGGTGTACTTCGACCAGCGCACCTCGCTGTACTACCAGGGCCGCCAGCACCCGGTCGCGGGACTGGAACGCGGCGATGTGATCCGCGTCGATGCCACGCAATCGCGCGGACGCCTGTGGGCGCGCAGCATCGAGGTCGTGCACAACGTCCGCGACGGCTATCGCGGTGGCTCCGGCCGTGGCGACCACTATGGCCCCGGCCACGGCGGGCAGTACGGTAACCAGTTGCAGGGCACCGTCGGCTACGTCGACCCGCGCGCACGCGTGATCGAACTCGAGGCGGGTGGCGGTTACGGTCGTGACTATTCCGGCCGTCATGGAGATCGCGCGCGGGTGCGTTACGACCGCAACACCACGGTCGAGTACCGCGGCCGCCGCTACCGGCCGGAGAACCTCGAACGCGGCGATCTCATCCGCATCCAGGTGCGGCGCTGGGGCAACGACTGGCTGGCGGAGCACATCCGGGTCGAACGCAGCGTGCGGGAGCGTTGGTAGACGCTGAGGGCGGGCTTCATTCGGTCGTGGGAGCGGCTTCAGACGCGACCGGTACGCCGGGTTCGCGTGGAACATGGACGGTGCTGTTGCCGGGAGAAGCGGTGGTCGGCTACCGCTTCTTTTCGAGAAACCGATTCTGGTTCGCGGCTGAAGCCGCTCCTACACACCTGCACAAAGGGCAGCCCACCGGCCGAGGCGGCCGGTGGCGCTGGACGAGGCGCCGGCGGCGCGGCGGCGGCGGTCAGATCGGTGCGAACGGCTTGGCGGCCTTCTTCTCGCTCTTATCGGCGCGCTTTTCCTTCATGGTCTTGGCCGGCTTCTTTTTCTGTTCCTTCTTGCGGTCCATCCCCTTGCTCATGATCGTGTCCTCGCGGTGCGATGGAGGCCGTGGGCGGAATGCCACGGCAGGTGACCAGTATGCGCCTGCAAACGCGGGTTGAAGCGCCGGCGGCGAGACGCCGGATACGCAAACGGCCGGAGCCTGGGCCCCGGCCGTCTGCGACATGCGCCTTGGTTCAGGTCAGTCCGCGGTCACCACCGCGCGGGTCTGGGTGCTGACCAGGGTGTAGTTGGCAACCACGGTGGCGAAGCCGGTGACCTGGTAGGTGTAGGTGCCCGGCTCGCTCACCGCGAACTCGAGCAGCTCCGGGTTGTCCAGGGTGGCCGCCGAGGCGACCTGCTGGCCCTGCGGATCGAGCAGGTACAGGTCGATGTCCACGCCACCGTCCCAGCTCAGGTGCGCCTTGATCGTGGTGACGTCCTGACCAACCTCGAACGGGATTTCCTGGATCTCCAGGTTCTCGACCGACGGCCCTATGGTGCCGGTGAAGGTTTCGGACTCCTCCACCAGTTCGACGTTGCTCGCGAACAGTTGCCCGTCGACCAGCGCGCCGTCGAAGTAGGTCGATCCCTCCACGCCGCGCAGCTCGACCTGGTGCAGCCCGGCGGACAGGCCGTTCAGAGCGAAGCTGCCGTTGAAATCGCTGGTCGCGCTGTAGAAGCTGATCCGGCCACGCGCGATGCCATCGACGTAGACATCGGCCACGCCGCCCTTGCTGTCGCGCGGGTACTGAAGCTGGAACGCCTTGCCCTGGAACGACAGGTTCAGGCGGGGCACCGACTTCTTGCTGACGCTGGCCCTCATGTAGCTGCCGTCGCTGGCGCCATCGGCGTTCACTGCCTGCCAACGGCCGCTGTAGGCCAGCTTGCCGTCGCTGTCGCTGATCGTGTTCCACTCGCCCTGGCTCGACCACGCGGTGTCGCCGTCGAGGAAGCGCTGGCGCTCGCCTTCGGTGCGCGAAGCCAGGTCCACCGCGGCCAGCACGTCGACATAGCCGCCGCCGACCACGTGGTAGGGGTGCTCCGGCATCGGGGTGGCGGTCTCCATCAGGATCTGCTCGATCTGGTCCGGGGACAGGTCGGGGTTGGCCTCCAGCAGCAGCGCGGCGGTGCCGGCGATGAACGGCGTGGCCATGCTGGTGCCGCTGATGCAGTGGTAGTACGTGGTGTAGCTGGGGTAGTCGGCATTCACCACCGGGCCGAGGGCGCCGATCACGGTCCCCGGCGCGCGGGTCGAGCAGATGCTCGAGCCTGGGGCGACCACGTCGATGTGCTTGTAAGTGTCGCCCTCAAGACCGCGGCTGGAGAAACCCGACAGCTCGCCGGCCTTGGTGCCGGAGCCGACGTTGATCACCCAGGGCACGATCGCATAGGGGTTGAGCGTGTCCTCGTCGGGGCCGTCGTTGCCGGCTGCGAACGACACCACCATGCCGCGCCGATAGGCTTCGTAGCTGGCCTTGTTGATGGGGTTGTTGGGGTCGTAGACGCTGTTGGAGCTGCCCCAGGAGTTGGTGATGATGTCGATCCCGTAGCGCTCCTGGTTGTTGAGCGCGTAGTCGAAGCCCATCAGCGCGTACAGGATGCTCAAGCCCTCGCCGGCACCGATGCCGACCAGGTCCGCGCCCGGCGCGATGCCGTCGTAATAGCGTGCGCGGCGGGTGTCGTTCAGCGACGCCTCGCCGGTGCCGCCGACGGTGCCGGCGACGTGGGTGCCGTGGCCGCTGCTGGTGTCGGTGTTGGATTGGTTTTCCACCACGGCCGAGGCGCCGACCAGGTCCAGGTCGCCGATCAGCTTGACGTTCTGCACGGTCTTGCTGCCGAACTGCAGGTCGGGGTGATTGGCGTCCACGCCCGAATCGAGCACCGCCACGGTGACGCCCTTACCGGTCAGGCCGATGTTGTCCTGGACCTTGTGGCCGTTGGTGATCTCGCCGGCCTCGTAGTTGAAGTAATCCAGCGGGGCATCGAAATAGATGCTCTCCACTCCGTCCCAGGTCGCGACCTCGCGCACCTGCGCGCTGGTCAGCAGCGCGCCGGCCATCGGCAGCTGCTGCATCGGGTGCACGCTGGCGGTCAGCTCGAGCAGGCGGTCGGCCTGGCCCATGTCGCTGAAGGTGACGACCACGCGGTGGGTCGGTTCGCTGTCGAGCCGTTGTTGCAGATCGCCGGAGATCAGCGCATCGGCGCTGGCGCCGAAAGACAACAGCAGGCCGGTGGCGACAGCCAGGCCGAGCACGGTGCGGTTACGTGACGCGCGGGTGCGTGGGAAGGTGTTCATGGCAGCCCTTCGAGGGTGGAGGTCCGATCACTATGGGAACCCGCGAGCTGCCGCACCATCCGGGTTTACCCCCGCGTCGCGTGGGGGAAAACCCCCGTGCGCCGCGGTACGGGGCAATGAGCGGGGGCGCCGGGTTCAAACGGTCACGTGGCGTGACGACGGCGTGTCGAAACACGCAGCGATCGGGGCTCCTGGGAGCTGCCGATCCCAGGGGGCGTGGCGGAACTGCACGCGGAGTGAGCCGGACTCGCGGGCTGAACCTCGCTGCCCCGTAGAATGGGCGGATGCCCCTGATCACCTTGAACAACCTCGACTACAGCGTCGGCGGTCCCCTGCTGCTCGAAGATGTCGAGCTGTCGATCGAGCCCGGCGAGCGCATCGCCCTGATCGGGCGCAACGGCGCGGGCAAATCCACCCTGATGAAGCTGCTCGCCGGGGAGTTGCAGGCCGACGACGGCGAGGTCCGGCGCGAGGGCGGGGCGCGGATTTCGCGGCTCGAACAGGAAGTCCCCGCCGGCGCCCACGGCGATGTGTTCGACGTGGTCGCCGCCGGGATGGGCGAACTCGGCGCGTGGCTGGCGCAGTACCACCACCTCAGCCACGCCGAGGAGTTCGACGCCGAGGCCATGGGCGAGGTACAGGCCAAGATCGAGGCCGCCGACGGCTGGAGCGCCGACCAGCGTGTGGTCGAGACGCTGGAGCGGCTCAGCCTCGACGGTGATGCCGCGTTCTCCGGCCTGTCCGGCGGCATGAAGCGCCGCGTGCTGCTGGCGCGTGCGCTGGTCTCTTCGCCCGACCTGCTGCTGCTGGACGAACCGACCAACCACCTCGACATCGCCGCGATCGACTGGCTGGAGACCTTCCTCAAGGGCTGGGCCGGTGCGCTGGTGTTCGTCACCCATGACCGGCGGTTCCTGCGTGCGCTGGCCACGCGCATCGTCGAGATCGACCGCGGCCAGGTCACCAGCTGGCCCGGCGACTGGGCCAACTACGAGCGCCGCCGCGAGGAACGCCTCAATGCCGAGGCGCAGGAGAACACGCGCTTCGACAAGCTGCTGGCGCAGGAGGAAGTCTGGATCCGCCAGGGCATCAAGGCCCGCCGCACCCGCGACGAGGGCCGCGTGCGCCGGCTCAAGGCGATGCGCAATGAACGTTCGGCGCGGCGCGATCTCACCGGTAACGTAAGGATGGATTTCGCCCAGGCCGAATCGTCGGGCAAGAAGGTGATCGAGGCCAGGGACGTGTCGTTCGACTACGGCGGCAAGCCCCTACTGCGCGAGCTGTCGACCACGATCTTCCGCGGTGACCGCATCGGCCTGATCGGACCCAACGGCAGCGGCAAGACCACCCTGATCAAGGTCCTGCTCGGCGAGCTGCCGCCGACCGCGGGCGAGGTGCGCACCGGCAGCAACCTGCAGGTCGCGTATTTCGATCAGTACCGCGCGACCCTGCGCGAGGACTGGAACGCGCTGGAGAATGTCGCCGAAGGCCGCGAGTTCATCGAGGTCGGTGGCAAGAACAAGCACGTCATCGGCTACCTGCAGGATTTCCTGTTCACTCCCGAACGCGCGCGCGCGCCGATCACGCGGCTCTCGGGCGGCGAGCGCAACCGCCTGCTGCTGGCCAAGCTGTTCGCGCAGCCATCCAACCTGCTGGTGATGGACGAACCGACCAACGACCTGGACGTCGAGACGCTGGAATTGCTGGAGGACATTCTCGGCGACTACCCCGGCACGCTGCTGCTGGTCAGCCACGACCGCGACTTCCTCGACAACGTGGTCACCTCGACCCTGGTGATGGAAAGCGACGGCCGCGTGGGCGAGTACGTCGGCGGCTACAGCGACTGGTTGCGGCAGCGGCCGCTGGCGAGCGCCGCGGCGAGCGCGGGGACGGGCGCAGCCGCCGCATCCAGGTCAGCCTCCATGCCGGCCTCGCCGATCGCCAAAGCGGTTGAGGCCCCGGCGACTGCAAAACGCAAGCTCAGCTACAAGGAGGCGCGCGAGCTGGAGCAGTTACCGCACCGCATCGAAACGCTGGAAACCCGGCTGGCGGCGCTCACCGCGGCGATGAACGACCCGGCGTTCTACCAGCGCGATGCGGCCGCGATTACCGCCGACAACATGGCGCTGGCGGACGTGCAGGCGGACCTCGATGTCGCCTATGCACGCTGGGCGGCGCTGGAGTCGGAGTAGCGTCAATGGGCTGACAGGGTCTTTTTCCCGGTGCAGCGCGGCGAGAAGTGGCTGTGGCGTTCGACGCTGCGCGAAAACTGCCTGTATCGCGCGCCGCCGGTGCCGTGACCGACCGGCCCGCATGGCGACTGGAGCGGCGCCTTCCCCGGGTCAGCCATTGCGGTCGGCTCGGCCATGCAACTGGTTCGACTGCCACGGCCAGCGGCCCTCCAGCTCCATCTGCAGGGCCATGCTGAGGAAGGTGCGGATCAGCACGATCAATCCCAGCACCAGCACATCATGGAGCGTGGGCGTCACCGCCACGGTGCGGATGATGTCGGCCGCGACCAGAAACTCCAGGCCCAGCAGGATGCCGCGCCCGAGGTCCTGGCGGAACTGGTGATAGCGCCCGTTCTTTGCCGCATGGCCCGGCCAGGCGAAGCGCCCAATCGCGAACAGCAGGCCCAGCACGATGACCACCACACCGGCGGCATCGACCGCCCAGCTGACGTGTTCGAAGGTCGGCATTCGCATCCTCGATGGCGGCGGCCGCCGATTGCAGTGGCTGCGGGGCCCGCGGCTGCGCCGGAACCGGCACGATGCACGCTGCGCCGTGAGTACCTGGTGGAAGGCTCCACTCGCAAGTCCGCGAACTCCGTCTCTTGTAGGAGCGGGCCATGCCCGCGACCGCGCCATCCGTAGCAAGGCGATCGCGCCCATGGGGCGCTCCTACCGTGCGGCGTTATCGCCTGGGCGGTGTTTGTAGGAGCGGGCCATGCGCGCGATTGGACCTGCGTAGCAAGGCGATCGCGCCCATGGGGCGCTCCTACCGCCGACCCCGAGCCGGTCTACAACTCGTTGCGGTTGCGCTGCTCGTCCAGAGCGAAGCAGACGTCCGGTCGCAGCGCGGGCGGGGTGAACGTCACCGGCACCTGGATCGTCTTCTCCAATGGCTGCCCGCCGCGGGTCGCCGGGCGGAAGCGCCAGGTCCGCACCGCCTCCTGCGCCGCATGGTCGAGCGCCGCGGTACGGCTGCTCTGGGCCACCTCCACGATGCTGGGCGTGCCATCCAGGCCGACCGTGACCCGCAGGATGACCCGGCCGCCGACATCGTCGCAGGCCAGTTCGGGCGGATAGGCCGGCGGCGGCGTTTCGACCGCGGTGAGTTCGGTAAACGGGACTGGTGCCGGTGCGTCCTCGCCGGGGCCGCAGCCCACCAGCAGCAGCGAGGCGGCGACCATCGCGCAGGCGCGTGGCGCCAGGCGCCGATCCCGTGTCGAGTGGCCTTCAATAGACATGGCGCTCCTTCAGTTGGCCAGTGATTCGGCTTTCGCCGCGCAAATGAAGTCATTCTCGCTGAGCCCGTCGACGTCGTGGGTCGAGTAGCGCACCACGCAGCGGTCGTAGTGCACGCCGAGGTCGGGGTGGTGGTCCTCGCGATGGGCCATGAATGCCAGCGCGTTCACGAACGCCATGGTCCGATAGTAGTCCTCGAACCTGAAGGTCCGGCTCAGCGCATGGCCGTCCTCGACCAGCTCCCAGCCCGGCACCTCCGGCAATAACTCGCGCACGCGGGCCTCGGTGAGCCGATGCTCGTTGCCGCTGCGCGGGATGCAGTGGGCCTGGGCGAGGGGAACGAGGTCGGGCATCGGCGGATTCCTTGCGGCAGCGCGGTCGACTGAACAGACCATATCGACGGTGGACGTAGAGTGCAGGCTGATCGTGCGCCCGCGGGGAGATCGTTAGAATAGCCGCATGCTCCGGATTTTCGAATCCGCCCGAGGCGCTGCCCGCGAATTGGTCGAACCTGAGGACACAGCCGCGCAATGATCCAGATTTCCGAATCCGCCCAGACCCATTTCCGCAAGCTGATCGAGCGTGAGGCCTTGCCCGGCCTCGGGGTGCGCCTGTCGGCGGTCGCTGCCGGCACCGCCAGGGCCGACGTGCGGCTGGAGTTCACCGAGCCGGTCGATCTCAATGGCGACGAGTGGGCGGTGGACTGCGAGGGCTTCACGTTGTGGCTGGAGGCGGCCAGCGTGAACTACCTCGATGGCGCGCAGATCGATTACGAAGTGCAGGCGACCGGGGGCCAGTTGCAGATCCGCGCACCGCGGATCAAGGGTGAGACACCGGGCGAGTCGGCATCGGTGGTCGAGCGCGTGCACTGGCTGGTCGAACACGAGATCAACCCGCAACTGGCCCAACATGGCGGGCATGTCGCGGTGCAGGAGGTCACCGGCGAGGGCGTGGTGGTGTTGCGCTTCGGCGGGGGCTGCCATGGCTGCGGCATGGCCGACGTGACCTTGAAGCAGGGCATCGAAAAGACCCTGCTGGAGAAGGTGCCCGGCGTGACGGCGGTGCGCGACGCGACCGATCACGATACCGGGGCGGCGCCGTATATCGCCCGCGAGGCCGGCCCGGGCCCGGCGGCCTGAGTCCGGCGCGGCGCGATCCATGTATTCCGCCGCTGACCTGATCAACTTCGTGCAGCGCAGGCTGCGCCTGACCGCGTGGCGCGGCAGCCATCCTCCCGGCGAGTTTCCACCGGGCTGGGAGGACTGGTTCGCCTCGATGGATGAGCGGGGCGGAACGGTCACCGGCGCCTCGGCCGATTCGCTCACCGCGGTGTTGCTGCAACGCCCGCCCAGCGTGCCGCCGGCGCGGGTGGCGTCGATGACGCAGTGGCAGGCGTTTTCGGCGATGTGGCGGCAGCAGTGGCACGAGGCGGAGAGCGACGAGCGCGGACTGCGGTGGGCCGCGGGCACTGTCTCGGCGGCGGTCCATCTGGTGCTCGGGCTGGCGCTTCTGTGGCTGCTCTACCTGCCGGCCCCGCCGGCCAGTGCGCCGCCGCAAGGCGAGATGGTGGTGCAGGTCGAGTACACCGGGACGGGTACGCCGGAGGAAATCGGGGGCGGTCCCCCGCCGCAGCCGGATGCGCCGGTCGACCCCGGGCGCGCGACCGAGCAGGCGGTCGTCCCGCCGCCACCTGCCGCGCCTGCCGATGAGGCGCCGGCCGGGACTGCGGCGGTCGAGCCGGCGCCGGTCGAGCCCTCACCGGCACCCTTGCCCCCGATGCCAGCGCCGGCGCCGGTAGAGAGTCTGGCGACGCCGCTCGAGATCACCCCGGTGCTCCCCGAGCTCCAAGTGCCGGACGTGCCGGTGCCGGAGGTCGTACCGCGCGAGATACCGGTACCGACGCCGCCCGCGCAGGCGCAGCAGCCGCTCGCGGTCAGTGAGCCGGCGCCGGACGCCACCGAAGTCTTCCTGCTGCCGCCGCCGACCCCGCGCGTCGTCGAGCCGGAGATGGCCGCGCCGGAACTGAGTGCGCCGATGCCGATCGTGCGCCGCCGCGACGTGCCCCAGCCCGAGGTGCCAGAGCCTGAACCGGTATTCCAGCCACCGTCCGCGCCGCTGCGCCCCATCGTGCAGCCCGATCCGGCGCCGCTGGCGCTGCCCCAGCGGGTGCCGGAGGTTGCGGTGCGCGAGGTGCCGGCGCCGCTGTCGCGCGCAATCGAGCGCGATCTGCCGGTGCGCCCGATCGAGGCTCCCGAGTTGCGTGCGACCGTGCCGGAAGTGCGGCGGGCGATGATTCCGGCGCCGCCGTCCGTCGAGCCGTCGCAGGCCGGGCCCGCACCGGCGGCGCCATCAACGGCGGGGACATCACCGGCTGAGTCGCTGCCCGCTGAGGCGGCCCCCGCGGCATCGCCGGCACCCGCTACGGACCAGGCACGCGACGAGCTGGTGGGCAGCGGTCCGCGTCCGGCACCGACCGCAGGCGGCTGGGCGACGCCTGCGCGGGCGGACGACTGGGGCGATGCCGCGCGCGACCAGCCCGGTGCGCAGCGCGGCGACGAGCCGGGCATCTACAACAGCGACGGCAGCGTGCGGCTGGCGGATACCCCGGGTTCGGCATCGCCGGGCATGCCGCCGGGCACGGTGACCGACGAAATCACCGACCTCGACCGCTCCGGCACCTGGCTCAAGCGCCCCCCGATCGATTACGAGCCGACCGCGTTCGACCAGTACTGGCGCCCCAACGAGACGTTGCTGGCCGAATGGGTGCGCAGGGGCATGCGCGAAGTCGCGATCCCGATCCCGGGCACCAACAAGACCATCCTGTGCGTGGTCTCGATGCTCGGCCTCGGCGGCAGCTGCGGCATTTCCGACCCGAACCTCAACGAGCAGCCCGCCACCGCGCGGCCGCCACCGGACATCCCCTTCAAGCCGGAGCTGCAGGAGGACAACGGCAGCATCCGGCCGGGCGGTTGAGCAGCGGTGGTGGGTTTTACCCTGTAGGAGCGGCTTCAGCCGCGACCGGTGCCCGGCGTCGGCACACGGTCCTGGTTCGCGGCTGAAGCCGCTCCTACGGGACCGTCAAGGCAGGACGACGACCGCCGTTTCGGCCGCGATCGATCGGTGCCCGGCGTCGGCAGATGGTTTTGGTTCGCGGCTGAAGCCGCTCCTACAGGAGGCGGCCAGGGGCGGTGTGTACCCGGAACCGAGAAGGCCTGCATGAGAGCAGGCCTTCGGGACGCGACGGATGGCCTGAGCGCGTTACTGGTGCGCACCGTGCAGGTCGGTCAGTTCGCTCGGGCGCGAGGCGAACCAGACCGACAGGTCGGCGATCTGCTGGTCGGTCAGGTTCTGTGCCTGGGCCGCCATCAGCGGGTGTTCGCGGGTGCCGTCGCGATAGGTCTGCAGCGCGTACGCGAGGTAGTCGGCGTACTGGCCGCCGAGCTTGGGGTAGCTCGGGTCGATCGGCGCATTGCCGTTGACGCCATGGCAGTCAATGCAGGACTGGCCGGTCGCGGCGCCCTTGGTGGTGGCGCGCTCTTCGCCCGCGACGATGTTGCCGCTGGGCAGGCCGGCCGACGAAGAGGTCGGTACCGTGTTGGCGTCGCCGCTTTCGGCGCCTTCGGAATCGGGGGAACAACCCGTGGCCAGTGCGGCGAGCAGGACGGTGGCGATGACGCCGGCGTAGAGGCGTGATTTCGTCATGGACGTCAGCTCACTCACTTCAGGTTCGACAGGAAGGCGGCGATGTCGGCGATGTCCTGCTCGGAGAAGCTCTGCGCCTGGGCCTGCATGGTCGGGTGCTTGCGCGCGCCCGAGCGGTAGTCGTTGAGCGCGCCGACCAGGTAGGTCGCCGATTGCCCGCCGATCTTGGGCACGTGGTAGTTCGGGTAGGCGTTCTCATAGCCTTCCACCCCGTGGCAGCCCTGGCAGGTGTAGGTCAGCATGCGGCCGGTTTCGGCATTGCCGCGGACGCTGGACACGCTCGAGGCTTCGGCGGAGGCGACGGTCGGCACGGTCGTGGTCGGCGCGGTGGTCGGGGGGCTGGCAACGTCCTGGGCGGCCGCGGGCGCGGCGGCGAAAACCAGGGCGAGGCAGGCGGCGATCGTCAACGGTCGCATCATGTCTGGGTCCGCAATCTCAATGGCTGGCGAAAGGGTGGAAGCGCGTTTTCGGCTCTTCTGTTTTCGGTGTCCGCCTCCTCCGCGCCGGGCCGGTCCAGCGCCGGGCACTGCGGAAAACCGTAAACGGGACACCGGAAACCACGCAACTGGCCAAGTATAGCTTGCGCCATCGGCGCAACGAACCGCTGCGGTTTTGTATCGATGGGTCGGGTGCATCCAGGTCTTGTCTCGCAGGCCGCATCCGCCGGGCGTAGGCCCCGCCGCCGAGCCGACCTGCAGGGTCCACCGAGCGAGTCCGCCATGCCCGATCGCAGCGTGACCGCCGGTCGCGGGCGTCGCCTGCTTCTACGACGGAACCGCGTCCTCGACGGGCCTGTCGCGGCTCGCCGCCGAGGGGCATGGCGGCAGTCACCGTGACCTTCGGCGGATGCGGGTTTTCCGATGGGTGATATACCTTCGTACAACACCGGCATACAGGCCGGCCGACAGCCACATTCGGGATAACTGAGATGCGCCTCCAGATTCGTTCGCACCACCGCGCCCATGCCCGCGCCGCCGCACTCGCACTGGCCTGCACGTTGGCCCTAGCCGCCTGCAGCGGCGGCGGTCCGGGCGATGCGCAGGCCAAGACCACCGAGCAGGAGGCGCCCGAAGCGGTGCCGGTCGAAGTCGCCGAGACCTCGCTGCGCGCGATCTCCGCCAGCTACACCGGCACCGCGCCGCTGGAGGCGCGCGGCGAGTCGCAGGTGGTCGCCAAGACCTCCGGGGTGGCTCTGGAGGTGCTGGTCGAGGAGGGCGACGTGGTCCGTGCCGGCCAGACCCTGGTGCGCCTGGACTCGGCCCGCGCGCAGTTGCAGGCGGCGCAGTCGGCCGCGCAGATGGCCAAGTTGCAGAGCAACTACCAGCGCTCGCGTCAGCTGGCCGAGCAGCAACTGCTCAGCGCCAACGACCTCGACCAGATCAAGTACGACCTCGAAAATGCGCGCGCGACCAATCGCCTGGCCAACCTGGAGGTGTCCTACGCCAATGTCACCGCACCGATCTCCGGGGTGATCGCCTCGCGCTCGATCAAGACCGGCAACTTCGTGCAGATCAACACGCCGATCTTCCGCATCGTCGACACCTCGCGCCTGGAAGCGGTGCTCAACGTGCCGGAGCGCGAACTGGCCACGCTCCAGCCCGGGCTGCCGGTGGAGCTGAGCGTCGATGCGCTGCCGGGCAGGACCTTCACCGGCACGATCGATCGCATCGCACCGGTGGTCGATGCCGGCAGCGGCACGTTCCGGGTGATCGCCGCGTTCCAGAGCGATGGCCTGCTGCAGCCGGGAATGTTCGGCCGCATCAGCATCGCCTACGACCAGCGCGCCGACGCGCTGGTGGTGCCGCGCCTGGCGCTGCTTGATGGCGCCGGCGACCCGGCCGTGTTCGCGGTGCGCGACGGCAAGGCCCTGCGCGTGCCGGTCGAGCTGGGGTATCTCGATGGCGCCTGGGCGGAGATCCGCAAAGGCCTGCAACGCGGCGACCGCGTCGTGGTGGCCGGCAAGGCCGCGCTGCGCGACGGCAGCGCAGTGCATGTGATCGGCGACAAGCCGGTGGCGCCGCAGGTGGCGAGTGCACCGGCAGTCAGCCCGGCCGACCAGCAGTAAGCGCGAGGACTGCCAGGTGAGCGATTCCGTGAGCAACTCCCAGCGACACCCTCCCGCCGACGGCGCGCCGCACCATCGCGACGACGCAACCCCGTTTAACCTGGTCGAGTTTTCCACCCGCCGCCGCGTGACGGTGGCGATGGTGACGATCAGCTTCCTGCTGTTCGGCCTGATCGCGCTGGGCAACCTCAAGGTCGATCTGCTGCCGGACCTGAGCTATCCGACGCTGACGGTGCGCACCGAGTACGTCGGTGCGGCGCCGTCGGAAATCGAGACCCTGATCAGCAAGCCGGTCGAGGAGGCGGTCGGCGTGGTCAAGGGGCTGCGCAAGCTGAAGTCGGTGTCGCGCACCGGCCAGAGCGACGTGGTGCTGGAGTTCGCCTGGGGCACCGACATGGACCAGGCCGGCCTGGAGGTGCGCGACAAGATGGAAGTGCTGCAGTTGCCGCTGGAGGCCAAGGCGCCGGTGCTGCTGCGGTTCAATCCTTCGACCCAGCCCATCCTGCGCCTGGCGCTGTCGGCCAAGGACACCGCGGCCGGCGCGGAAGGGCAGGCAAACGACAGCGAATCGGTACGTCAGCTCACCGTGCTGCGGCGCTACGCCGATGAGGATCTCAAGAAGAAACTCGAGCCGGTCGACGGCGTTGCCGCGGTCAAGGTCGGCGGCGGCCTGGAGGACGAGGTGCAGGTCGACATCGACCAGCAGCGCCTGGCCCAGCTCAACCTGCCGATCGCCACCGTCATCGAGCGCCTGCAGCAGGAGAACGTCAACGTCTCCGGCGGGCGGCTGGAGGAAGGCTCGCAGCGCTACCTGGTGCGTACGGTCAACCAGTTCGCCAGCGTCGATGAAATCGGCGAGATGCTGGTGACCACGCAGAGCGCCGGCGGCGGCGCGGCTGCAAGCGCCGCCGAGCAGATGGCGCGGGTAGCGGCGGCCAGCGGCGATGCCAGCTCGATGGCGGCGGCGGCCTCGGTGCAGAGTGCGTCCTCATCCTCCGGCGCGGTCGCCGGCGGCATGCCGATCCGGCTCAAGGATGTAGCGACCGTGCGCCAGGGCTACAAGGAGCGCGAGGCGATCATCCGCCTCGGCGGCCGCGAGGCGGTCGAACTGGCGATCTACAAGGAAGGCGACGCCAATACCGTCGCCACTGCCGACGCGGTGCAGGCGCGGCTGGACCAGGTCAAGGCGCAGATCCCGCCGGATTTCGAACTGACCGTGCTCGACGACCAGTCGCAGTTCATCCGCCACGCCATTGCCGACGTCAAGAAGGATGCGGTGATCGGCGGCTTCCTGGCGATCCTGATCATCTTCCTGTTCCTGCGCGACGGCTGGAGCACGTTCGTGATCGGGCTGTCGTTGCCGGTCTCGATCATCACCACGTTCTTCTTCATGGAGCAGATGGGGCTGAGCCTCAACGTGATGTCGCTCGGCGGCCTGGCGCTGGCGACCGGGCTGGTGGTGGACGACTCGATCGTGGTGCTCGAATCGATCGCCAAGGCGCGCGAGCGCGGGCTGGGCGTGCTGCAGGCGGCGATCACCGGCACCCGCGAGGTCAGCATGGCGGTGGTCGCCTCCACCCTCACCACGATCGCGGTGTTCCTGCCGCTGGTGTTCGTGGAGGGCATCGCCGGGCAGCTGTTCCGCGACCAGGCGTTGACCGTGGCGCTGGCGATCGGCATCTCGCTGGCGGTGTCGATGACACTGATCCCGATGCTCAGCGCGATCAAGGGCCGGCCGCCGATGGGTTTCCCGGAGGAGCCACCGCATCCTCGCTGGGAGCCCGAATCGAAGTTGCACAAGCCATTGGCACTGGCCGAGCGGGGCATCGGTGCCGGTTCGCGCGGCGTGTTCTTCGGCCTGGTGTGGGTGTTCGTGCGCGCCTGGCGCGGCGTGGTGGCGGTGGTCGGGCCGGTGATGCGCAAGGCCAGCGACATCGCGATGATGCCCTACGCCCGCGCCGAACGCGGCTACATGAAGCTGCTGCCGGCGGCGATGCAGCGCCCCGGCATGGTGCTCGGCGCGGCTGCGGCGGCGTTCGCCCTGACCCTGCTGATGGTGCCGATGCTCGGGGCCGACCTGATCCCGCAACTGGCGCAGGACCGTTTCGAGATGACCGTCAAGCTTCCGCCCGGTACGCCGCTGCGCGATACCGACGGGCTGGTCCGCGACATCCAGCAGCGCCACGGCGACGAGCCCGGCGTGGCGGCGCTGTATGGCGTCAGCGGCAGCGGCACGCGGCTGGACGCCAGTCCGACCGAGAGCGGCGAGAACATCGGCAAGCTCACCGTGGTCATGGCCGATGGCGGCAGCGAGTCGGTCGAGGCGGCCACCACCGAGCGCCTGCGCGACAGCATGACCGCGTATCCGTCGGCGCAGGTGGACTTCAGCCGGCCGCAGCTGTTCAGCTTTTCCACGCCCTTGGAGATCGAGTTGCGCGGCGACGATCTGGAAACGCTGGAGCGTGCCGGCCAGCACATGGCCGCGATGCTGCGCGACAACCCGCACTACGCCGATGTCAGCTCGACGGTGGAGCAGGGTTTCCCGGAGATCCAGATCCGCTTCGACCAGGACCGCGCCGCCGCGCTTGGGCTGACCACGCGCCAGATCGCCGATGCGGTGGTGACCAAGGTGCGCGGCGAAGTCGCCACGCGCTACAGCTTCCGTGACCGCAAGATCGACGTGCTGGTGCGCGCGCGCGAATCGGACCGGCAGTCGCTCGACGACATCCGGCGCCTGATCGTCAATCCCGGTAGCAGCCGCTCGGTGCGGCTGGAGTCGGTGGCCGATGTGGTCTCCACCACCGGCCCGAGCGAGATCCACCGCGCCGACCAGGTGCGCGTGGCGATCGTGTCGGCCAACCTGCGCGATATCGACCTGGGCGCCGCGGTGGCGGAGGTCGAGCAGATGGTCGCCGAGGGCAGGCTTTCTAAAAGCCCACTGACCGACGTGCGCATGCACATCGGCGGGCAGGGCGAGGAACTGGCCGAGTCGGTCAAGTCGCTGCTGTTCGCGTTCGCGCTGGCGATCTTCCTGGTCTACCTGGTGATGGCCTCGCAGTTCGAATCGCTGCTGCACCCGTTCGTGATCCTGTTCACCATCCCGCTGGCGATGGTCGGCGCGGTGCTGGCGCTGCTGGTGACCGGCAACTCGATTTCGGTGGTGGTGTTCATCGGGCTGATCCTGCTGGTCGGGCTGGTGACCAAGAACGCGATCATCCTGATCGACAAGGTCAACCAGCTGCGCGAGGCGGGCGTGGCCAAGCGCGATGCGCTGGTCGAAGGCGCGCGTTCGCGCCTGCGGCCGATCATCATGACCACGCTGTGCACGCTGTTCGGCTTCCTGCCGCTGGCGATCGCGATGGGCGAGGGCGCCGAGGTGCGCTCGCCGATGGCGATCACCGTGATCGGCGGCCTGCTGGTATCGACCCTGCTGACCCTGGTGGTGATCCCGGTGGTGTACGACCTGCTGGATCGCCGCGCCGACGGGTACTACCGCGTGCGTGGTCGCCGCGGGGTGCAGCCTGGCATCGATCCTGGTGCAGGCGAGGCGGAGCAGCCGGCATGAGCATCGCCGAGCTCAGCCTCAAACGCCCCGTCACTACGGTGATGCTGTTCGTGTCGATGGTCGTGATCGGCCTGATCGCGGCGGTCCGGTTGCCGCTGGAGGCGCTGCCGGACATCTCGTTCCCCGGCGTGTTCGTGCAGCTGCCGTATCCCGGATCGACCCCGGAGGAGGTCGAGCGCACCGTGCTACGCCCGGCCGAGGAAGCCTTGGCCACGATGAGCGGGCTGGAGCGCATGCGCGGTGGCGCCAACGCCGATGGCGCCTTCATCGAGATCTACTACTCCGACTGGGACACCAATGTCGCCATCGCCGCCTCGGAGGCGCGCGAGCGTCTGGATGCGATCCGCGATGAGCTGCCAGCGGATCTCCAGCGCTACAACGTGTTCAACTTCTCGACCTCCGACGAAGCCGTGCTGCGCGTGCGCCTGGCCGGCGACATCGACCTGACCGGCGCCTACGACCTGATTGACCGCGAGTTCAAGCGCCCGCTGGAACGCATCCCCGGCGTGGCGCGGGTGGAGGTGAGCGGTGCAGCGCCCAACGAGGTCGAGATCGCGATCGATCCTGAGCGCCTGAGCGCGCACGGCCTGAGCCTCAACGAGCTCAGCGCCCGCCTGCGCGCGCTCAACTTCTCGGTGTCGGCCGGCGAGATCGAGGACGGCGGCCGTCGCTTCCGGGTGCAGCCGGTCGGCGAGCTGACCGACCTGCAGCAACTGCGCGACCTGGTGATCGACACGCGGGGCCTGCGCCTGTCGGACATCGCCGATGTGGACCTGAAACCGGCGCGCATGGATTTTGGTCGCCGCCTGGACGGGCGCGCGGCGGTCGGCCTGGACATCTTCAAGGAGCGCAACGCCAACCTGGTGGAAGTCTCCAGCACGGTGCTCGCGCGGATCGAGGAGATCCGCCAGGAGCCGGCGCTGCGTGGGGTCGACGTCAAGGTGATCCACAACCAGGGCGAGGAGGTCACCGGCTCGCTGCTGGAGCTGGCTGAGGCCGGCGCTGTCGGATTGGCGCTGTCGATCATCGTGCTGTTCTTCTTCCTGCGGCACTGGCCGTCTACGCTGATGGTGACGCTGGCGATCCCGATCTGCTTCGTGATCACCCTGGGATTCATGTACTTCGTCGACGTCACCCTCAACGTGCTGTCGCTGATGGGCCTGCTGCTCGCGGTCGGCATGCTGGTCGACAACGCGGTGGTGGTGGTGGAGAGCATCTACCAGGAGCGCGAGCGCATGCCCGGGCAGCCCTACCTGGCCTCCATCATCGGCACCCGCAACGTGGCGATCGCGCTGTCGGCCGGCACCCTGTGCCATTGCATCGTGTTCCTGCCCAACCTGCTGGGCGAGACCAACGACATCAGCATCTTCATGGCGCAGATCGCGATCACCATTTCGGTGTCGCTGCTAGCTTCGTGGCTGGTCGCGGTCAGCCTGATCCCGATGCTCTCGGCGCGGATGAAGACGCCGCCGGCGGTCAGCCAGCAGGCGGAGTCGGGCGCCGGGAAGCGGGGTGCGGGCGGGCTGATCCCGCGGATGCAGCGCCGCTACGCCGGGATCCTGCGCTGGACCCTGGAGCACCGCGGCTGGAGCGTGGTTGGCATCGTGCTGATCGTCGCGGTCAGTGTCGTGCCGATGACCCAGACCAAGTTCGACATGTTCGGCGGCGGCGGTGGCAACGAGGCCAACCTCTACTACCAGTTCAAGGGCAGCTACACCAAGGCGCAGGTGTCCGATGAAGTGCTCCGGGTGGAGAACTACCTCAACGACAACCGCGAGCGTTTCAACATCACCCAGGTGTATTCCTGGTTCGGCGAGGGCGGTAACGCCGGCACCATGGTCACCTTCGATGACAGCATCGGCGACACCAAGCCGCTGACTGATGTGATCAGCGAAGAGCTGCCCAAGTCCGCGCGTGCCGAGATCGGCATCCGCGGACAGGACAACCAGGGCGGCGGCCCGGGCCAGAATGCGCAGGTGATGCTGGTCGGCGATTCCAGCCAGATGCTGGCCGAGTTGGCCGGGGACATCGTGCCGATCCTAGCCCGCAGCGAGGCCTTGCGTGACGTGCGGGTGGATGCCGGCGACCAGAACAATGAGCTGATCGTGCGGGTCGATCGCGAACGCGCGGCAGCGTTCGGCTTCAGCGCCGAGCAGGTATCGAGCTTCGTCGGCCTGGCGCTGCGTGGCTCGCAGTTACGCGAGTACAAGCGCGGGCTGACCGAGGTGCCGGTTTGGGTCCGCTTCGCCGGTGCCGAGGACTTTGACGTCAACGACATCGCCGCGTTCACGGTGCGCGCGCCCGACGGCCGCAGCGTGCCGCTGCTGAGCATGGTGGACGTCGACGTGCAGCCGGCGGCCAACCGGATCAGGCGCACCGATCGCCAGACCACGCTGACGATCCTGGCCAACCTGGCCGGCGAGACCACCATGCCCGAAGCGCGCGAGGCGATGGAAGCTGCGCTGGATGGCGTCGCGTTCCCGCCGGGCTACAGCTACTCGTTCGATGGCAGCGGGTTCGAGAATGATCAGGAGGCGATGCAGCAGATGATGTTCAACCTGCTGATCGCGCTGGTGATGATCTATGTGGTGATGGCGGCGGTGTTCGAGTCGCTGCTGTTCCCCGCGGCGATCATGAGCTGCGTGCTGTTCTCGATCTTCGGCGTGTTCTGGCTGTTCTGGATCACCGGCACGTCGTTCACGATCATGTCGTTCATCGGCATCCTGGTGCTGATGGGGGTGGTGGTGAACAACGGCATCGTGATGGTCGAGCACATCAACAACCTGCGCCGGCGCGGGATGTCGCGGACCGACGCGCTGGTGGAGGGCAGCCGCGAGCGCCTGCGGCCGATCCTGATGACGATGGGCACGGCGATCCTGGCGATGGTGCCGATCTCGTTGAGCCAGACGGTCGTGCTCGGCGGCCTGAGCTATTCGCCGATGGCGCGCGCGGTGGCGGGCGGCCTGGCGTTCTCGACCGTGGTCAGCCTGCTGTTCCTGCCGACCATCTACGCGATCCTGGACGACCTGCGCAACGGTACCGCCCGGGTCGTGCGGCGTGCCCGCGGCAGGCGCGAGCCGGGAATGGCAGGCGCATCCGTGGCCGCCTTGCAGGTCGAATGAAGCCACCCTCCGCTTTGGTAGGAGCGGCTTCAGCCGCGAACCAGAACCGGTTGCCACACCGCAGCCGCCAGGTCACGCGCGAATGGGCGGTTCCGTCGCGTCGGGTCGTAAAGCGCCGTAGGGCGGATTTCAACCCGCCTTGTGGCATCACGATGGCGGGTTGAAACCCGCCCTACGTACGGTCAACCGACCAGCTTGCCCAGCATCCGCAGCCCCCCGGTCCACACGCCGATCGCGGTGCCCAGGCTGGTCAGGAAGAAGTTCAGCAGCACCCGGGCGACGCGGTTGCGCCACCAGCCTCGCATCGTCTGCACGTCATCGCGCAGGGCCATGAAGTCGGCGTAGGTCGGTTTGCGCAGCCAGGCTTCGGTCAACGCGCTGAGCGTGCCGGAGGCCAGCGCGGGATGCAGCGGCGTCAGTGGCGAGGCGACGAATGCCACCAGGATGCTCAGCGGATGGCCGCCGGCGATTGCGCAGCCGATCGCGCCGAGCACGCCGGTGGCCAGCACCCACTGCAGCAGCAGGTCGGAGCCGACATCGATGCCGCCCTGCCAGAAGCCCCAGGCGAAGCCGCCGAGCACGAAAGTCGCCAGCAGGATGGTGAACCACGGGATCGTGCTCTTCTGCGGCAGCGCCTCGAGCTCCTCGCGGATGCTTGCCGGCGCGCGGCTCTCCTCGTGCAGGTGCTGCGCCAGCCCCTGCAGGTGACCGGCGCCGACCACGGCAAGCACTTCGCGCGCATCACCGCTCGTTTCGCGCAGCCGCGCGGCCATGTAGCGGTCGCGCTCGGCGATCACCGTCTCGTAGATCGCCGGGCTTTCGCTGGCGAATTCGCTGAAGCTCGCCTCCAGCATGTCGCCGTGCTTGAGCTTCTCGATTTCCTCGGCGCCGACTTCCTCGTCGGTGAACAGCGACGCCAGCAGGCCGCTGCCCAGTTTGGCCCGGCCCCAGAACCCGAGCCGCGCCGAGGCGCGCTTGAAGGTCAGCCCGACCTCGCGGTCGATCAGATGCACCGGCAACTCGCGATGGCGCGCCTCCAGGGTGGCGCGCTTGAGTTCGGCGCCCGGCTCGATGCCCAGTTGTTCGGCCAGCCGGCGCTGGTACGCGGCCAGCGCGAGGTTCGCGGCAAACATTGCGGTCCGGCCGGTGCGCAGCACCTGCACCAGGTCGAGCTTGGACAGGGCGTCCGGATCGCTCAGCGCCTGCAAGCGCGGTGCATCGAGCTCGACGGCGACGGCGTCGAACCGGCCACTTCCGATCGCATCGCGCACCGCCTCGACGCTGGCCTGGGAGACGTGCGCAGTGCCCAGCAGGGTGTAGCGCACGCCGTCGCGCTCGACGATCTTGTGCGGTTGGCTCTTCAGCACTTCTTCCAACGTCATCAGCTCAGTCAAGGCGGTGGTCCGTCCGGGCGGGCGAGCGGCTGCAGGCAGGTTGTCGGGAGGCTAGGGGCATGGATGTCGACCAAGGCCACGGCGGCGAGCCGCGGCCGATTTGCGGAAATTTGGGGGGCGGCCGGTGAAGCAGGCCGAGCGCAATGCAGGCGGCGAGCTTAGAGCGCCAGCGGATGCCCGGCAAACCGCACCGAGATAGCAGGTTCACGCATCCCGGGCCTGGTTGCTCCAGCCATGTCAGGCCAGGCCGAACGGCAGGTTTGGCGACGACACCACGCGATCTCCGACTTCCTCGCCGCGCAGGAAAGCCAGTCCGGCCGCGATCACTGTGGCGTCGTCGAGGACACGGCGATGGCCGAGGCCCTGGGTGCTGAGCAGCCGCGCCGCGCGCCAGTGACGTGCCCAGCGCTCACCCTCCGCCCACGGCACGTCGGGGTCCTCCAGATCGTGCACGATCAGCGCCGGCCGGCCAATGCAGGGCGCGTTGCGATGCGCCTGCTGGGCGTCGAACCCGGTCCCGAGACGCGCCTCGAACATCGCGAACATGCGTCGGCACAGGTGCTCGGCCAAGCCGACCATGCGTGCGAAGCGGTGCGCGGCATCGACCGGATCGGCTGCGGGCGCGATCAGGATCGCGCGCTTGGCCTGCATTCCGCGCGCGAGCGCCAGCGCAGCCGCGGCGCCACCGAGCGAATGACCGATCACGGCCGCCGCCGGACCGTGGCGGCGGCCGATGGCGAGCAGCAGGTCGGTGAACTCCGGCAGCGTGCTGCGCTGGCCGCTGCTGCGGCCGTGCCCGGCCTGATCGAAACCGACCACCGCATATCCTGCCGCAGCGAGTGACGCGACCCACGGCAGTATCCGCGCGCCATGGCTCGACCAGCCATGCGCGAACAGCACATACGGCTGTCTCGCCGGATCGCCCCAGACGTATTGGGCGACGGGACGGCCGTCGATGTCGATCTGGCTCATGGCGGCACCGTCGAAAGTCGCGCGTCGGGCGCGCTCGCGCGAGCCCGGCAGCGGCGTGCAGAACAACTGTGCCGCGCGCCGCATGGCCGCTTCCGGCGCGAACACACTGCCGAGACGAAACCCGGTCCGCAGCAGCTGAAGCTGGACAAGTGACCGAACGGTCGTGCTAAGTTTTAACGACGCGATTGTCATGCGGCACCTGCGACAGATCAGGGGGAGTGGGAGAGGATCAGCCGCTCGAGCGCGCGCTGCCCGCGCGACAGTGCCGCGTCGTAGCCGAACAGGCCGGCGTCGTGATGCACGACAAGGGCCAGTCCGTAGATCTCGAAAGCGAGCTGCATCGGGTCGGTATCCGCCTGCAGTTCGCCGGTGCCGATCGCCAGACCGACCGCACGCGCGAGTTCGGCGCGCCAGCGGGTTTCGTGCTGGATCAGGCGATCACGTAGTGGACCCGGACGGTCGTCGTACTCGCTGACCGCGGCCAGGAACACGCATCCGCCGTCCGCGGTGTGCCGCACCCAGTCGAACCACGCGGCGACGATCGCGCGCAACCGCGGCAGACCGCGACGTGCCTTCAGCGACGGCAGCAGCACGTGTTCGACGAACCGCTGACCTGCGGCATCGAGCACGGCCAGCTGCAGGTCCTCGCGTGAACCGAAATGCGCGAACACGCCGCTTTTTGACATGCCGACCGCCTGCGCGAGCGGCCCGATCGAAAGACCTTCCAGGCCCGCCGAACAGGCAATGCCGAAGGCGCGATCGACGATCACATCGCGGGTCGCGGCGCCTTTGCCGGAAGAGGTGAGAGCGGGCATGCACGAAGAATAGCACGTCCGTTCGTTTTTAATTCGCCGTTCGAGATTATTCGAGGTTCCCTTTTGTAGGAGCGGCTTGTAGGAGCGGCTTCAGCCGCGAGCTTTTGCTGCAGCCCCTTTATCTCCTGTGCAACGCGCTATCGCGGCTGAAGCCGCTCCTACATACGCCAATCAACGCCCTCAGTCGCGGTAGCGCTTGAGCAGATCGCCATACGCATCGATCCGGCGATCGCGTAAAAACGGCCAGATCCGGCGCACGTGTTCGCTGCGTTGCAGGTCGACCTCGGCCATCAGGATCTCGGGCTGCTCGGTTCCGGCTTCGGCCAGGAACTCGCCCTGCGGCCCGAGCACATGGCTGCTGCCCCAGAAATCGATGCCGGAAGCAGCCACGGGCGAAGGTTCATGACCCACGCGATTGCACGACAGCACCGGCAAGCCGTTGGCCACCGCATGGCCGCGATGGCTGAGCATCCAGGCGTCGCGCTGGCGGTCCTTCTCGTCCTGCTCATCGGCCGGGTCCCAGCCGATGGCAGTGGGATACAGCAGCAGTTCGGCGCCGGCCAGCGCCATCAGGCGCGCGCCCTCGGGGTACCACTGGTCCCAGCACACCAGCACGCCGAGCCGCCCAACCGAGGTGTCGACCGGCTCGAAACCCATGTCCCCCGGAGTGAAATAGAACTTTTCGTTGAAGCCCGGGTCATCGGGGATGTGCATCTTGCGGTACTTGCCGGCGATCGAGCCGTCGGTGTCGAACACCACCGCGGTGTTGTGATACAGCCCGGCGCCGCGCCGCTCGAACAGCGATCCGACCAGCACCACGCCGTGCCTGGCGGCGAGCTGACCCAGCCGGTCGGTGCTGGGGCCGGGGATCTTTTCCGCCAGTTCGAACTCGCGGACGTTCTGGTGCTGGCAGAAATAGGCGCCGTTGTGCAGCTCCTGCAGCAGCACGAGTTTCGCGCCGCGCCTGGCCGCTTCGGCTACGCGCTGCTCGATCACCGTCAGGTTCGCGGCGGCATTTCCGCTGCCCTGGTCGATGATCGCGCGCTCCTGGATCAGCGCGACGGGGAGGGTGCTGTGCTTGCTCATGGCATCTCGATAATTGGTAAGCGGCGACGGGTGGGACGGTTTCGGCCCTTCGTCTGCCGGTATGGCCGTGGGATGACGATGGCGGGTCGGACCCGACCTACGCGAGCAGGCCTTGCGGCAACTGCATGGTGATGCAGTGCAGGCTGCCGTTCTGCCAGATCAGCGCACGACAGGGTACCGGTACGACTTCGTGTTGGGGGAAGGCCTTTTCAAGCACCGCCGCAGCGGGTGTATCGGCGGGATCTCCATAGGCCGGTATCAGCACTGCACCGTTGACGATCAAAAAATTGGCGTAGCTCGCGGCCAGCCGGCGCCCTGCATCGATGATGGGCTTGGCCCACGGCAGCTCGAACAGCCGGTACGGACGCCCATCGCGCGTGCGCAGCGCCGCCAGTTCGGCGGCCATGGCCTGCAGTTCCCGGAAGTGCGAATCATCCGGATCGTCACAACCCTGGTAGACGATCGCATCCTCGGCGGCAAAGCGGGCGAGGGTGTCGATGTGGGCGTCGGTGTCATCGCCCTCCAGGTAACCCCGCTCCAGCCACAGCACCCGATCCTGCTGCAGCCACTGTCCTAGCCGGGCCGTGAGCTCAGCGCGCCCCAGGTCGGGATGCCGCTGGTGCAGGCATTGCCAGGTGGTCAGCAGGGTGCCCGCGCCGTCGGTATCGATCGCGCCGCCTTCCAGCGCAAAGTCGATGGTCTGCCGACCGCTGTCTGCGAACATTCCCGTCGCGTGCAGGGCCTCGACCAGCCGGTCGTCCTGCGCGGCATCGAACTTGCCGCCCCAGCCGGTGAAACGAAAATCCAGCAGGCGGAAGCCCTCGCGCCCGCGCAACGTGATCGGCCCGGAATCGCGCAGCCAGGTGTCGTCATAGGCGACCTCGACGAAGCGCACCCGGTCCATGTTGATCCGCGCCGACGACAGCCGCGCGCGCGCATAGGCCTGCACATCATCGTCGGCGACGCAGATCACCACCGGCTGGAACCGGGTGATGGCGGCGACCAGCGCGATGTAGCTGTCCTCGACCTCACCGAGGCGATCGGCCCAGTCAGTGCCGGCGTGCGGCCACGCAATCAGGACCGCGGACTGGGGTTCCCACTCCGCGGGCAGGCGCAAGGCTGGTTGATCCATGGATTCGGCGTCCGGGCGGCAAAGGCGGATTGTCCGCGAAGCACGCGAAAGCCGCAAAAAGCGACCAGATCCCGATCGGGGCATCCGTAGGCTGGGCTGACAAGCCCAGCTTGCACGACGTTGCGCCGAACAGCGCTGGGCATGTCAGCCCCGCCTACGGGTTTCCGCATTTCTGCGGGTGGATTCGCTGCGGCTAGCGAATCGCCGGCTTCGGGCCGACTTCCCCGGCCGTGGCCCGGTTGGCGACCGCGTCGATCACCCGGCTGTTTTCGAAATACACCGTGAAGTCCGGGTAGACCCAGCGGTTGATCGTCGGCCACTGGCGCTTCTGGCCGCCGCGCGGGTCCAGCCGCTCGGCCGGCGCGCCGAAGCGGGCTTCGACCTCGGCCATGCCCAGGCCGCGCTCGGGCAAGGTAATGCGGGACTCGTGCTGCACGCGCTCGATCAGCAAGGTGTCGGCCGAGGCCGCGCCGGTGAACGCACCCAGCGCCAGCAGCGCAACGGCGCGAGCAGAGATTTTGACAAGGCTGCAGTTCATGACGCGACTCCTTGGTGGACGAGCAGAGCAAGCGGACAGACTGCGTTGTAACAGATCGCAGCAGCGGCGGCGAAGCAAAAGGTGCGGCGGTTCGGCCACAACCGCGGGGCCTCGGAAAACCAGCGGCTCCGTCAACGACCAACCAAGCCCTGGCTGATGGAAGCGTAGCAGTCGTTGCGCGGCGCAATCCCGAACGGGGACTGACTGCGGGACGGCCGAAGGTGACCTGAGCACCACCGGCTGGACGTTGAACTCCATACCGGATGAAGCACGCACGTTGGCGCCGCACTCGTTCGACTCCCCCGCAAGCGCAGAGAAGAACATGCCGACCAGCCCGCTTCATCCCTCACGCCGATCCGCGCGGTGTTGCCCTTGAGCCCCGCGGCGTGGTGCGCCGTTGTCGCAATGATCCCCACGCGTCGCCGGGCCGCTTGATTGGCGGTCCAGGGAAATACGCGATGCGTAATCATCGGCGAGGGCGCGTTGCCGATCATCTGCGGCGACATGCTCATGCAGCGGGGGCACGAGATAGTCGCAGTGGTGACGCCCGAGGAGGGGATGTCGCAGTGGAGCGAGGCGAACGCGATCGCGCACACAGCCGAGCCATCGGTGCTTGCCGCGCTGATCGGCGACCAGCCGTTCGACTATCTGTTCAGCATCTTCAACTTCCAGAAGCTCCCCGACGAAATCGTCAGTGCAGCCCGTTGCCTGGCGATCAACTACCACGACGCACCGCTGCCCCGTTATGCCGGATCCCATGCGACCTCGTGGGCGCTGATGAATGGCGAGACCGACCATGCGGTGACCTGGCATGTCCTGACCGACCGGATCGACGCAGGCGACATACTGCTGCAGGCGCCGGTGGACATCGATCCTGGCGATACCGCGCTGACCTTGAACGCGAAATGCTTCGAAGCGGCAATCGACAGCTTCGCTGCGCTGCTCGTCGATCTGGAGGCGGGCACCCTGGATCCGCGCCCGCAGGACCGGACCGATCGTACGTTCTTTCGACGCGGCCAGCGCCCTGCTGCCGGTGGCACCCTGCGCTTCGACGCGCCGGCCGCGGAGCTTTGTGCCTTGGTGCGCGCACTGGATTTCGGACCGTATCGCAATCCGCTGGGCCTGCCGAAGATCGCACTCGGCGAGACGTTCGCCGTTGTCACGCGGCTGGACGTGCTCGGCGATCGCTCCGTCCATCCGCCCGGGACGGTGGCGGCGATCACCCCCGAACACCTGGTCGTTGCGACGGCGGACCACGACGTCGCGCTGCATGGATTTCTCACGATCGATGGAATGCCGCTGCCGCTGGCTGAACTGGTCGCGCGAGCGGGCCTGCGCGTAGGCCTGCGCATGACCGCGCTGGATGACCAGGCAAGCGCGCGACTGGCCTCGTTGTGCACCGGGCTTTCGCAGCACGAACCGTTCTGGATGGCGCAACTGGCGCAGGCAGGACCGACCAGGCTGCCGCACCGGTCGCGAGCGGATGGCGCACCGGGACCCATCGCCAGCCACGCGCTGACCTTCGGCAGCCGATTCCAGCGGCTTGAGATCGCGGGCTGCGAGCGTGGCGGGGACAGCCTGCTGCTGGCATTCCTGGCGTATCTCGCCGACCTGACCGGCGGGGATGCGATCGACGTGGCTCTCAGCTGCCCCCAGCGACACGCCGGCACCGATACCGTGCCGTCGTTGGTGTCGACCAGCGTACCGCTGCGGGTCGGCGGGGCGCCTCGACCGGATTTCCACCAGCGGATGCAGTTGTGGGGCGAGCAGCTGCAACAGGTCAGCGCAAGGGCAAGCTATGTCCGCGATGCTCCGGTCCGCGACCCGGTGCTGCGCGCGAGACTCGACTCGGTCGATCCGTCCACCTGGCCTGTCGGCGTGGAGGTGCTCGACGATGTCGATAGTGCGCCGATGATGCTGCCGCGTGCCGGACGCGTGCTGACGGCGCGGTTCGCGACCGACGGCACCAGCTGCACCTGGCTGTATGACGCCGGGGTGCTCGAGCAGCCGGTGGCCGAACGGATGGCGCGGGAGTTCGTGGTGTTCGTGAACGAGCTGCCGGTGCGAACCGAACTTCCGGTGCTTAAGGTCGCGCTGGGTTCGCGTGCCGGCGAACCGCACTGGCAGACGCACCGACCCGGATCTGCTTGACACGATGAATGGAGGCAACGATCTCGGCGTGCCGCCCGATCCATTCTTCTTGGCGGAATCCACACATTTCAGGCTGTTGCGGGGCAGGTTCTGTGCGCTATCAGCGCCCGGGATCGCCGCACGATTCATTGGCCTGAGCCCAATGCTGACGGCGTTACTCCAGTATTGGCAGGCGCTGTTACTGCCGTTCACTTGATCAGGGAACGCAATGCCCGGAAATCCGAATCCCGAGTTGACTCCAATCCAGCGCGGCATGGTCTTCCACAAGATGGTTGAACCCCGCAGCGCGGTGGACATCGAACAGATTGAGATGACGCTGGGTGCACCGGTGGATGCGCGGCATCTTCAGAGCGCGTGGCAGGCGGTCGTGGCCCGGCATCGGGTGCTGCATTCCCATGTCGTCGAGGCCGTGCCCGGGGAATGCCGGCTGGCGATGGTCGGCGGTTTCCAGCCGGAGCTCGCCATCGTCGACATCGCGGAGCCGGATTTCGACGCCGCGTGCGAGGCGTGGCTGGCAGCCGACCGGGCGCGGGGGTTCGCGCTGATGGCCGAGGTGCCGCTGAGGCTGAGTCTGCTGCGGCGGCCCGGGCATGCCGATCGCTGCGTCTGGACCTTCCATCACATCCTGCTGGACGGCCGTTCGTTCGCCGATGTGCTGGTGGAGCTCTGGGATGCCTACGACGCCCTGCGGTCGGGTCAGGACCAGAACCTGACGCCGCGCGCCGATCATCGGGACTTCATCGACTGGCTGCACGGCCGCGACCATACCGGGTCGATCGCGTACTGGCGCAACCTCCTGGCCGGCCTCGATGAGGCGACGCCGTTTCCGGAGGCTGCCGCGACCGTTGCGACGAGCGCGAGCAGGCGGATGACACAGCGGCGCCTGTCGGTCCAGGAGACCCATGCGCTGGAGCGCTGGGCCCGCGACAACGGGGTGACCCTCAACGGCCTGGTGCAGGCCGCCTGGGCCACCTTGCTGGCGCGCTACGCCGATCGCGAGACCGTGGTGTTCGGCGCGGTCCGCGCCGGCCGCGCCGGGCATCTCGCCGAGGCCGAGCGCATGCTCGGCGTGTTCATCAACACCGTGCCGGTGCGGGCGGACGTGGGCCAATGCAGCGGTATCGCACTGGTGCGTGCGCTCTGCCAGCAGCAGAAGGACGCGCGGGCGCACGAGCACCTGCCGCTGACACAGATGGGCGACACCAATGCGGCCCGCGCCAGCCTGCTGTTCCACACGCTGGTGGTGTTCGACCATGATGACCTGGACAGTGCCGTGCACCGGCTCCGCCCCGACTGGACGGACCGACGCTTCACCCTGCACGAGCAGACACCCTATTCGGTCACGCTATACGCCTACGCGCGTCCGGAGCTGACGCTGCAGTTCGCCTACGCCGAGCACGCGTTCACGCAGGAACAAGCCACGCAGATCGTGGGCCACCTGCTGACGATCCTCCAGGGCGTGGTCGCCGAACCCACGCGTGCGGTCCGCAGCATCCCGATCCTGAGCGGCGAAGCGCTGCGCCAGATCGATCTGCAGTGGAACGCCACCCAGCTTCCGGTTCAGCCGACCACCATCCAGGCGGCGTTCGCCCGGGCCGTGGCCTCGCATCCAGACCGGACGGCGCTGACCGGCGCCGGACGGACGCTCACCTATGCGCAGCTCGATGCCGCCAGCGACGAGGTGGCGGCGCGGTTGATCGATCGCGGCGTCCGGCGCGGCGCGGTGGTCGGCTTGAGCATCGACCGCTCGCTGGAGCTGGTCACCGCGATGCTCGGCATCCTGAAGGCCGGTGCGGCCTACCTGCCGCTGGACCCGGCCTATCCCTCCGAGCGGCTCGAGTTCTGCCTGCGCGACTCCCGCGCCCGCTTCGTCCTCACCCAACGCAGTCACGAGCATCGGTTTCAGGCTGCCGAGGTCAGTACAGTCCTGGTCGATGATCCGCGCGTGGTGGCCGCCGCGCATGCACCCCAGGCCGGCTCCACCGACGACCTCGCCTACACGATCTACACCTCCGGTTCGACCGGCCGGCCCAAGGGGGTGCTGGTCACCCACGCCAATGTCGCCAACTTCTTCGCGGGCATGGATGCGGTGATCGAGGTCGACCCGGCAGCGGACAGGCGCTGGCTTGCGGTCACCAGCCCCTCGTTCGACATTTCGGTGCTGGAACTGCTGTGGACCCTGACCCGCGGATTCGAGGTCGTCATCCACGGGGCCCGTAATCCGGGCCAGCAGGGCGACGGCCACGGACCATCCTTCAGCCTGTTCCATTTCGCCAGTGGCGCGGACGCGACCGATCCGCGGCCCTACCGCCTGATCATGGAAGCGGCGAAGTTCGCCGACAGCCATGGCCTGGAGGCGATCTGGTCGCCGGAGCGGCACTTCCACGATTTCGGCGCGCCATACCCCAATCCATCGGTGATGAACGCGGCACTGGCGACGATCACCCAGCGGGTGCAGTTGCGCGCCGGCAGCGTGGTGCTGCCGCTGCACGATCCGTTGCGCGTGGCCGAGGAGTGGAGCCTGGTCGACCAGCTCTCCAACGGGCGGGTCGGGGTGTCGTTCGCCTCCGGCTGGCAGCCGAACGATTTCGTGCTGGCGCCGGACAACTACGAGCGTCGCAAGGAGCTGATGTTCGAGCAGATCGAGACGGTCCGGGCGTTGTGGCGCGGTGAACAGGTCAAGGCCAGCAATCCGAAGGGCGACGAGGTGTTGCTGGGCACCTTCCCCAGGCCGGTGCAGGCGGAGCTGCCGATCTGGATCACCGCCGCGGGCAATCCCGAGACCTTCAGGCAGGCCGGCGCGATCGGCGCGAATATTCTGACCCACCTGCTCGGGCAGTCGCTGGCGGATCTGGACATCAACATCCGCGCATACCGCCAGGCCCGCGCCGCCGCCGGGCTCGATCCGGCCACCGGCCGCGTCACCGTGATGGTGCATACCTTCATTGGCGAGGACACCGACCAGGTGCGTGAGGTGGTGCGCGAACCGATGCAGCGGTACCTGCGCAGTGCCGCCAGCCTCGTCGGCGGGTATGCCGATGCCTGGTCGGCGTTCAAGCGTGGGGCCGGCGGCAAGGTCGGCGCCACCGCAATGAGCGAGCTGACCGCCGAGGAGCAGCAGGAGCTGTACGAGTTCGCGTTCGAGCGTTACTTCGAGAGCAGCAGCCTGATGGGGTCGGTCGCCAAGTGCGCGCACCTGGTGGAGTCGCTGCACGGCGCCAGCGTCGACGAGATCGCCTGCCTGATTGATTTCGGAGTGGCGCCCGACACAGTGATCGAACACCTGCCCTTCATCGAACAGCTGCAGAACCTCGCCGGCCGGCGCGCACAGGGCGACGACGACCCCGACCTGCTGCAGGACATCGCCACGCATGCGATCACCCACATGCAGTGCACGCCCTCGCTGGCCAGCACGATCCCGCTGCTGGGCGCGAAACCCGATGCGCTCGCCTCCATGCGCCAGCTGCTGATCGGCGGCGAGGCGCTGTCGCGCGACCTGGTCGGTGAGCTGTATGCGCGGCTGCCGCCGACGGCCCGCATCGTGAACATGTACGGGCCGACCGAAACTACGGTGTGGTCCACCACCGAAGCCGTCGCGCCGGACGCGCGGCAGATCACCATCGGCCGCCCGATCGCCAACACGCAGTGCTATGTGCTGGACCGGTATCGGCAGTGCGTGCCCGACGGTTGTGTCGGCGAACTGCATATCGGTGGCGATGGCGTGGCCCGCGGTTACCACGAGCGCCTTGAACTCACCGCCGAGCGGTTTTTCGATCTGGACATCGGCGGGCACGTGCGCCGGGTGTATGCCACCGGCGACGTGGCTCGCCGGCTGCCAGACGGGCGGCTGGAATACCTCGGCCGCAACGACTTCCAGGTCAAGGTGCGGGGACACCGGATTGAACTGGGCGAGATCGAACTAGCCCTGCGTGCGCAGCCGGGCATCGCCGATGCGGTCGTCGTGGCGCGCACCACGGCCGATGGCGCGCAACTGCTGGTCGGTTATCTGGTCGCCTCCCGCGGCGCGGACACTGCCGAGGGGGACGCTCTCAAGTCGGCGTTGCGGCAGCGGTTGCCGGAGCACATGGTGCCGAACAGCTTCATGTGGCTCGATGCGCTGCCGCTGACGCCCAACGGCAAGCTCGACCGGCAGGCATTGCCCGCACCAGGCGCGTGGGGGCGGAATGCGCGACCGGAACCGCCGCCGAAGGCCACGGCGGCCGGCAAGCCCGAACCGGCCGGAGCGGGCGAGCGGCCCGCACCGCCGGCACCGATCGAGCGCGCGGCGGTAACCCGCGACGACGCCGAGCAGGTCATCCGCGAGGTCTGGCAGCGGGTGCTCAACGTGTCCCACGTCGGCAGCCGGGACAATTTCTTCGAGCTTGGCGGGCATTCGGTGTTGGCCGTCAAGGTGCAGTCCGAACTGTCGAAAGCATTCGGTTACCGCTTGCCGATCGTCGAGCTGTTCCGCTCGCCGACGATCGAAGCGCTGGCCGCGCAGTTCGCGCGCGGCGCGGCCACTTCCCCGGCAACGGCCGCCGGCAGCGGCATCGGCAAGGCCGACAAGCGCAAGGCGGCGATGAACCGACGCGCCGGAACGGCCGGAGTGAAAAGCCATGACCCATCCTGATTCCAGCGCGCTGCCCGCGGAAGGCAGCATCGCCATCGTCGGCATGGGCTGCTATCTGCCCGATGCCGATACGCCTGATGCTTTCTGGCAGAACCTCGCAGCTGGCCGCGAGTCGGTCCGTGATTTCCAGGACGCCGACCTGCGCGCCGCCGGTGTCGGCGATGCCGACCTGGCCGATCCGTCCTACGTCCGCTCCGGGGTGCCGCTGGATGGCTTCGACCAATTCGATGCGGCCTTCTTCGGGCTGAGCCCGGGCGAGGCGAAGGTGATGGACCCGCAGCACCGCAAGTTCATCGAGTGCGCGTGGTCGGCGCTGGAGGACGCGGGGCATACGCCGGCATCGGCGGACCGCAACATCGGCGTGTTCGCCGGTTCGGGCATGCACTGGTACCTGCTCAAGAACCTGATGACCAACCCGGCGCTGGTCCGGGAGCTGGGTGAGTTCCAGATCCGGCACACCGCCAACGACAAGGACTTCCTGGCGACCCGCGTGTCCTATCACCTGGACCTGCACGGGCCGAGCATCAACGTGCAGACGGCTTGTTCCTCCTCGCTGGTGGCGGTCCACATGGGCTGCCAGAGCCTGCTCAATGGCGAGACCGACATGGTGCTGGCCGGCGGGTCGACCATTGAGGTGCCGCACGCCGTCGGCTATCACTACCGCGAGGAAGAAGTGCGTTCGGCCGACGGTCGCTGCCGCCCGATGGACGCGGATGCCGGCGGCACGGCGTTTGGCAGCGGCTGCGGCGTGGTGGTGCTGCGCCGGCTGTCGGATGCGCTGGCCGACGGCGACTTCATCCACGCGGTGATCCGTGGCAGCGCGATCAACAACGACGGTGCCGGCAAGGCCGGCTATCTCGCCCCCAGCGTGGAGGGGCAGGCGCAGGCGATCGCCGAGGCGATCGCCGTTGCCGATGTCGATCCGACCACCATCGGCTACGTGGAAGCGCATGGCACCGGCACCAGGATTGGCGACCCGATCGAGATCGCGGCGTTGAGCCAGGGCTTCGGTGATACCGGGCGCCGCCAGTACTGCGCGCTCGGCTCGGTCAAGTCGAACATCGGCCATCTCGACACCGCCGCAGGGGTCGCCGCACTAATCAAGGTCGCGTTGTCGATGCGACATCGCAAACTGCCGGCCTCGCTAAATTTCCGCAGCCCGAATCCGGAGATCGACTTCGCTGGCAGTCCGTTCTACGTCAATTCGAGCCTTTCGGACTGGCCGGCGCTCGGTGCACCCCTGCGGGCCGGCATCAGCTCGCTCGGCGTGGGCGGCACCAATGCCCATGTCGTGCTGGAGGAAGCCCCGCCGCGGATCAACGGGCCGAAAGCATCGGATGCGCCGGAAGATGCCGTCAGCATCCTGCCGCTGTCGGCCAAGACGCCCGCCGCACTTAGCGCGGCAGTAAAGAACCTGCTGGCGCACCTGGAGTCGCATCCGGAGCTGGCCCTGCGCGACGTGGCATGGACGCTGCGCAACGGCCGGGTGCCGTTCGCGCAGCGGATCGCCGTGGCCGGTCGCAACATCGATGCGATCACCGCGCAGTTGCGCGCCGTGCAGCGCCCGATCAAGGCTGCCGACGCGCCGCCGAAAATCGTCTTCATGTTCCCCGGGCAGGGTGCCCAGTACCCGAACATGTCGCGCCGGCTGTACGCCACCGATCCGGACTTCCGTGCCGCGATGGACACCTGCTTCGAGGTGCTGCGCCGGCTCGGTCGGCATGACGCGATCGCTGCGCTGTACACCGAGGCTTCCGGAGCGGAAGCCATGGAGACGCTGCGTGCGACGGCGGTCACCCAGCCGGTGCTGTTCTGCGTCGAGTACGCGCTGGCCAAGTCGCTGCTGGCCAGGGGTGTCCGTGCTGACGCCATGATCGGCCACTCGCTGGGCGAATACGTTGCCGCTTGCCTGGCCGGGGTGTTCACGCTGGATGCGGCTCTGACGCTGGTATGCCGGCGCGGCGAGTTGATCGGTTCGCTGGCGCCGGGCGCGATGCTCGCGGTGGCGATGGCGGCGGAGGACCTTGCCGGCTACCTGCCCGAGAGCGCGTGCGTGGCCGGCATCAACGGTCCGGAGTCATGCGTGTGCGCAGGCGAGTTCGAGGCGATCGCCCGGCTCGCCGAACGACTCGGCGCCGACGGCATCGCCACGCGGCGGCTGGAAACCTCGCATGCGTTCCATTCGCAGATGCTCGACCCGATCCTGGCGTCGTTCAGCACTGCCGTGCGCGCCGCTAATCCGGCCGCGGTGGCGGATGCGGCCGTCATCTCCAACGTCACCGGAACCTGGCTCACCGCCGCGCAGGCCGGATCGGCCGAGTACTGGACGAGCCATCTGCGCCAGCCGGTGAATTTCGTCGCCGGCATGCGGCAACTGCAGGAGCTCGGGCCGGCGGTCTACATTGAGGTCGGGCCGGGGAACACGCTGTCCGGCTTCGCCACGGCGATCGCGCCGGACGCGCGCGTGGTGCCGAGCCTGCCGCACCCGAAGGATGCGACCGCGGACGATGAGGTGTTCGCCGCGGCCGGCGGACTGCTCTGGGCCCATGGCCTGGACATCGACTGGGCCGCCTGGCGCCAGCCGGCCTCGGGCCAGCGGGTCCCGCTGCCGACCTATCCCTTCCAGCGCCAGCGGCACTGGGTCGAACCGGGCTTGCCCGAGCGGACGGGCTCGCCCGTCGAGGACAACGCGCGCAAGCCTTTCAAGGACTGGTTCCATGTCGCCGACTGGCAGAGCACGGTGGCTGCCGCCGGGCCGGGCGTGGCGGGCCGCGCACTGGTGTTTGCCGGTAGCTGGGGCGTGGCCGCGTCGCTGGTGGATGCCTTGCGCGCGCGCGGCGTCGACGTCGTCACCGTCGAGCTCGGCCGGGAGTTCTCGCGCTCAGGCAACCGGATCGTCATCGACCCGAATTCGGACGCGGACTGGGACACGCTGGCCGACCAGGCCGGTACGTTCTCGCACCTTGTGTATCTGTGGCCGCTGGACACGGCGATGGCGTGCACCACGAAGATCATCGCCGGCTGCTTCGACCACCTGCTGCGCATCGGCAAGCACATCGACCGCTTCTACGATGCCCAGGGGCTGAAGCTGCTGGTGGCCACGGCCAACGCCCATCAGCTCGGCGGTGAGGAGGCAGGCAACCCCCACCAGGCGCTCGTGTCGGGGCCGGTGCGTACCATCCCGCAGGAGTACCCGGGCGTGCGCGCGAGGTGGGTGGATTTTGATGCCGCCCGGATCGAGTGGAGTCCGGTCGAGACCGCGGCGCAGCTCATGCTCGAGCTTCAGGCCGATGGCGGGGACGAGACGATCGCCTGGCGCAACCGGCGCCGCATGCGGTCGGTCCTGACGCCTACGCCACTGGCGCGCACTGCTGATCCGGTTGCGCTTCGCACCGGCGGCAGCTACCTGATCACCGGGGCGTTCGGCGGCGCCGGGCTGGTGCTCGCGCAATACCTGGCGCGCCGCTATCGGGCGCGCCTGGTGCTGGTCGCCCGCACGCCGCTGCCGCCTGCAGAGGCACGCGATGCGTACCTGGCCAAATCGCGGCCGGGCGATGCGGTCCGTCGCAGGATTCAGGCGGTCGGGCTGCTGGAATCATCCGGCGCTCGGGTCGACGTGGTGGCCGCCGATGTCGCCAACGGGCGGGCGCTGGAGAGCGCGGTCGCCGAGCTGGGCGTGACCAGGCTCGACGGTATTTTCCACGCCGCGGGCGTGCTCGACGACGCCACGATCGGCCTGAAGTCGGTCACCGCGGCGCATCGCGTACTCCATCCCAAGGTGGCCGGCGCGCTGGGCCTGCAGAGCCTGAAGCCACTCTGCCCCGATTTCATACTGTATTTCTCCTCGATCAGCGCCCAGGCCGGTGTCGCCGGGCAGGTCGACTACACCTCGGCCAACGCGTTTCTCGATGCGTTCGCTGCCTGCGCCGACGCCCAGTCATCCACCACCCGCCACATCGCGGTGGAGTGGAGCAGCTGGCGCGACGCTGGAATGGCGGCCACGCTGGCGGCAAAGAGCGGCTTTGCGCCTCCCGAACCGGCGGACGCGGACCTGACCGATCACCCGGTGCTGACGTGGAAGACCAGCGGCGAGGAAGGCCGCTGTTGCTATTCCGGCATGCTCACGCCGGAATCGGCCTGGTTCCTGGACCAGCACCGCCTCAAGTCTGGCGAAGCCATCCTTCCGGGCACGGCATACCTGGATCTGATCGTCGCGGCGATGCAACAGTCGCGCGGGCGCTTCGGGCCGCTGTGCATCAGCGGGATGACCCTGATCGCGCCGCTGGTGCTGAGGCCGCGCGAGAAGCGCCTGCTCAGGATCGAAATTGCCCCCAAGGAAGTGACCCGGAAGGAGATTGCGCCGAAGGGAACTGCCCCGAAAGCACCGGGCGCGGCCGAATCCGACCGTTACGTGATCACGGTATCGAGCGTGGGTGGCGATCCGGACGACGTACTGGACCATGCCGCGGCGGAAGTATCGCTGCGGATGCCCGAACCCGACGTGGAGCGCGAACCGCTTCCGGCGCCCCCGGGGCTGTTGCCGGTGGAAGGTACGTACTCGCATCCGGCGCTGGACTTCGGTCCGAGATGGGATTGCCTGACGCGGCTGGAGGCCGCCGGGAATGATGCGCTGCTGCGGCTCGACCTCAAGACGCCGGAGGACCTCGCCACTCACCCGCTGCATCCGGCGCTGCTGGACCTGGCCATCGGCGCCGCCCAGCAGGTGCTGGCCGGGCCGGAGCTGGGTGCTCGCCTGTTGCCGTATCGATACGGGGAAATCCTCGTGCTGGCGCCGCTCACGCGCTCGCTGGAAACGCGCGTGCATGCCCGCTGCGAGCCCGATCGCCTCACGCTGGACGTGGAGATCCGCTCCGACGATGGCCAGTTGCTGCTGGTGTTCCGCGACTTCGTGCTCAAGCAGGCGCCGCCCGGGCCGCTGGCGCGAGGTGCCGAGCGATCCAGGGGCACGCCGAAGCGGCCGGCGGCAAGCGAGATCCTGCAGGCCGGCTTCGAGGACGGCCTGTCAAACGAGGAGGCGGTGGCGGCGCTCGAATCGATCCTGGCCAGCCACGGGCCGGCGCAGGTCATCGTGGCCACCCGCGACGTGCAGCAACTGCTGAAGCAGGCGCGGCAGAGCCGCGACCCGGCGCAGGCGACCACCGCCGGCGCGGGGGAGGCGGCAGCGGTCTTCCTTCCGCGGCCCGAGATGGGCGTCGAGTACGTCCCGCCCGAGTCGGACCTGCAGCGGATGCTGGTCGACACCTGGGAGGCGATGCTGGAGATCCGCGGAATCGGCATCCGCGACAACTTCTTCGAGTTGGGTGGAAATTCGCTGCTGCTGATGCGGCTGGTGTCCCGACTGAACCGGCAGCAGGGAATCGCACTGCCGCTCGAGCAGGTGCTGGAGGAACCGATCATCGCGAGCTGGAGCACGCTGGCGGTCGGCAGCGCCGGCGATGTGGCACCGGTCAAGCCGATCACCCGGGTGGACCGAAGCAGGCACAGAGTTTCCCTTCCGAGCTGATACCGCGATGAACCCCCACAAGGATCTCTGCCCAATCTCCGAGCTCTACGAGTTCCCCGCTTCGTTCGGGCAGGAGCAGTTGTGGTACCTGCACGAGCTCGATCCCGACAGCACCGCCTACAACATCGCGCTGGCGTTCGAGCTGCGCGGCGAACTCGACGAGGCGTCCCTGCAACGCGCGTTCGACACACTGATCCAGCGCCATGACGCGCTGCGCACCGGCTTCGTGGTCGTCGACGAACAATTGCGGCAGAGGGTGAGTTCTACGGTCCCGTTCACGCTGGAGACGGTGGACCTGCAAGCCTGCGACGAGGCCGGACGCAGCCAACGGCTGGCCGAGCTCAAGCACGCGTGCGCGCGGCATCAGTTCGATCTTTCGCAGTGCTCGCTGCTGTCGGTGCGGCTGGCGCGGCTGGAGGCGCAGCGGCATGTATTGCTGTTGTGCATCCACCACATCGTGGTCGACCACATATCGGTGTTGCAGATCGGGCGCGAGATCGGCGAGCTGTACGCCGCGTGCAAGAGCGCCGCTCCGGTCGAGATCGACGAGGAGCGGCTGCAGTTCCCCGACTACGTCGTCTGGCAGCGCGAGCAGATGAGCGAAGAGGTCATCGCGCAGAAGCTGGAGTACTGGAACTCCGTGCTTGGCGACCAGCCGCACACCCTCGATCTTCCGACCGACCGGGCGCGCCCGCCGGTGCAGACCTTCGCCGGCGACGAACTTTCGGTGTGCCTGCCGCGCGAGCTCAGCGCGGCACTTCGGCGCCACGCCCAGCGCGAGAAGCAGAGCCTGTTCGTGGCGGTGCTGAGCGCGTTGAACGTGGTCCTGCACAAGTATTCCGGTCAGCGCGACCTGATCGTCGGCTGCCCGATGGCGAACCGGCCAACCGAGGAGATGCACGAAGTCCTTGGGCTGTTCATGAACGTCCTGCCGGTGCCGGTGGGGGTCGATCCGGACCAGCGCTTCGACCAGTTGGCCGAGCACGTGCGTCGCCAGGTGACCCGGACCCAGGCGCTGCAGGACACGCCATTCGAGAAGATCGTGCGCGGCGGCGAGATCACCCGCAGTGCGTCGCACAACCCGCTGGTGCAGGTGTGGTTCACCTTCCAGGACGCGCCGCTGGAGCTTGCCCTGCCGGGGCTGGAGGTCGTGTCGGAGCCGCTGCACAACGGCGGCGCCAAGCTTGACCTGAGCATCTGGTTCTGGGACGACGGCGGGTGCGTCCGGGGCCTGATCGAATACAACACCGACCTGTACGACGCATCGACCGTGCAACGCTTCTCCGAGCACCTGAGCCAGGTGCTGCGGCAGGTCACCGAGGATCCGCAGGTGCGCGTGGCCGATATCAGCCTGCTGACCGAACGCGAGCGGCAGGCGGCACGGCGGGCCGACACACAACAGTCCGGAACGCTGTCGAGCATGCACGAGGCGTTTTTCGCGCGGGCGGCGGCGCAGCCTGAGGCGGTGGTGCTCACGACCGCCGCGGGCGATGTTTGCGCCGGCCGGCTGGCGGCGCGTGCCGATACAATGGGCTGGGAGCTGCAGCGCCGCGGCGTATCGCCCGGCGACGTAGTCGCGGTATGCCTGGAGCGCGACGAGACGCTGCTGGCGGCGCTGCTCGGCGTACTGCGATGCGGTGCGGCGTACCTGCCGCTGGACCCGTCGCTGCCGGCCGAACGGCTCGAGTACATGCTGCAGGACTCCGGCGTGCGCACCGCAATCGCGTCCTCGGCCACCCTTGGGCCGTTGCCGGCAAGCACGGTCGATATCCTCGATGCCGATGCGCTGGCCCAGGGCGCATCGCAAGATTTCGTTCCGCACGTGCCCGGCGCCGAGGACGCGGCCTACCTGATGTACACGTCCGGCTCCACCGGGCGGCCGAAAGGCGTGTGGATCGTGCATGGCGCGGTCGGCAACTTCCTTTCGGCGATGCAGCAGAAACCGGGCATCGGCCCGGATGACGTCGTGCTGGCGCTGACCACGTGCGCGTTCGACATCTCGGTGCTGGAGCTGTTCGTGCCGCTCGCGGTCGGTGCACGGGTCCGGCTTGCCGACCGCGCCACTGTCGAGGACGGCGTTGCGTTACAGCAGATTATCGACACCGGCGGCGTCACCGTGATGCAGGCGACGCCGTCCACCTGGAGGCTGCTGCGTGCGAGCGGCTGGGACGGCAAGGCCGGGTTGAAGGCACTGGTCGGCGGCGAAGCGTTGCCGCCTGAACTGGCGCAATGGCTGCTGCCGCGGGTCGGCGAGTTGTGGAACATGTACGGGCCGACCGAGACCACGATCTGGTCGAGCTGCGCCCGCATCGACCACCGCAACAGCGCGGCATGCCCGATCGGCCAGCCGATCTGGAACACTTCGATCCACGTGGTCGACCAGAACCTGCAACTGTTGCCGGCCGGCCTGACCGGGGAACTGGTGATCGGCGGGCGGGGCGTGTCGCCGGGCTATCACAACCGCAGCGACCTGACCGCGCAGCGGTTCGTACGGCTGCCGGAGACCGGCGAGACCGTCTACCGGACCGGCGACCGCGGCGTCTGGCGCGACGGGCAGTTGCAGCACCTCGGCCGCAGCGACGACCAGGTCAAGATCCGCGGCCATCGCATCGAACTCGGCGAGATTGAGACGGTGCTGGCGGGGGTACCGGATGTGGACGTGGTTGCCGCCAGGGTCTGGTGCATCGACGATGCGGACCACCGCCTGGTCGCGTACTTCAGCAGCCGCTCCGGGGCGCCGGTCGCGGCCGATCGCCTGCGCGAGCATGCGCGCGGCTTTTTGCCCAACTACATGCTGCCGCAGCATTTCGTGCAGCTCGCCGCGATCCCCTTGCTGCCCAACGGCAAGATCGACCGCAAGGTTTTGCCGGCGCCGCTCGGAGAAACGTCGGAAGCCGCCGTCGCGGTGGCGGAGACCGACCTGACACCGCAGCAGCGCCTGGTCCTGGGCGTCTGCCGTGAGCTGATCGGCGACGATGCCATCGCGCTGGATGACAACTTCTTCGATGCCGGCGGGCACTCGCTGCTGGCGCTGACCATGATGGGCCGGATCGAGAAAAAGACCGGGGTCCGGCTGACGATCCTCAAGATCGCCAGCAGCTCGTTACGTGGGCTGGCCGATGAACTCGGCGATGGCCGCGGTCCGCGGTCGGACGCCGATCCGCGGCTGGGGGCGCGGCTGACCAAATGGGTCCGCACCGCGTTGACGCCGGGGCGCGGTGCGGTTTCGTCCTGAGTCCCGCGGCAACTGGAAAGCCGGCCTCGGTCCCGCCGCGGCACAGCGCCCTGCAGGAGCGTCACGTGCCTTTGCGGCGCCTGCCCTTGTTAGGCATGCCCCTAGGAGCCAGGGGCGCGACCAAGAACAGGGGCCTTCTCCCGCTTTGGCCCGGGTTCGCGAAGGGGGCAGAGAAAACGTGCGCGCCCTAGAAGCAGGGCCACAAAAAAGGCCGCATCGCTGCGGCCTTCATTGATGCATCGAGCCCGCCGCAATCAGCGCGTCCGGGTTTTTTGCGCAGATCAGCGCTGACGCGCCTTGAAGCGCGGGTTCGACTTGCAAATCACGAAGACCTTGCCGCGGCGGCGGACGACTTTGCAGTCGCGGTGACGGTTCTTCGCCGACTTCAGGGAGGACAGGACCTTCATGACAGACCTCGGCAACGGGATAGAGAAAGCTAGCCCGCAATTCTAGCGGGTACTTGCAAGTCCGATCAAGTACTGGCCTGGAGGGCGCTCCCCAGGCCCTCGGCAGCGCGGGCCGGCATAATGCGCGACATGAACGATACCGACCTGAAAGTTGCGATCCCGGTGCTGACGATCGATGGGCCCTCCGGCTCCGGCAAGGGCACCATCAGCCGCCTGGTGGCCTCGCGTCTGGGCTGGCACTACCTCGACTCGGGCGCCCTGTATCGCGCCGTGGGGGTGTCCGCCGGATGGGCCGACATCGACCTGGCCGACCCGGCGGCCCTGGTGCGCTGTGCCTTCGACACCGAGGTGGGCTTCCGCGACGACCCCGGCGGCGAGCTGCGGGTGCTGATCAATGGCCTGGATGCGACCGATGAGCTGCGTACCGAAACTGCCGGCGCGGCCGCTTCGGCGATTGCCGCGATCCCGGAGGTCCGCTCGGCGCTGAAGGAGCGCCAGCGCGTGTTCCGGCGCGCGCCGGGGCTGGTCGCGGACGGGCGCGACATGGGCACGGTCATCTTTCCCGATGCCCCATTCAAGGTATTCCTGACCGCCAGTGCCGAGGAGCGGGCCGAAAGGCGCTATAAGCAGTTGAGTGACAAGGGAGTTTCCGTTACATTGGCCGGTCTGCTGCGGGAGATTCTGGCCCGTGACGCCCGCGATGCCCAGCGCGCGGTGGCGCCGCTGCGGCCGGCCGAGGACGCCGTGCGCATCGACACCACCGGCCTTGGAATCGATGCGGTGGTCGAGCGCGTGCTGGCCCGGGTCACCGCCTAGTCGCCCGGTGCAGCAACGAGGTTGCGGTTGGATCTCGACCGCGACCGCGCCGGCCCAGCGCCCGGAATGTTCAGTAGCAGCCAGTAGCAGAAGTAGATAGCAGAAGCAGTACCGCAACAGGCAACAGAACCAATCCCGTCGCAATCCCGCGGCGGATCAGCCAACGACACATGGTGCAGTTCCATCGCACCACATAACGGGTGGGTCGACCACGTGCTGCTTGCGTTGCCTCTCTGGGGAACGATGCCAGCCGGTGCGGCCCGTGTGTTCAACCGGATATTTTTCCAATGACCGAATCATTTGCCGAACTGTTCGAACAGAGCCAGTCCTTCCTGGCCAAGCTGAAACCGGGTGCCATCGTGGTCGGCACCGTCGTCGAGGTCCGTGGCGACGTGGTGGTGATCAACGCCGGCCTGAAGTCCGAAGGCATCGTGCCGATCGAACAGTTCCGTAACGACGCCGGCGAGATCGACGTGGCCGAAGGCGACCAGGTCAAGGTCGCGCTCGACTCGATCGAGAATGGCTTTGGCGAGACCGTGCTGTCGCGCGAGAAGGCCAAGCGCGCCATGGTGTGGGACGAGCTCGAAGAGGCGCTCGAGAACAACGAGACCATCACCGGCCGCATCAGCGGCAAGGTCAAGGGTGGTTTCACCGTCGACATCAAGGACGTCCGCGGCTTCCTGCCCGGTTCGCTGGTGGACGTGCGCCCGGTACGCGACTCGACCTACCTGGAAGGCAAGGAGCTCGAGTTCAAGCTGATCAAGCTGGACCGCAAGCGCAACAACATCGTCGTCTCCCGCCGCGCGGTGGTCGAGAGCGAGCACTCCGAGGAGCGCGAGCAGCTCATGGAGAAGCTGGTCGAGGGCGCGATCCTCAAGGGCGTGGTCAAGAACCTCACCGATTACGGCGCGTTCGTGGACCTGGGCGGCATCGACGGCCTGCTGCATATCACCGACATGGCGTGGAAGCGGGTGCGTCACCCGTCCGAGGTCGTGGAAGTCGGCGCCGAGCTCGACGTCCGCGTGCTCAAGTACGACCGCGAGCGCAATCGCGTCAGCCTCGGTCTCAAGCAGCTGGGCGAGGATCCGTGGGACAACATCGCGCGCCGTTACCCGTCCGACACCCGCGTGTTCGGCAAGGTCTCCAACGTCACCGATTACGGCGCGTTCGTGGAGATCGAGCCGGGCGTGGAAGGCCTGGTGCACGTCTCCGAGATGGACTGGACCAACAAGAACGTCAATCCGTCCAAGATCGTGCAGGTCGGTGACGACGTGCAGGTCATGGTGCTGGACGTCGACGAGGAGCGCCGCCGCATCTCGCTGGGCATGAAGCAGGTGACCAGCAATCCGTGGGAAACCTTCGCCGTGTTGCACAAGAAGGGCGACAAGGTCGACGGCCAGATCAAGTCGATCACCGACTTCGGCATCTTCATCGGCCTGGACGGCGGTATCGACGGACTGGTGCACCTGTCGGACATCAGCTGGAACACCACCGGCGAAGACATCGTGCGCAACTACAAGAAGGGCGACACGCTGGAAGCGGTGGTGCTGGCGGTCGATCCGGAGCGTGAGCGCATCAGCCTGGGCGTCAAGCAGATGGAGCAGGACCCGTTCGGCCAGTACATGGCGTCCAACAGCCGCGGTTCGATCGTCACCGGCAAGGTCAAGGAAGTCGACGCCAAGGGTGCGACGATCGAACTGGCCGACGGCATCGAAGGCTATGTCGCCGCGCGCGACATCTCCAAGGAGCGCGTCGAGGATGCCAGCAAGGTGCTGAAGGTCGGCGACGACGTCGAAGCCCGCTTCATCGGCATGGACCGCAAGGGTCGCACCATGCAGCTGTCGATCAAGGCCAAGGACGAGGCCGAGATGCAGGAGGCGGTGTCGGACTACAACCGCTCGACCTCGGCCGAGGCCGCCAGCGGCACCACCAAGCTCGGTGCATTGCTGCGCGAGCAGTTGGGCAACAAGCCCGAGTAAGTTGCACAGCTGCCTCCAGGTGTCATGGAGACGGCCCGGCTTCGGCCGGGTCGTCTTCCGTCAGGGCTCCTGGTTTTTTCGTGCATCCCCGGATGCCGTTGCAGTGCTGCCGTACCGACGTCGCAACACCCTTCGCGAGTGCGCTGATCGCTCATGACCAAGTCCGAACTGATCGAGATCCTGTCGCAGCGTCAGGCCCACCTGAAGGGCGAAGACGTGGATCTGGCGGTGAAGTCGCTGCTCGAGATGATGGGCGGCTCGCTGTCCTCCGGTGACCGCATCGAGATCCGCGGCTTCGGCAGTTTTTCGCTGCATTACCGGCCACCGCGGCTGGGGCGCAACCCCAAGACCGGCGAGTCGGTCGCGTTGCAGGGCAAGTTCGTCCCGCATTTCAAGCCCGGCAAGGAGTTGCGTGAGCGGGTCAGCGGCGTGCTGCCGCGCGACGACGACAGTTGAGCGCGTACGTCGCTGGCGACCGTCGGGCTCGACGGCACCTCGTGGTCGGCCATCATGATCGATGGGCCGTGGTCGACTAAGCTAGTGCCGACAATGGAAGGACATCCGAGGCCGCCATGCGTTTGATCCGTTTCCTGATTGCCATCGCCTGCCTCGCGGCCGGCGTGATAGTGGGCGCGCTCAACCGCGGCCTGATCCATATCGACCTGGGTGTGGTGATCCTGTCGACCAACCTGGGCGTGGCGCTGATCGTCTCGCTGCTGCTCGGGGTTCTGCTCGGCGGCCTGGCCATCGCCGCGAGTGTGGTGTTGCCGCTGCGGCGGCGCCTGGCCCGGGCCGAACGCCAACCTACTAAGGTGCCGCCGGCGACGCCGCCCGAGACCTGATCGATGACGTTCATCAGCGAGTGGTTCTGGTTTTTCCTGCTCTTGCCGATCGCTGCGATCAGCGGATGGGTGATCGGCCGCCGCGGGGGCGAGCGCCACAGCGACAGCCAGGTCAGCCGCCTGTCGACCACCTATTTCCGTGGCCTCAACTACCTGTTGAACGAGCAGCCCGACAAGGCGATCGAGCTGTTCCTGCACATCGCGGAACTGGACAAGGACACCTTCGAGACCCAGGTCGCGCTCGGCCATCTGTTCCGCCGTCGCGGCGAGGTCGACCGCGCGATCCGGTTGCACCAGGCGCTGGTGCAACGCCCGGGGCTGAGCGACCAGCAGAAGGTGCAGGCGTTGCTGGCCCTGGGCGAGGACTACATGCGCTCGGGCCTGCTCGATCGCGCCGAAACGGTGTTCAGCGATCTGGTCGCGCTCGACATGGCGCCGCTGGCATTGCGCCACCTGATCGGCATCTACCAGTCCGAGCGCGACTGGGACAAGGCGATCGAGAATGCGCAGCGCTACGAGGCCGCGACGGGCGATCCGATGGGCAAGCTGATCGCGCAGTTCGAATGCGAGCTGGCCGACCGCCATCGCGCGACCGGTGACGTGGCGGCGGCACGCGCCGCGGTGGCGCGTGCCTACGAGGCGGACACCAATTCGGTGCGTGCCGGCATGCTCGAGGGCCGGATCGAGGTGGAGGCCGGCAACGACGGCGCTGCGATCCGCTCGTTCGAACGGGTCGCGCGCAGCGATCCGGACTATTTGCCGGAAGTGCTGCCGGCGCTGCTGTCGAGTTACGAGCGCGCTGGCGACGGCCCGGGCGCGCGCGCATTCCTCGCCGAGATGTGCGAGCACTATCGGGGGATCGCCCCGGTGCTGGCGCTGACCCGGATGGTCGAGCATGACGACGGCGTGCCGGCGGCGCGCGCGTATCTGGCGCAGCAACTGAAGGATCGTCCATCGGTGCGCGGCGAGGCCGCCCTGATCGACCTGACGCTCGCCGAGGGCGCGGACCCGCTGGCGACCTTGCATGACCTCAAGCACATCACCGACCAGTTGCTGGTCCGCAATCCGAGCTACCGCTGCAACCGATGCGGTTTCGGTGCACGCAGCCATCACTGGCAGTGCCCCAGTTGCAAGGAGTGGGGGACGGTCAAGCCGCTGCTGAACTACGCGGTGGTCTGAGCGGCGATGGTGACGTGGCTGGCGTTGTTCTTCGCGATGAGCGTCGTGGGCACCTGGCTCGCGCGCCGCTATGCGCTGCAGCGGCGTCTGCTCGACCAGCCGGGCGAGCGCCGCAGCCATACAGTCGCTACCCCGCGCGGCGGCGGCATCGCGATCGCGGCTTCGGTGTTGGTGGCTGCGGTCGCGCTGGCCGCCCGGTTTCCCGGCCAGCGGCTGCTGCTGGGCGCGTTCGCGGTCGGCCTGGCGCTGGTCGCGACGATCGGCTGGCTGGACGACCATCGGCCGCTGTCGCCGTGGTGGCGCCTGCTGGCGCATGTCGCGGCAGCGGGGATCTTCGCCGCGGCGCTGGTCGTCTCCGGCGCCGGAATCGGAACGGGCGTGTTCGCCTTGGCGGCGATCGTGATCCTGACCAACGTGTGGAACTTCATGGACGGCATCGACGGACTCGCCACCAGCCAGGCCGCGATAGTGGCATCCAGCCTGGCCTTCGTGGCGGACGGGATCTGGGCTGCGGTGGGCTGGGCCCTGGTTGCTGCTTGCGCCGGTTTCCTTCCATTCAACTTTCCGCGGGCCAGGATTTTTCTCGGCGATGTCGGCAGCGGCGCGCTCGGGTTCGTCGTGGCGGCGCTGCTCAGCGTCGCCTGGTTCACGGTGCAGGCGACGACCCAGGCCCCGGTCAGTGCGGCGTCCCTGCTATTGTTGCTGCCGCTCGCCCCGTTCCTGATCGATGCCGGGCTGACTCTGCTGCGGCGGGTGGCGCGCGGCGAGCGGTGGTGGATGCCGCATACCCAGCACGCCTATCAGGTCTGGGCGAGGCGCAAGGGTCACTGTATTGTCACGGTGGCCTATGGCATCACAAGCGCTGCGGCCATCCCGCTGGCGATCTGGGCGTGGGGCGGCAGCATGGTCCACGTGTCCATCGCGCTGGCGGCGTGGTATACCGCCGGCGCCTTGTTGTGGCGCTGGCTTCAACACGGCTCAACGGACGGAACTGAACAGGTGCAGAGGGCAAAGGAATGAGTGGTTGGCGAGATCGTTGGAGCAGCGCCATGCCGCGCGGAGCGGTGGTCGCGCACGACCTGGCGATGGTCTGGGTGGTGTGGCAGGGACTGCATTGGCTGCGTTTCAGCATCATGCCCAATCCGCCGGTGCTGCCGCTGTTGTCCACCGAGGTCATGCTGGTCCTGATGGCGCAGGGGCTGGTCTTCTGGCAGGTCGGCCTGTACCGGGGGCTGTGGCGGTTCGCCAGCGTCCCGGACCTGTGGAACATCTTCAAGGCCTGCCTGCTGGGCCTGTTCGCGATCGTGCTGTCGTTGGTGCTGTACAAGCACATCGATGCGGTCTCGCGGATGGTGCTGGTGCTGTATCCGCTGGTGCTGATGGGCCTGCTCGGTGCGCCGCGCCTGATGTACCGCGCCTGGAAGGACCGCAGCAACGAGCGGAGCAGCCCGACCTCGGTCCGCATCCTGATCCTCGGCGCGGGCCACGCCGGCGAGGCGCTGGTGCGCGACCTGCGCCGGCTCGGCACCTACCAGCCGGTCGGATTCCTCGATGACGCCGCCCGCCTGCGCGGCACCAAGGTGCAGGGCGTGCCGGTGCTGGGCCAGGTGCAGGACGTCGCCGAGATCGCACGCGAGACCGCGGCCGGGCTGCTGGTCATCGCGATGCCGTCGGCCAATGCCAATGCCTTGCAACGGGTGGTCATCGCCTGCGAGCGCACCGAACTGCCGTTCCGGATGGTGCCCAGGCTGTCGGACCTGCTCGAAGGCCGCTCGCTGCCCGGTGAGCTCAAGGAGGTCGCGATCGAGGACCTGCTCGGGCGCAAGCCGGTGTTGCCCGACTGGAAGGCCATCCGCGAATGGCTGGGCGCGCGTTCGGTACTGGTGACGGGGGCGGGTGGCTCGATCGGCTCGGAGCTGTGCCGGCAGTGCGCGCGGCACGGTGCCCGCCGCATCACCCTGGTCGAGATCGACGAACTGGCCCTGACCACGACCGAAGCGGCGTTGCGGCGCGACTTCCCGGATCTCGAATTCATACAGGTGCTCGGTGACTGCGGTGACCCCGCGGTGATCGCCTATGCGCTGGACGCCGCCGAGCCGGAGGCGGTGTTCCATGCCGCCGCCTACAAGCAGGTGCCGCTGCTGGAAACCCAGTTGCGCGAGGCGGTACGCAACAACGTGCTGTCCACCGAAACCGTGGCGCGGGCCTGCCGCGAGCGCGGCGTCGGCACGTTCGTGCTGATCTCCACCGACAAGGCGGTCGATCCGGTGAACGTGCTGGGCGCGACCAAGCGCCTGGCCGAAATGGTCTGCCAGTCGCTGGCCGACCCGCGTTCCACCGGCTTTGTCACCGTGCGCTTCGGCAACGTGCTCGACTCGGCCGGCAGCGTGGTGCCGCTGTTCCGCGAACAGATCCGCAAGGGCGGCCCGGTGACGGTCACCGACCCGGAGGTCACCCGCTACTTCATGACGATTCCCGAGGCCTGCCAGTTGATCCTGCAGGCCGCGGCGATCGGCAGCCACGAGGCGATCTACACCCTCGACATGGGCGAACCGGTGCCGATCCGCCTGCTGGCAGAACAGATGATCCGGCTGGCCGGCAAGCATCCGGGCCGCGACGTTGCGGTGGTCTACACCGGGCTGCGCCCCGGCGAGAAACTGCACGAAACGCTGTTCCATGCCGACGAGCGCTACCGCCCGACCGCGCACCCCAAGATCCTGCAGGCCGAGCAGCGCCAGGTCTCGGCCCAGGCGATCGAACCCGCACTGGCGGCGCTGCGCGAAGCGTCTGCACGTTACGATCGCGAAGCGCTTGCTAGCCTGCTGCGCGCAACGGTGCCGGACTTCCAGCCGGTCGATACCGGCGAGGTGCGCCGGCAGAACATCGCGACCGTCGTTGCATTCCCCGCCCGCAGCGCCAGGAAGATTTGATGAGCCCAGCTTCGCAGTCCCGCCCGCCATACCCCAGGATCCGCAAGGCCGTCTTTCCGGTGGCCGGCCTCGGCACCCGCTTCCTTCCTGCCACCAAGACCGTACCCAAGGAAATGCTGCCGATCATCGACCGGCCGTTGATCCAGTACGCCGTGGACGAGGCGATCCAGGCCGGGTGCGACACCCTGGTGTTCGTGACCAACCGCTACAAGCACGCGGTGGCGGACTACTTCGACAAGGCCTACGAACTGGAGCAGAAGCTCGAGGCCGCCGGCAAGATCGAGCAACTGGAACTGGTCCGCAACGTGCTGCCCAAGGGCGTGCGCGCGGTGTTCGTCACCCAGGCCGAGGCGCTGGGCCTCGGGCACGCGGTGCTCTGCGCCAAGCCGGTGATCGGCGATGAGCCCTTCGCGGTGCTGCTGCCCGATGACCTGATCTGGAACCGCGGGCCAGGGGCGTTGAGCCAGATGGCCGATGCCGCCGAAGCCAGCGGCGCCAGCATGATCGCGGTCCAGGACGTGCCGCGCGAGCAGACCGGGAGCTACGGCATCGTGGCGACCGAGGACTTCGCCAACCGCCAGGGCCGCATCAGCGCGATGGTGGAAAAGCCCAAACCCGATGTCGCGCCGAGCACCCTGGCGGTGGTCGGCCGCTACGTGCTCAACCCGCGCATCTTCGAATTGCTCGAAACCACGCAGCCGGGGGCAGGCGGTGAGATCCAGCTCACCGATGCGATCTCCGCGCTGCTCGCCGAGGAGGCCGTGCATGCCTACCGGTTCCGCGGCACGCGCTTTGATTGCGGAACGCATATCGGCTTGATCGAAGCGACCATCCGCTACGCGCTGGACCACGAGAAGCTCAGCGAGGCGGCGGCGGCGACCATGCAGAACGCACTCGACGAACTGGGCGTGCGCGAGTTGGAGTGACGCTCCGCCACGACTAGGCCCAGCAAAGCGTAGGGTGGGCACGCTTCTGGTGCCCACCGCGCGGCGTCCTGCGACCACTGGACCTGCCAGCCCTACAAACGCTGGAATTCCGTAGGCTGGGCTGCCAAGCCCGGCAGCGCGCAGGCACGCCCCGTCACAGCGCCCAAGGTTCAATGCCGATCCGCTCCCAAGCCACAAACGCCACTCCCGCACCCGACACGTACTACCGCGCCGGCCTGACCACCGCAGGGCTGGGGCAGGGCGCGCTCGTCGGCCGGACGCAGGCGCGCGTCTGCGTCATTGGCGGCGGTTTTGCCGGGGTCAACACCGCGCTTGGGCTGGTCGAGCGCGGTGTCGAGGATGTCGTGCTGCTGGAGGCGCACGAGATCGGCTTCGGCGCATCCGGGCGCAATGGCGGCTTCGTGTTCGGTGGGTTCTCGCGCGATGAGCAGGCCCTGCTCAACCAGCTCGGCACGGCGCGCGCACGTACCCTGTACGCCGGCACCACCCAGGCGGTCGAGTCCATCCGCCAGCGCATCGACCGCCACGCGATCGATTGCGACAGGACCGAAGCCGGCGTGATCTGGGCGAACTGGTTCCGCGACCCCGAGGTTCTTCGCTCGCGCAAACGCCTGCTCTCGAAGCACTACGGCGTGGATTGGCAATGGCTGGCGCAAGCGCAACTTCGAGAGCAAGTGCGCTCCGAGCGCTACCACGATGGGCTGTTCGAGCCCAAAGCGTTCCACTTTCATCCACTCAAATACGCGCGAGGCATCGCCACCGCGGCCTGTGCATTGGGATTGACCATTCACGAGCACAGCCCGGCGGTCTCGCTGCAACGCGACCGCGGAGTCTGGCGTATCACCACGCCCACGGGCGAGGTCGAGGCCGAGACCGTGGTGCTGGCTTGCGGTGGCTATCTCGCGGGCCTGCGCCGACCCGTCGACGCCGCAGTACTGCCGATCGCGACCTACGTCATGGTCACCGAACCGCTCGGTGCGCGCATCGACGAGATCATGCAGACCCGCGCCGCGGTCTATGACACCCGCTTCGCCTTCGACTACTACCGCCCGCTGCCGGATACGCGCCTGCTGTGGGGTGGCCGCATCTCGGTGCTGCAACGCTCGCCCGAATCGGTCGAGCGGCTGCTGTACCGCGACATGCTCAAGGTCTTCCCGCAGCTCAGGGGAGTGCACATAGAGCACGCCTGGTCGGGCCTGATGAGCTATGCCCGCCACCAGATGCCGCAGATCGGCCGCATCGACGATGAGCTGTGGCTGGCGCAGGCCTTCGGCGGCCACGGCGTCGCACCGACCACTTACGCCGGCGACCTGGTCGCCTCGGCAATCGCCGAGGGCGACGAGCGCTGGCGCGAATTCGCCGACTACGGCTTGGTATCGGCGCTGAAGCCCGCCGGATTCGTCGGCGCGCAACTGAGCTACTGGTGGGCGGGGCTGAAGGACGCCTGCAAGGATCTTGCAGAGCGGCAAGGGTGAACCGACAGCGAGAGCGTCGGTAGAACCAAGCCCGGTTGCGCGAGTTGCTGCGCTCGCCGACTCCATTCGAAAGCCACCGTAGGATGGGTTGAGCCAAAGGCGATACCCATCTGTCGCGGCTCACGCGAAGCATCCCCGCGAGCGCAGCCGACGTCCCCCCGCCTTCAGTAGCGGGGCTATCTAGAGTCCGGGGTTCATCGTAGTGGTATCGGCTGCCAGCTGCTCGGCGTAGGCGCTCGGGGTCAGC